>PKYK01000080.1 GCA_003133665.1 Acidimicrobiaceae bacterium | reverse complement strand
GTGATGGCTGGTTACACCTAGGAGAGGCGCGTAACGTCCACCACTTCGTCGTGCCCCAAGCGCCCCACGGCTCGCGCACCGGTCGCGCGTGCACCTACTGGGATCACGCGAGATCCGTCCGCGATCGAGACACAGTGGAAGTAGAACACCTGGTCGTCGTCGCCCCGAAGTCGACCGTCGCCCCGTCGTTCGTCGAATGACTCGATGACGCCAGTGATCACGGCTTACCGGGCCAACGATCCCTGGCGCAGCAGCGACACCATCTCGAGCGCCGTGAGCGCCGACTCGCGGCCCTTGTTCGATTCGTCGGGCAGCGAGCGCTCGAGGGCCTGGTCGACCGTATTGGTGGTCAGCACGCCGAAGATCACGGGCACCCCGGTGCGCAACTGCACCGACTGCACGCCGCGGGCACATTCGCCGGCGACCACCTCGTAGTGGCCGGTGTCACCGCGGATCACCGCGCCCAGCGTGATCACCGCGTCAACCGGCCGGGGGCCCGTGGCGAAGTAACGAGCGAGCAGCGGCACTTCGAAGGCGCCCGGCGCCCAGGCGAGCGAGATGTCCGCGCGATCGACGCCCGCTTCGCTCAAGGTGTCGAGCGCCGCGTGCAAGAGTCGCGTCGTGATGCCCCCATTGAACCGGCCGCAGACCAAGCCGATGCGAAGTCCGGGTCCGTCGTGATGACCCTCCAGGTACTCGCCGACTCGTCCTCGAAGTTCCACGGCTGACGTCGGGTCGAACTCCGTCTGGTCAGTCGAGGTCATCGAGTCCCTCTAGCAGGTGACCCATCCGCTCGCGCTTCGTGCGAAGGTAGTCAATGTTGAACTCGGTCGGGCGGCTCTCGATCGCCACCCGCTCGACGATATTGAGACCAAAGCCCTCGAGCCCGCCGTACTTGCTCGGGTTGTTCGTCATGAGCCTCATCGACGTCACGCCGAGGTCCACCAGGATCTGGGCTCCGATGCCGTATTCGCGAGAGTCGACCGGCAGGCCCAGCTCGAGATTGGCGTCGACGGTGTCGTGTCCGTCCTCTTGGAGCGCGTAGGCGCGGATCTTGTGGCCCAGTCCGATGCCCCGGCCCTCGTGACCGCGCAGGTACACAACGACCCCGGCGCCTTCGGCGGCGATCTTGGCCAAGGCGGTGTGCAGTTGGGGGCCGCAGTCGCAGCGCATCGATCCCATGACGTCGCCCGTGAGACACTCCGAATGGACCCGCACGAGCAGGTCGCGCGCGCCGGCGATGTCGCCGTAGACGAGGGCCAGGTGTTGTTCGCTGTCGAGCACGGACTCGAAGACGAAGGCCTGAAACTGGCCATGCTCGGTGGGCAGCGCCGCCTCGGCGACTCGGCGGACGAGCTTCTCGTGGTGGCGACGGTAACGGATCAGATCGGCGATCGAGACGAGTGGGAGTCCGTGTCGCGCTGCGAACACCTCGAGCTCGGGCAGTCGGGCCATGTCGGACTTGTCGGCGGTCACAATCTCGCAGAGCACTCCCGAGGGGTACTTTCCGGCGAGGCGGCAGAGGTCCACCGTGGCTTCGGTGTGACCCGCCCGCTTCAGCACCCCACCCGGTCGGTACCGCAGCGGGAAGATGTGGCCGGGTCGGTTCAGATCGTTCGGCCGCGTCGAGGGATCGATCAAGGCACGTACGGTGGCGGCGCGGTCGTGGGCCGAAATGCCGGTCGTGGTGCCGTGGCGGTAGTCCACGGTCACCGTGAAGGCCGTGCGCTGCGCTTCGGTATTGGCGACCACCATCAAGGGCAGATCAAGCTCATCGGCGCGACTGGCTTCGAGGGGCACGCAGAAGACGCCCGACGTGTGCTCCAAGAAGAAGGCCATGCTCTCGGACGACACGTCTTCGGCGGCCATGATCAGGTCGCCCTCGTTCTCGCGGTCCTCGTCGTCGACCACGACCACCATGCCCCCGTTGCGCAGCGCGGCAATCGCCTCTTCGATCGTTGATAACGCCATCAGACCTCCACGTCCACCCGTATATCTTCGCCGATGCGCGCCACGTCCACCACTCGACCCCGACGCAGCGCGTCGATCGTTGACGTTGACAGGGCCCTGAGTGCGCCGACCGTCCCGTCGCCGCCGGCAAACGCCGGCGCCAGATACCAGACCACGTAGTTGACCAGGCCGGCTTCGAAGAAGGCACTGGTCGTCGTCGGTCCGCCCTCGACCAGCACCTGGAGCACGTCGAGTTGGCCGAGTTCATCGAGCACGAGGCCGATCTCACCGGTTCGCTCCAGGCACGGCCGGACCCTGGCGTCCTTGGGCGCGTGGCCGAGGACCACGCGCAGCGGCTCGAGGACGATGTCGCCGAGACGAGCGGTGAGTTGCGGATCGTCGATGCGTACCGTGCCGGCGCCGATGATGATGGCTTGGCTCTGGGCGCGCAGGACGTGCGCGTCACGTCGAGCGGGTTCGGACGTGATCCACTGACTCGAGCCGTCGGCCATTGCGACGACGCCGTCGAGGGTCGCGGCGACCTTCGCAACGACGTAGGGCCTACCGGTGACGCGGTGCCAGAGGTAGGGTGCGAGCTGCGCTCGGACGGTCTCCTCTTCAATGCCCACTTCCACGTCGACGCCCGACGCGCGCAAGATGGCGACGCCCTGACCGCTGACCCGCGTGTCGGGGTCCAACGTACCGACGATCACGCGCGCGATGCCCGCCGTGATGATCGCATCGGTACAGGGCCCGGTGCGCCCCACGTGACAGCACGGCTCGAGGGTGACGACCATCGTGGCGCCGAGCGCCTGATCGCCCGCGCGGCGCAGCGCGTCGATCTCCGCGTGCGCCTCGCCCGGGACCTGCGTGTGGCCCTCGGCGACGACGACGCCGCGCTCGTTCACGATGACCGCCCCGACCCACGGATTGGGCGGCGCGTGAAACCGGGCCTTCTCCGCCGCCTGCACGGCGACCAACATGAGTTCGGGATTGGAAAGGGTCATACGCGACTGGCCATCGCCGCATCGCGCAGCGCACGCGCAGCGTCGAGCGGGTGGGGGCGACCGAATATTGCCGAACCGGCGACCAGCACGTTGGCCCCGGCCCGCACCGCGATCGGCGTCGTCGCGAGGTCGATGCCGCCGTCGACCTCGATGTCGAGCGCGAGGGCGTGCTCCTCGACTTCGCGTCGAGCGGCGCTCACCTTGGTCATCACCTCGCCCATGAAGGACTGGCCGCCAAAGCCCGGAAAGACGGTCATCAGCAGCAGCAGGTCGATGTCGCCGAGGAAGGGCGCCACCCTCTCGAACGGGGTGTCGGGATTCGCCGCGAGTCCAACGCGCAGGCCCAACACGCGCGCGTCACGGATAAGCGACTCGGTGCCACCAACCTCGACGTGCACGGTGCAGCCGTCAGCCCCCGCCTTGGCGAAGGCTTCGAGGTAGCGCCCGGGCTCGCTCATCATCAGGTGGCAGTCAAAGAACTTCGTGCTGTACGGTCGAAGTGACTGAACGACCGGCGGGCCGATCGACACGTTCGGCACGAAATGGCCGTCCATGACGTCGACGTGGAGCCAGTCCGTTTCGCTGTCGATCTCGTGCACGGCACTCGCCAACGCACCGAAGTCAGCGGCGAGAATCGAAGGAGCGACTCGCAAAGAGCCCGTCGGGCCGGCGTCGATCAGCGTCACGATTTCAGCCTAGAGGGTGCGCTCAACGCTCACGTCCATCGAACCGTGTCGTGATCGAGGCGGGCCCCCGTCCACCAGGACCAGCCGGTCATCGGCCGCCCGCCGTCGGGCTGCACTTGGTCGAGGCCGATCGAACCATCGGCGCCCACCAGGGCGACGCCGCCCGCGCCGGCCACGAGCGAGCCCGGCTCGTGCGGCGCACCCTCGACGGCGTGCGCTCGAAGCACCCGCACGCGCCGGCCGTTGACGAAGGTGAAGGCCCGTTCGAGGCGTACCGTGCGCAACAACAGTTCTCGCGGCATCGACGGCACCAGATGGAACGTCTCCTTGGTGAGCTTGCGCGCGTAGGTGGCCTCTCCTTGTTGGACGCGGGGGGTGTCCAACAACTCGGGCGTCGCGAGGACCTCCACCAGTGCCTCGGCGCCCAGTGTCGCGAGCTCGCCAGTGAGTTGACTGGCCGTCTTCCCATCGACGCTGACCCGCCGCTCCAGATGAACCGGTCCCGTGTCCAGTTCGGCCTCGAGCGACATGACGGCGACGCCGGTCTCCTCGTCGCCCGCGAGTATCGCCCGCTCCACCGGCGCCGCGCCCCGCCATCGGGGCAGCAACGAGAAATGCACGTTCAGCATCGGCAGCCGCTCGAGCACCGCCGCGGGGATCAGCGCTCCGTACGCCACCACGACGCCGCGCTCGACGTCCAGTCCCTCGAGCTCGCTCAGGCCGTGCCCCACGCGAAGGCCGAGCTCCGTCGCGGCGACCTTGACCGGGCTGGGGGTGAGTTCGCCGCCGCGACCACGGCGCCGGTCGGGGCGCGTCACCACCATCGCAATGTCGTGCCCGGCCGTGACCAGTGCGCGCAGCGAGGGAACGGCCGCGTCGGGAGTCCCCAGGAATGCGAGACGCATCTACTCGCCCAGGAGCTGTTCGAGACCATCGGGGTCGTTGACGCCGAGTTGCACACGCTGGCTACGCAACAGCTTCTTGGCCTCGCGTCGCTGTTCGCCGTCCAGTCGCTCGATCAGCAGCACGCCGTTCAGGTGATCCATCTCGTGTTGGAAGATCCGCCCCTCGAACTCATCGGCCTCCACGCTGATTTCGTTGCCGTCGATGTCGTAGCCAACCAGATGGACTTCGTTGGGCCGGGTTATCTCCCAACTCATGCCGGGCACCGAGAGGCAGCCCTCCTCGTACGTCCACTCGCCCGCGGACTCGACGATCACCGGGTTCACGACGACCACCGGTCCGTCGCCCTTGTCGTAGACGAAGAGCCGCTTCTGGACCCCGATCTGATTGGCCGCCAGGCCCACTCCCGGCGCCTCGTACATCGTCTCGATCATCGACTCGGCCAGTGCGGCGATACGCCCGTCGATGTTCTCGACCTCGGTGGCCACCTGATTCAACACAGGATCGCCGTAGACGCGGATGGGAATGACAGTCACGTTTCTACGCTACCGCCCGCTACTCAACCGCAATTCGGAGCTTCCCACTCGGTCGGCTCAACGAGCGCAGCGCGGTGCAGAGCGTCGCCACGTCGTTCGCGCGAACCACGAAACCGTTCGGTGAGGGATGCACCGTCACGCCGGCGTCGGTCAGGCCGTCGACGAACTCCCCCGCGGCATCGCCGGTCAACTCGGCGACCGCCCCATAGGGGGGCAGCGCCAGGATCTTCGCCGTCTCGACGTCGTCGTGGATGATCTGGTCGAAATCGCCCGAGACCAGCGAGAGCACGACGGGGTCGTCTCCGCGCCGGGTCTGGACCACGACCTCGCCCCTCGCCTCGCGGCGCGAACCAACCAGGCGGCCGGCCTTGCCCACCGACGCGATCGCCGCACGGCGCGCCGACTCACGCGGGGCGAGCAGGTACTGGTCGAAGTCGACGAAGATCACGACGGCGCAGCGCCGCACCCGCTGCCAGATGGCCTCGGTGCCCACGACCACCCTGGCGAGTGGCGCCTCGGACTGCGAGCCGGAGGTGATCTCGGTGACCGGCTGGGACAGTTGGTCCGCCACGTCGCGCGCCAGGGTCGTGACGCCGACGCGCACGCGCTTCAGGTTGGTGGCGCCACACGACCGGCAGAAGTTCGCCCGCAGTTCGTGTCGATCGCGACAGGCCAGCCGGCCGTCCACCTCTTCCTCGGCCTGCGCGCATTCGCTGCAGCGCGCCAGCTCTCCGCACGTCCGGCACGCGAAGAGCCGGCCCGCGCCGAGTCGCTGCAGGACAACGGCGACCGCGACCGGCTCGTCGCGCGCGAGCGCGCGGTGGGCCGCGTCCAAGGCCTCGCGCGACAGCGCCCCGTCCCTCGGATCACTCTGACGGCGATCGACCACGTCGATGCGGGGCCAGCCCCCCGCCAGGTCCACCCCCTTCGAATACCCTCCGTCGTCCAACAGCGACGGCGACGGAATCACCGTCGTGCACCACAGGGGCGCGTCATCGCGACGGCAGCGCTCTCGCAGCATCGTCACCGCATCCCACGTCGGGGCCGCCTCGGAGCGGTAGGCCTCGTCGTCGGCGTCGATGACGACCGCGCCCGAGACGCGAGGCGCCGGAGCGAGCGCCGCGCCGCGCGATCCGACGATCACCGGCCACCCGGCGCGCATGCGGTCCCACTCACCCTCGCCCGACGCCACGGAACAGCCCCGCTGTTCGAGCCGTCCGCGCAGCCGACGGGCCCACGCCTCGGTCGGCACCAGGACGAGCAGCGACCCTTCGCGCTGGCGACAGGTCTCGTAGGCGCCGAGCACGAGGGCCAGCGGGTCGGTCGTGGGAGCCAACTGCCATACGCCGGGTTCGCACGTGACGGCACCGCGTTGCACGCCACTCGAGAGGGCGAGTGCAGGTGGTGGCGACGGCAGCGCGGTGATGAGCCGCTTCGGTGACGACGAGATGAGAAAGCGCGACAGCGGACTGCACCAGCGTTCACTGGCCCAGCGCATCACGCCGAGCAACTCTTCCGGCGGGCCGTAGCCCAACCACTTGGTGAGGGGCTTCAGATCGCGCCCGGGCTCGGCGTCGCTGACGACCCAGCCGCGCACCGAACGATGATTGAAGTCGATCCGCACCCGGTCGCCCACCGCGACGCGGCTCGTGGCGTCGGTGACGGCGTAGTCGAAGGGACGATCGACGGCGGCCACCTCGGTGACGATGCGGACCGCGCGTGTCGCGGTCACTACGCCAGCGACAGTTCCCGGCGCAGATCGTCGAGTCGGGGCGTCTGCTCCCAGGTAAAGCCTTGGTCACTGCGACCGAAGTGGCCGTAGGCCGCGGTGCGCTGGTACACCGGACGTCGCAGATCGAGGTCACGGATGATCGCCGCCGGACGCAGGTCGAAGATCGCGTCGACCGCCTTGGCGATCTTGGCGCGGTCGACGCGCTCGGTGCCGAAGGTCTCGACCAGCACCGACACCGGCCGGGCCACGCCGATGGCGTAGGCCACCTGCACCTCGCAGCGCGCGGCCGCTCCCGAGGCGACGACGTGCTTGGCGACCCACCGCGCGGCGTAGGCGGCCGAACGGTCCACCTTGGAGGGATCCTTACCCGAGAAGGCGCCGCCGCCGTGGCGCGCCATGCCGCCGTAGGTGTCGACGATGATCTTGCGCCCGGTCAGGCCGGCGTCGGCGTGCGGACCGCCCAGCACGAACTTGCCCGACGGGTTCACGAAGACGTTCATCGAACTGGTATCCAAGTCCGTCGGCAACATCGGACGAATGACGTGCTCGAGGATGTCCGCCTTGATGGTGGTCTGCGAGTCGTACCCGTCCTCGTGCTGGGTGGAGACGAGGACCGTGTCGATGGCGACCGGCCGGCCATCTTCGTAGGTGACCGTGACCTGGGTCTTGCCGTCGGGCCGCAAGTACGGGATCTGACCGGATCGACGGACCTGCGAGAGGCGCATCGAGAGCCGGTGCGCCAACCAGATGGGTAGCGGCATGAAGTCATCGTTGTCGTCGCAGGCGTAGCCGAACATCATGCCCTGGTCGCCCGCACCGAGGGCGTTCAGCTGGTCCTCGCCACCCATCCCGGTGCGGTGCTCGAGCGCCGTGTCGACGCCACCGGCGATGTCGGGACTCTGCTTGTCGAGCGACACCAGCACCGCGCAGGTCTTCCCGTCGAAGCCCTTGGCGGTGTCGTCGTAGCCGATGTCGAGAATGGTCTTGCGGGCGATCGCGGTGATGTCAACGGCGGCGGAGGTGGTGATCTCGCCGGCGACCACGCAGAGGCCCGTCGTCAGCAACGTCTCGCACGCGACGCGCGCCATCGGGTCCTGACTGAGGATTGCATCCAGCACACTGTCGGACACCTGATCGGCAATCTTGTCCGGGTGTCCTTCAGTCACCGACTCCGAGGTGAAGAGGGTGCGGTCGCTCATGGGGCTCCTTGCGATAACAATGAAGCCACCCTAGTCAAGATCTCCAAGGAAATTGCTTCTTTCGAGCGCAGCGAGATGGTGGTCGCCGTTTCATTGCGGTCCAGCAGCACCACTTCGTTGGTCGGGTGCTCAAAGCCGGCCCCCGGGGCGCTCACGTCGTTGACGACGAGCAGGTCGACGCCCTTGCGGCGCAGTTTGGCCAGCGCGTTCTCGGCCACGTTGTTCGACTCCGCCGCGAACCCGACGATGACCTGACCGGCGTGGCGCTTCGCCACGAGGTCGTGCACGATGTCCGCGGTCGGCACGAAGGTGAGTTGGGGCAGGCCGTCGTCCTTCTTCATCTTCTGGCCAGCGGGCTGCAGCGTGAAGTCCGCGACGGCCGCGGCCATGATCACCGCGTCGCTCGCGCCGGCGCGCGCCATGGTGGCCTCGTGAAGTTCCGCGGCGGTAGCGACCGGCACGACGTCGACGCCGCGCACGACGTCCAGGGCGAGTTCGAGGTCGACCGTGGAGATCAGCGTCACGTGCGCCCCGAGGCGATGCGCGACCTCGGCGAGCGCGTAGCCCTGGCGGCCCGAGGACCGATTCGTGATGACGCGCACCGGATCGATCGGCTCACGGGTTCCCCCGGCCGTGATGAGGACGCAGCGTCCGCTCAACGGTCCGCGGTACCCCCGGACGATCTTGTCGACCATCGAGCAGATCACCTCCGGCTCGGCCAGTCGACCGGGCCCGACGTCCCCGCCGGCCAGTCGACCCGACTCGGGTTCGAGAATCAGCACGCCGCGTCGCCGCAGCGTCGCCAGGTTCTCCTGGACCGAGGGCTGCTCCCACATCTCGCTGTGCATCGCGGGACAGAGCAGCACCGGCGCGCGCGAGGCCAGCAGCGTGGCCGTCAGGAGATCATCACTGAGCCCCATCGCGTAGCGCGCGATCAGGTGGGCCGTGGCCGGGGCCACCACGATGAGGTTCGCGTTCTGCCCGAGGTAGGTGTGTGGGATCGGCGTGGTCGGGTCGCCGTAGAGGCTGGTGCGCGCCGGTTCGCTGGCCAGCGCCGAGAACGTCAGCGCACCGACGAAACGGGTCGCGTCAGGCGTCAGTACTGGCGCCACGTGGTACCCGGCGTCGCACAGTCGGCGCAGGAGCTCAACGGACTTGTAGGCGGCGATGCCGCCGGCAACTCCTAGGACAATGCGAGGTGACGACGAATCAGGCGTCGCGGAGGGCATCGGTGAAGGCGTCCAGGTCGTTGTTGGCGTCCTGGCGGGCCTGCTCCATTGCCTCGAGCTGCAGGCGCTCAGCCTCGATCTCATCGGCGGTGGGACGATGGAACTCGAGCTTGCCCTCGTAGAGCTCTTCGAGCGCGAGCGAAAGCGACTTGTTCGACATCGACGTGACCTGCGGCGGTATCAAGGCGCCGTGGCCCGAACCCAGGCCGTTGTAGTACTCGTTGATCTCCCGGGCGCGGATGGCCGAGACCGCCACGAGGGTGAACTTGGAGTCACCGACCTTCGCCAGAAGGTTCTCAATGGGTGGGTCGACGAGAGTGGGGCGTTCTGCCATGGGTATCAGTCCTTTTTCGAGGGGGTGCGCCGCTGACGGCGGAGTTCTTCCAGTATAGAGAGGATTTCGCCCGATGCCCGATCGACATCGTCGTTCACTATCACAAAGCTCGCCAATTCGTGGCCTTTGGCCAGTTCCGCGGGGGCGCTCGACAGTCGCTGTTCGATGTGAGCCACGCTGTCGCCCCGCTTTCGGAGACGATCCTCGAGCTGCCCCATCGACGGCGGCAGGATCAGGAAGACCACGGCATCCGGATTCTGGCGCAGCACCTGTTCGGCGCCCTGCACCTCGATCTCGAGCAGCACGTCGACGTCGTTGCCCGCCTGCGGCAGCGGGGTGCCGTAGAGGTTGCCGTGGAACTCGGCCCACTCGAGGAACCGATCGTCGTCGATCGCCGCCTCGAAGGTCGGCCGGTCGACGAAGGCGTACTCCGTGCCCTTTTCCGTGGCGCGTTTCGGACGCGTCGTCCAGCTGCGGCTCAGCCACAGACGCGGATCCGCGGCCACCAGCCGCTGGGCCAGCGTGCCCTTGCCGACCCCGCCCGGACCAATCAGTACGGCAACGAGGGGCTCAGCGGACAAGGGCCCGAAACAGTTCTGCGCGCTGCTTCGGGCCGAGTCCTCGAATTCGACGGGTCTTGGCGATCGAAGCCCGGGTCATGATGCGCTCCGCCTTCACTTCGCCAATGGCGGGCAACGCGCTGATGAGATCGTACGCGCGCATCTGCGCAACGCACACCTCTCGGTTGGCGAGCTCGAAGAGCTCCTCCAACGAGAGGTCGCCCGATTTGACGAGACGCTTCACTTCGGCTCGCCGTCGACGGTTCGCGACCGCAAGGCGCGAGGCCTGAACGCGCTGCTCTTGGGATAGTGACGGCGGAGTGGGGCCCACGTGAAAAGAATACTCCTCGCCGGTGACGCGCGTTCAGAGCAGGGCCGCGCTCAGATCGTCGCGCCAGCGTTGGGCGGCGTCACGAAGAGCGGACCGTTCGGGACCGGCCTCGAGAATGGCTCGACTGACGCTCGCGAGGACCGTCCCCTGCGGGCAGCGGTCGAAGAGTCGCGCGACGTTGTCCGCGCTCGCACCCTGGCTGCCGACGCCCGGTACCAGGTAGGGGCCACCCAACGACGACAGGTTGAACGCGGGCCGGTCCCGGGTCGCCCCGAGAACGACGCCCACCGAACCGCGTCCGTCATCGCGCTGGTTAATCTCGGCGACCGTGCGCAGGATCAACTCCTCCACGCGCTCGTTGTCGTCCGTGCGAGCGGTCTGAATCGCTCGACCGTCCTCATTCGACGTCGCGGCGAGCACGAACACCCCTCGCCCGGTCTGGGTCGCCATGGCGAGCAGCGGCGCGAGCGCACCCACCCCGAGGTACGGGCTGAGCGTCACGGCGTCGGCCGCGAGGGGCGACCGGTCGTGCAGCCAGGCTTCGGCGTAACCGGCGTTCGAGTTCTCAATGTCGCCGCGCTTCGCGTCGGCCACGATCAAGATATCGGCGTCGCGGGCGTCGGCCATGAGTCGTTCCAGCACCCGGTAGCCCGCCGACCCGAACCGCTCGAAGAAGGCAACCTGGGGTTTCAGCGCGGCCGCGGTGCCGAGCACCGCCTCGAGCACCGCCAACGAGCAGAACTCCAGGCCCTCGACCGAGTCGGGCCGACCCCACGCTTCGAGCAGTTGGCGACTGGGATCAACGCCGACGCACAACGGCCCGAGCGCCCGGATTCGTTCCTGCAAACGCGTCCCAAAGGATTCAACCATGCGCCGCTCCCACTATCTCGCTGACTGAGGCGACGTCGTGACGCCGCAGCCATTTCACCATTCCGGCCTGCACGAGCCACGGCGCGCGGGGGTTCGCGAACGTGGCGGTCCCGACCTCCACCGCGTTGGCGCCGGCCATCAGCATGGCGATGGCGTCCGCACCGCTGCTCACCCCGCCGACGCCGATAATCGGGGTGGAGCCAAAGGCCGCTCGGCATTCGTAGACCGCGCGAAGCGCGATGGGGAGTATCCCCGGGCCGCTCACCCCACCGCCGCCGTTGCCGAGCGACGCCCGTCGATGCTCGATGTCGATCGACATGCCGAGCACGGTGTTGACCAACACCAGCGCAGTTGCCCCGGCTTCCAGGGCGGCCGCGGCGATGGCGACGAGGTCGGGGGTATTGGGACTGAGTTTGACCCACAGCGGAACCTCCGCCGCGCGACTCGCGGCCACGACCGCGCTGGTCGCCGCGGCGGAGTGGGCGAAGATCGATGAACGGTCCTCGAGGTTCGGACAGCTCGCGTTCACCTCCAGCGCGACGATGCCGGCTCCGCGCATGGCCAGCGCCGCATCGGCGAACTCGGCGACGTTGCGCCCCCAGATCGATCCGATCACCGTTGCGCCGCGCTTCTCGAGCGCCGCCAGGTACGTCGAGCGCCAGGCGGCGACCCCCGGTCCGGCGAGGCCGACGGCGTTCAGCATGTGATCGCCCGACGACGCGACGCGCGGGGCGGGGTTGCCCTCCCAGGCGAAGGCGGCCAGCGACTTCACCACGACCCCGCCGAGTTCGCTGAGGTCGCCGTAGCCGCTCAGCTCGTCACCGTGGCCGGAGGTTCCCGCGGCGGTCAGCACCGGCGAGCGCAGGGTGACGGTGCCGACGCGGGCCGTGAGGTCAGGGCCGGTCACTGGTGCAGTTCCTGGAGCGAGACCACGCGCCAACCGTGGGCCCTCGTGTCGGCGATGCCCTTGGCGGCGGCGAAGCCGGCACTGATCGTCGTGAGACACGGCACCGCGTGCACCACGCAGGCCGTTCGAATAAGGGCGCCGTCCGCGCGCGCGCCACTTCCTGAGGGCGTGTTCACGACCAGGTGCACGTCGCCCGAGGCGATCATCGTGACCGCGTCCACGCCCATGTCGGCGAGCCCGACCTTGCCCACCAAGGTGGCGACCGGCACGCCATTCGCCCGCAGGTAGCCCGCGGTGCCCACCGTGGCCGCGATTGCGAAGCCCAGTCCGTCGAGCTGGCGAGCGAGTTCGAGTCCGTGCACCTTGTCTCGGTCCGCGAGTGACATGAAGGCCTGCCCGGAGTTGGGCAGTTTGGTCCCGGCCGCGAGCTGGGCCTTGGCGAAGGCAATCCCGAAACTCTCGCCCACGCCCATCACCTCGCCCGTCGAGCGCATCTCGGGACCGAGCACGGTGTCGACGCCCGGGAACCTGCTGAAGGGCAGGACGGCCTCCTTCACGCTGACGTAGTTGGGCTCGGGCGTCGCGTCGGGCACGACGTTGTTCGCGCGCAGCTCAGCGAGGGTCTGGCCCATCATGACGCGCACCGCCACCTGGGCGAGCGCCACGCCGGTGGCCTTGGCGACGAAGGGCACGGTTCGACTGGCCCGGGGGTTGGCCTCGAGCACGAAGACCTCATCGTCCTTGACGGCGTACTGCACGTTGAGAAGTCCCACGACGCCCAGGGCGTCGGCGATCTTGCCCGTGTGGTCGTGCAGCGTCGCGAGCACCATCGCGCTGAGCGTCTGGGGCGGCAGCGCGCAGGCCGAGTCGCCCGAGTGCACGCCCGCCTCCTCGACGTGCTCCATGACGCCCGCGACGAAGAGGTCGCCGGTCGCGTCGCGCACGGCGTCCACATCCACCTCGATGGCGTCTTCCAAGAAGCTGTCGATCAGAATCGGCCGCGTGGCCGACACGCCGCCCTCGCGAGCGAGCGCGCCGTGGGAACTGGTGAGGTTGTCCATCACCCGCTCCAGAGCGCCGTCATCGTAGACAATTTCCATCGCCCGTCCGCCCAGGACGTAACTCGGGCGAATCAGGACCGGATAGCCGATCTTCCTGACGATCGCTCGCGCCTGTTCGAGGGTGAGCGCCACGTCGCCGGGCGGCTGGCGAAGGCCGAGGGAGTTGCAGATCGCCGACCACCGCTGACGGTCCTCGGCGGCATCGATGGAGGCGACCGGGGTACCGAGCACGAGCAGCGGATCGAGCGAATGCGAGAGCTTGAGAGGGGTCTGGCCCCCGAGGGCCACGATCACGCCCACCACCCGCGCCCCGTCGATGCAGGCGGCCTGTTCGGCGGCGATGACCTCGGCGACGTCCTCGGGCGTGAGCGGTTCGAAGTAGAGCCGGTCGGACGTGGAGTAGTCGGTGGACACGGTCTCGGGGTTGCAGTTGATCATGACCGTCTCGTAGCCCATGTCGCGCAGCGCCATCGACGCGTGGACGCAGCAGTAGTCGAATTCGATGCCCTGGCCGATCCGGTTGGGGCCGGAGCCCAGAATGACCACGCGGTCGCGCGGTGACGTCAGCACCTCGGAGGTGTCCTCGTAGGTGCTGTAGTGATAGGGCGTCGCCGCGTCGAACTCGGCGGCGCAGGTGTCAACCGTCTTGAACGTCGTGGGCACGCCCGCCGCGCGCCGCGCGGCGGTGACCTCTGCGGTCGTGCGGCCGGTGAGCATGGCGATCTGGGGATCGGAGAAGCCCCACTGCTTGTAGCGACGCCAGCCGCGGCGGTCGAGTTCGCCCGGTTGCACCCCGGCGCCCAGTTCGCGCTCGCGCTCGATGATCCCGACGAGTTGGTCGATGAACCATCGATCGATCCTGGTCCGCGCCACCACCTCGTCGACGCTCGCCCCGCGCCACAGCACTTCGTGCAGCGCGAAGAGCCGTTCGGGAGTCGCCACCGTGCAGCGGCTCCACAGCGCGACGTCATCGAGCTCGACGAACTCGTTGTCGCGCCCGAGCGCGAATCCGAGTCGTCCCTGCTCGAGCGAGCGAATGGCCTTCTGCAACGACTCGGCGAAATTGCGTCCGATCGCCATCACCTCGCCCACCGACTGCATGCGAGTGCCGAGTTCGGGTATCGCCCCGGGGAGTTTCTCGAAGGCCCACCGGGGGATCTTGGTCACCACGTAGTCGATGACCGGCTCGAAGCTGGCCGGGGTCACCTTGGTGATGTCGTTCTGGATCTCGCTCAGCGTGTAGCCAACGGCGAGGCGCGCCGCGATCTTGGCGATCGGGAAACCCGTGGCCTTCGAGGCCAGGGCGCTGGAGCGGCTCACGCGCGGGTTCATCTCGATCACCAGGCGCTCGCCGGTGTCGGGGTTGACTGCGAACTGCACGTTCGAGCCACCGGTCTCGACACCCACGCGGCGCAACACGGCAAAGGCGTCGTCGCGCATGGCCTGGAACTCCACGTCGGACAAGGTCTGCGCCGGGGCCACCGTGATGGAGTCGCCGGTATGCACGCCCATGGGGTCGAAGTTCTCGATGCTGCAGATCACCACGCAGTTGTCGGCCACGTCACGCATGACCTCGAGTTCGTACTCCTTCCAACCGGCGATGGACTTCTCCACGAGGATCTCGCCAATCGGCGAAGCGGCGATGCCCTCGCCGGCCAGGCGCACGAAGTCGTCGGCGTCGTCGGCGATGCCCGTTCCGGCGCCCCCCAGAATGAAGCTGGGGCGAACCATGATTGGCCAGCCGATCCGCTCGGCGATCGCCAGCGCCTCGTCAACCGAGTGCGCGAAACCCGATTCGGGAACCGCGAGTCCGATGTCGGCCATCGCCGACTTGAAGAGCTCTCGGTTCTCGGCGGTGTCGATGGCGTCGGGTCGTGCGCCGATGACCTCGACGCCGAGACGCTCGATGACGCCGCGGCGCACGAGCTCCATCGTCAGGTTCAGCGCCGTCTGTCCCCCCAGGGTCGGCAGCAGCGCGTCGGGACGTTCGCGTTCGAGGATGTCGGTCAGCACGTCCGGGTCGAGAGGCTCGACGTAGGTGACGTCGGCGGTCGCCGGGTCGGTCATGATCGTGGCCGGATTCGAGTTGACCAGGATGACCCGGTAGCCATCGGCGCGCAGCACCTGGCAGGCCTGGGTGCCGGAGTAGTCGAACTCGCAGGCCTGGCCGATGACGATCGGCCCCGAACCGATCACCAGGATCGAGTGGATGTCATTGCGCCGCGGCATCAGTGGGCCTCGAGGACGCCGGTGCGAAGCAGGGACTCGAATCGTTCGAAGAGGTAGCGCGCGTCGTGGGGTCCCGGCCCGGCCTCGGGGTGGTACTGCACGGAGAAGCAGCGATCCGGGGCCGACGCAATCCCCTCGATGACCCCGTCGTTCAGGTTGACGTGGCTCACGACGCCACGATGCAGCGATCCCTCGCGCACCGCGTAGTTGTGGTTCTGCGCCGTGATCTCGATCCTTCCGGTCGCCAGGTCCTGGACGGGGTGGTTGCTCCCGTGGTGGCCGAAGGGCAGCTTGTACGTGGTGGCGCCGAGCGCCGCGGCGAGCAGTTGGTGGCCGAGGCAGATCCCAAAGATCGGCACGGAGCCGAGCAACTGCCCGAGCACCCTGACGTTGGCGCCCAGCGCCGCCGGGTCACCCGGTCCGTTGGACAGGAAGACACCGTCGGGGCGCAGGCTGCGCACCTCGTCAGCCGTCGTCCGGCTCGGCACGACCGTGACCGTGAACCGCTGGGCTAATTGGTCCACCATCGTGGTCTTGATGCCGTAGTCGAAGGCCACGACGTGCAGGTCGCCGTCGCCGCGCGTGTAGGGATCGGGCGTCGACACCGTGGCGACGAAGTCCAGACCGTCAGTGCCCACGGCGCGCCGCGCGGCATCGACCACCGTGTGGTGGGGGCCGTGGCCGAATGCGCCGGGCAGGGCGCCGTGGGACCGCAGGTGGCGCGTCAGGCGTCGGGTGTCGATGCCGACGATGGCCGCGATGCGGTGGTGGCGCAGGAAGTCCTCGAGCGATCCCACCGAGCGCCAGTTGGAGGGAACGGAGGAGAGATCCCGCACGACCACGCCCCGGCACCACGGATGCTTCGCCTCGTCATCGAGGGGGGTGACGCCGTAGTTGCCGATATGGGGATAGGTGAAGGCGACGATCTGTCCGGCGTAACTGGGGTCGGTGATGACCTCCTGGTAGCCACTGAGGGCCGTGTTGAAGACGAACTCGCCGGTCGTGAAGCCCCGGTCGGGTAGGTGTCCGGCGGCGAATCCCTCGAAGGAGGTGCCGTCGTTCAAGACGAGCGTCGCGGGTGTGCGCGTCACACCAACTCCCCTTCATCAACCACGAGATGTCCCTTCGCAAGCGTGGCACGGACCTTGCCGAACAGTTCGCGCCCATCGTAGGGGGTATTGGTCGAGCGTCCGTGCAGCGCATCGCGTCGGGCGTTCCAGCGAACCTGCGGATCGAAGACGACCAGGTTCGCGTCGTCGCCGACGCGCAACGCACCGCCGTGACCACTGTGACGAAGGCGCTCGTCGTTCGGTCGAAGTTGGGCCACGCGCGCCGGTCCGCGACTCAGCAGGTCGAAGAACGTCTGGGGGTCGGCGTCAGCGGCGCCGAGCGCTTCGTAGGTGAGCGCGGCCGCGTGTTCGAGTCCGAGCATGCCCGCCGGGGCCTCGTCGAAGGGCAGGTCCTTCAACTCGGGGGCGTGCGGCGCGTGGTCGGTCGCCACCGCGTCGATGAGACCGCCTCGCAGGGCTGCGCGAAGCGCCGCCACGTCATCTGCCGTGCGCAGCGGCGGGTGCACCTTGAAGAGCGGGTCGAAGCCCTCGCAGGCGGTCTCGTCCAGCGTGAAGTGGTGCGGCGCCACCTCGCAGGTGACCGCGAGGCCCTCGCGACGTGCGGCCACCACCATGGCGACCGAACGTGCGGTCGAGAGGTGCAAGAAGTGGACTGCACCGCCGGTGAGACGGACCAACTCGATGTCGCGCAGCACCATCAGCTCCTCGGCGAGGGCGGGACGGCCGACGAGGCCCAGTCGACTGCTGATCGCCCCTTCGTTCATCGAGCCGCCGGCGGCCAGGGACTCGTCCTCGCAGTGTTGGGCGAGGCGCACGCCCAGGGGTTTGGCGTAGGTGAGTGCGCGCCGCATGAGCGACGGGTCCTGGACCCCGATGCCGTCGTCGGTGAAGAGGCGCACCCCGAGTGCCGCTATCTCGGCCATGGGCGCCAGGAACTCGCCCCGGCGACCCTGCGTGATGGCGCCGGCCACGGCGACGTCGATCGCCGTGCGGTCCCCTCGATCGAGCACGTAGGACACGAGGGCCACGTTGTCGAGGGCCGGTTCCGTGTTGGGCATCGCCACCACCGCGGTAAATCCTCCGGCAGCGGCGGCGAGGGCTCCACTCTCGATGGACTCGGCCTCCTCGTGACCGGGTTCGCGCAGGTGCGTGTGCAGGTCAACGAAGCCCGGTCCGATCCAGCAGCCGGACGCGTCAACCTCGTGGGCGCCCGCCGGGGCGTCCACCCGGGTCCCCACCTCGGCAATCCGTCCGTCAACGACGAGGAGGTCGCCCAAGTCCGAGGTACCCTCTCCCATCACGAGTCCGTGGCGAAGAACGAATGCGCTCATGACTGTCTCTCCTGTTGTGATCCGGCCACCGTCAGATACAAGACCGCCATTCGAATCGGCACGCCGTTGGTGACCTGGCGCTCGATGACCGCCGCGGGCAGGTCGGCGACGCGTGAATCGATCTCGACTCCCCTGTTCATCGGACCGGGGTGCATGATCAGGGTCGACGGGCGCAGATGCTTCGAGCGCTCGAGGGTCAGCCCGTAGGTCGCGGTGAACTCGCCGAGGCTCGGAACGAACGAACCCGTGCCGCGCTCGCGTTGCAGACGCAACAGGCCGACCACGTCGGCCCACTCCAGCGCCTCGTCAAAGTCGCTCACCACCGTGACCGGCCAGTTCTCGACGTCGGTCGGCAGCAGGGTGCCCGGCGCGGCGACGCGGACCTCGCAACCCAGGGCGACGTAGGCGGCGATGTCGCTTCGCGCCACCCGACTGTGGCGAATGTCGCCGACGATCAGTACGTGCAGGCCCTCGAAGAGTTCGCTGCCCGACTCCAGGCCGGTCGTCGCGTTGCGCTCGGCGAGCACCTGGCGAACGGTGAAGGCGTCCAGCAGCCCTTGGGTCGGATGCTGGTGGAGACCGTCGCCGGCGTTGATCACGCGAACGTGCGGTACGTACCGACTGACCTGCAGAGCGGCGCCACTGGATTGGTGGCGCATGACGACGGCGTCGATCCCGAGGGCGTCGATAGTCGAAATCGTGTCACGGAGCGACTCGCCCTTCTTCACGCTGCTCGAGGCCACGGCCAGGGACAAGACGTCGGCGCTCAGTCGCTTCGCGGCCGTTTCGAAACTGAGTCGAGTACGGGTGGACTCCTCGAAGAACAGCGAGGCCACGACGCGCCCCTTCAACGCGGGCACTTTCTTCACCGTTCGCTGGTTGACCTCGACGAACGACTCCGCAGCGTCGAGCACTTCGACGATGGCGTCTCGCGAGAGTCCATTGAGTGAGAGGAGGTTCTTACCGCGGATGGAATCGGTCAACTTGGCTCCTCGGTTCCGATCCAGACGCCCTCAGGCGTGGCGACAATGGCTTCTCGCTGCGACGTCGGCAGGTTCTTTCCGACGAAGTCGGGACGGATTGGCAGCTCTCGGTGCCCTCGGTCGACCATTACCGCCAGTTGGATCGACCGCGGGCGTCCCCACTCCGCCAGCGCGTTGAGAGCGGCGCGAATCGTGCGACCGGTGAACAGCACGTCGTCGACCAGCAACACGACCCGGTCATCGAGGTCAACGGGTATCGAGGTCGTCGTCGCGTCGAGCACCGGATAACGGCTGAGGTCGTCGCGGAAGAAGGCGACGTCGAGCATTCCCAGCGAGATCGGTGCGTCGCCGATGTCGGCGAGTGTGCTGGCGAGAAGTCGGGCGAAGGGGACACCGCCCGTTTGGAGCCCGATCACGACGATCTGCTCGTGGTGACTATTGCGCTCGAGGACTTCGTGGGCCATCCGAGTTACCGCGCGGGCCACTTCGTCCGCGGACAGCAACTGCGACCGAGCCTCGAACACACCGCGCCGGGACAGGCCCCGGCCAAGATTCTCTGTCATTCTTCCTCCCGTCGTACGAGCCTCACGGGACTCGCTTCACGACGTACTACCCGCCACGGTAGCAGACAACATGTTCTCGGAGCGGCGATCAGCGGAGCGGCGGCCCTAGTGACCCTCCGTCGGTGGCGAGCCGGTTGAGTGCGACGCGTGAAACTCGGCGAGCGTGGGCATGGGCCCTCGCCCGGTGATGCGGTCGAAGACGCTCGAGAGCGAACCCTCGTTCTCGAGCGCCCTTCGAACGATCACGTACAGCGCCGGCAACGCCCAGAAGTCGCCACAGACCCACAGAATCGCGGCACCGATCTGCTGGTCGGCAAAGGGTGAGAGGGTGACTCCGGGTATGTGTGCGTAGCTCGGATACCAGCTGACCGCGGTCAGGATGCTCATGGAAATGGCCAAAACGGTCATCGTTACGTTCGTAGCCAGGATTGCCCCGGCCTGCCATATCGGGCCTCGGGCCGGCTTCAGCGGGTACGACGGAATTATCTGCAGCCAGAAGAGCACTCCGGTGACGATGAAGCTTCCGTGCATCAAGAAGATGTGGACCACGCTGTTCCGCTCCGAATACTCGAACCACGATGGTATGTGCCACAGCAGCATCGCGGCATTGAACGCAAGAAGCGCGAACCACGGATTCCGAGTCAGGCGGCCGAGGGTTCGAATGAACTCCGCCTTGGGATTGAGGTAGAAGAAGCGTCCGACGGCGCGCCGCGGCCCCACTGGCAGTGCGAACATGAGCGGGACCCATGGCGCGCCGACGACGATCAGAATGGGCGCGGCGAAGGAAATCAGCAGGTGCTCGATCATGTGCACGAAGAAGTAGCTGGAAGACCAGTAGTCAATCGGTGAAACGACTGCCACGAGCAGCATCGCCATGCCTGAATAGAAGAAGTAGGAGTGGCGACGGCGACGGCGAATGCGCGCGGCGGCGGAGTGTCCACGGAGCCGCGAGAGGCCGAGTTCGTGAGCGGCCACGGTGCCGACGACAAGGACGATGAAGGGGTCCCAGGTCCAGTGGTGCGCGACGTAGTTCATCGGGCCATCGCATCACGACGCGACGAGCCGTTCGCTGAACTGAGCCACGGCCTTGAAACCGGGCGACAACGAGTGGCGATGAACCTGATTGGACGCGCGACCACTTATTCCGGACCCTTGGACTCTTCGGATGGTTCGCTGCTTTCGAGCGAAGCGGCCTCTTGGGAGGCGACCAGTTCACGCTGATGCTCTTGCCAAGCAGCCAGCATTCCGGCGTACTCAGGCGCCACGAGGGGCTTCTGGACGCGGGGCCGTCGACCCTTCTTTCGCTCGGGATGAAGGACGTTCCACCACATGTAGACGCCGAACACTCCCAGCAACGGCCACTCGAAGACGTAGGCCCAACTCAACGAGTTACCACCTTCGGCGCGACCGATCTCAAACCAGAATGCCGCCACACACAGACCCAGACCAGCTGCCAAGGTGAGGTGGGTTCGAAGTGCTGCCACGCCCGTGAGCGCCTTGGACGGTGCTTCTTGCGGCACCTCGGAATTGACGCCTTCAAGACGGTCCACGCGATCACCCTACTCCGAAGGATCCGGTCAACTTCGATAGCTGAGAATCCGCGGCTCGTCTCCACCCGGCTCGCAAGAGGGCGAACTGGTGCGTCGCGGCCGCGTCGACAACACCGCCGACGCAGGTCTCGGTAGTGTTGGCAGAAATCTCTAGGGGCCGGCGACGCGATGGCAAACGACAACCACGACATCCAGAGCTCTCCTGGAACCCTGTCCGAAGAGGACCGCGCAATCGCCTTCGCCAGCGCACTGACCGGCGCCGATCGTGCGGCGGCAATGCGAACCGGACGGACCCCCGTGCCGCCGAAATTCGTCATGTGGATGATCGTCGCCTTCGTGGTGCTGGGCCTGGGCGGCGGGGTCGTGGAGCACTACTTCGGCAACATCGGCGTATCGACGACGACCACGACAGCCTTCAGACTCCAAACCACACCCACCACACCGAGCGGCACGCAACTCGCCTCATCACTCTCAGCCTTCATCGGATTGAAGGAGATCGGCAACGCGCGAGCGGCTCCGTTCACGCTTCACGACCAGGCGCACCGAAAGTGGAGCATCGTCGGGGCGCGAGGCAAGGTCGTCGTCCTCACCTTCTACAACGCCAACTGCAACGACGTCTGCCCCGTGCTGGGCGCAGAGATCAGACAGACCCAGGCCCTCTTGGGCAGCGCGGCGGGGAAGGTGGAATTCGTCATCGTCAACTCTGACCCCAACCACTTCGAGTTCAACGCCACGCCTCGCGCTCTGAGCGTCCCGCGCCTGCTCACGACGCCATCGGTGCACTTCCTGACCGGTCCCCTTCCCCAGCTGAACGCAATCTGGATCAATTACGGGCTCTCGGTGAAGGTGGGCGTCAAGGCCAGCGAAGTAGCCCACAACAACATCCTGTACTTCATCGATGCGAAGGGAAACCTGCGCGCGCAGGCCGTCCCGTTCGGCGATGAGAATACCATGGGCGTCTTCAGTCTCGGTGCTTCAGACATCCACCGGTTCGCCGTAGGAATAGCCCGGACGGCGGATAGTCTTGTCAGGTGATTGACGATGAGCGGGGCGTAGGCGAGGTCTCTTACGATCCGGCGTCAATGGCGGCGTCGTCACTCGGTTCAATCAAGGCAATCTGGTACAAGCGCCCCTGGTTTCTGATCACGGTCAGCATCGTCGTTGTCGTCGCCGTCTCGGTGCTTTCGGACCTCCCGCACCCAATCACGAAGGCCCAGGATGCATCGGCCCAGAACGCCACGATGAAGGAAGTGAACACCGACATTGCCCCGTGCGCATTCGCCGTAAAGCAGGCTTTTTCCTTCTACCTGGAACAGCAAGCGGGAACGCTGACGTCGTCAAATCTCTCCCAGGTGCCAAAGCTGCTCACCGAGGACCAGGTCTCCTGCTCATTCGCCGGAGCACCGGTCACCGACCTGACCAACAACATCCAGGTCCTCGACACGAACGCCGGGAAGAACATTGACAAGATGAAGGCGGTCGTGGTGACGTGGATGACCAATGACGCCGACGCCGCAATCTCGGACATCTTGTATCTCTTCAACCGCCCCGGCGACGCCAAGAAACTGCACGATCTGGCCGTTCAAGAGGCGTTCCTGACAAAGGACCGAGCGGCCGCACTCAATGACGTGATGGATGCGAACGCGGTCCTTGGCGTGTCTCTCGACATGCCGAAACTTCCGGTGCTGCCCCCGCTGCCCGGTGTCTGAACCGTCGCTGGACTCTCAGCGACGGTCGCGGTGACGAGCGACACCGACGCGCCAGCGCGACCACCGGTGCCACGACAACGCGGCGGTGACTAGCCGTTGCTGTCGCCGTTGCTCTCAAGCGACCCGAGGGTCTTCTCCTGGCGAACCAGACGGTACAACTCGTCGTTGGGGTCTTCCTCGGACTGCAGCCAGTGGACCAGGTTCCAGAACACCACCGGAAGGAACGCGCCAGCGGTCAGCAGCCACATCGCTCCGGAGATCAACTGTTGATCGGCCGAGAGCGAGACGCCACGGCCGGCCACGTGATGGAACGCCGGATACCAGGAGCTGTTCGACTGCCCCAGAAGATACGCGAGGACCCAGACCACCCACATCGAAGCCGTGGCCATTCCAATGCGGTAGGGGCGCGTTGTGCTCGGCTTGAGCGGCGGTGATTCGATGAGGTCGAGCCACAGGATCACACCGACCGCCACCAGGCACAGTGACTCAATGATCGCAAGCCACGGGTGCCTGACGAGTGAATCAACCACCGGCGACACTCGCCAGAAGATCGTCGTGAGGGAAAAGACGGTGACGAGTACGTAGGCGCGTCGATGTCCGGGCCGATTCGTGCGGGCAATTGCCAGACGATCGACGAAGAGGGGTCGGCGGGGTGACACCACTTTCCCGTCGGCGTCTGTCAGGTGGGGCTCTCGCGACGCCAGTCCGAGCCATCGCCATGGCGCCCCGGCGACGAGCAGCGCCGGGGTCAGTACCGCAAAGACACAGAACTGGATGGCCTGGGCGTACTCATACTGCTGCGACCACGAAGCCACCGGTGGCACCAGGAAGATGATCCACAGTGCGAAGCCGAGAACCGCAATGAAACTCCTGAACGCCTGCTCGTTGCTCGAGGACCCGCCTTGCGGTGTCTGCCCACTCACTCGGAGGGGTGACGCTGGAAGAATCCCCACAGAAGCACGCCAATCAGCACGCCCAATAGGACCACCATCGTCTGCACCTGGGCCCCGATGTAGATATCGACTGCTTGCATCATCACCACCAATCCTTCACTTTTTCAATCGTCCGATACGACATGACCTGCACGTCCTGCGCTGTTCGCACGTTCCCTCTTACAGGATGTAGAACATCGCCAGGAAGAGCGTGCTGCTGAGCGCAACGAATCCCCAGAAGTACGTCATCGACGCCACGTTGGCACGGAACAGCCGGGCCGATGGGTTGGTCGACAGTTCAGGCTCCGGGCCGCCAATCTCCTTGCGCATGCGCAAGGAACGGGCCAAGGTGGTTTCGAGCCAGTACGTTCCGAAGAGCAGCGTGCCGATGTTGATCACGGCCCAGCCGACGAACGTCGAGGCGTAGCCACTCGAGCCGGGATAGAACGGAAGCGTCGTCAGCTGCCAAATCTGGAGGAAGAGCGCCACGAGACCGCCGGCGACTCCCGTCCAACCGGCCACCTGCCAGTCGATGACGCTGCCCTTGCGGAGGCGAACCTGTCCGAAGATCGCGAGAAGGGCGGTCATCACACCCAGTGAGTAGATGGCCCAACCGAAACTGGTCGGAGCGGTCACGCCGTTCGGGCGCCAGAGCAGTCCGTTGTTGGCTGAACGCAAGTAGAAGTAGGAGAAGGCCAGCGACGCCAAGAGGAACGTGTACATCCCAATGAACAGCCGGCCCCCTGACCACGTCGAGCCAATCTGAGCGCGCAGTTCGAACTCGCGCTCCTCTGGCGTTTCGCTATAGGACCTGGACTTATTGGACATATCGGTCATGCCGTTTTCTCCGCTCGCTACTAGGCCGGGCTACTGCCGGTTGTCGAATTACTGGAAACCAACCCGCCATCTCCAAAGTCGGCGAGCGCGGGAGCGCCCACTTCGCTGTAGTGGTAGGGATCGGTCAGGATTACCGGGATCCGCTCAAAGTTGTGAGCAGGAATCGGGCTGGCCGTCTGCCATTCGAGCCCGAGGGACTCCCACGGGTTGGCCGGAGCCTTCACCGGGCTGATGAACATCGACCACATCAAGTTCGCGAAGAAGATCAGGAACGACAGACCCAGGCAGAAGGCCATCATTGACGAGAAGTCGTTCAGCCCCTGGAGGTTCTTGGCGTAGGTGAACACGCGACGCGGCTGGCCGAGCAGTCCAATGACGAACATCGGGAAGAAGGTCAGATTGAAGAAGACGAACATCGTCCAGAAGTGAACCAAGCCGAGCTTCTTGTTCATCATCTTGCCCGTCATCTTCGGCAGCCAGAAGTACAGTCCGGCCATGAAGGCGAACAAGAGGCCACCCATGATCGTGTAGTGGAAGTGCGACAGCACGAAGAACCCACCGTGCACGGTGACGTTGACCGGCACGTCGGACAGGAACACACCGGTCACGCCACCAATCAAGAAGTTGAAGAAGAGGGCCATGCAGAACAGCATCGGCACCTCAAAGCGAATCTTCGCTTTGTAGAGGGTCCCCATTCCCACCAGGTAGATGAACCCGGTCGGAATCGAGATCAGTTCGGTGGTGAGCATGAAGAGGGGTCGCATGTCGGGGTTGATGCCACTCTGGAAGAGGTGGTGTTGCCACACGAAGAAGGACAGCAGCGCCACGCCGATCATCCCCGCGGCGGCAACCTTGTACGCGAAGAGCGGCTTGCGAGTGAACACCGGCATGATCTCACCAACGATGCCAAAGCCCGGCAGCGCCATGATGTACACCTCGGGGTGTCCGAAGAACCAGAAGAGGTTCTGCCACAGATACGAGCTACCGCCGTGTTCGGTCACGTAGAAGGCCGTCTGAGCAGTCTTGTCGAGCAGTCCGAAGAGGCCGCCCGCAAACAGCACCGGTGTCGCCAGCGTCAGCAAGGCGGCGGTGGCGAGAATTGACCACACGAAGATCGGCACGCGGCTCCACGTCATACCCGGAGCGCGATAGTTGATGATCGTCACGGCGATGTTGAATCCGGCCGCCATCATGCCCATGCCGATGACCGCAAATCCGAGCAGGTAGGAGACCATGCCCGGACCGGCTTGGGTCTGGAGAGGCGCGTAACCGGTCCACCCGGTCGGGAAGCCACCGTAGGGAAGCGCCGAGAAGATGACACCGTAGCCGGCGACGAAGATCCAGAAGCTGAAGGCCTCAATACGCGGGAACGCCATCCGTCGGGCCCCGATCATCAAGGGAACCAGGTAGTTGCCGAGTGGGCCCACGATGATCGACGTCGCCATCATCATCATGATGGTCCCGTGCTCGCTCACTATCTTGATGTAGGTGTCCGGGCTGAACACGTGGGTCGTCGGGCTGAGCAACTCGGTGCGGATCGCCATGGCCAGGAGACCGCCCGTGAACATGAAGAGCAGCACGCCGACGACGTACTGCAGTCCCACCACCTTGTGATCCAGGCTGTAGCGGAAGTACTTGGACCAACCCTCCACCGTCTCCTCGTGCGCCGCTTCCTTGCCGACCAGTTTGGCCAACGGGTAGTTCAACGCACCAATGCCCAGCAGCCATCCCAGGACGCCGAACGACAGTCCGAACGTGTCGGCGATGGCGTTTTGTCCGCTATTCGCGATGTAGTCGTAGTTGCCCGATATGGCATTGCCCATCCAGTGACCAAGCAGGTAACCCAGGATCGCGAGAATGATTGCGGTGCCCGCGTGCTGGCTCAGCCAGCCCGGACGCTGGGTCCACGATGTCCCCCCGCTCTGGGCAGGGGGCGACACGCTACTGGCCGCAACTTCTGTCGGTCGTTCGGCGCTAATTGTCATCGCGCGATCTCCGTTTCTTTCATCGTTGGTGTCCCGTCATTCATCGTGTTGTCAAGCATCAGGATGCCGGCTGCTTTGAGCCGTACACCTCGACGGTGCTGTACGGCGTCACGGTTCCATCCGGGTAGTAACCGCCGGCGGCGCCGTTGGCGTCAGGCACGTACGTCCACGCAAACGGCGGCAGATTGGCCGTGTTTGCGGCGTTGGCGGACTCGGTTGTCTTGGCCCAGTTCATGAAGTCGCTCTGGGAGACGACCTTGCCGTAGTTGAACATCGAACCGTGCCACAGGCCACAGAGTTCACTGCAACGAACGGTGAAATTACCGAGCTGCTTCGTATCGGTGTAGGCCACGTCGTTGACCTGCGGGTTCGCGTCAGCCTTCACACTCAACTGGTAGGCCCAGAAGCTGTGGATCACGTCAAGCGAAGTCACGTTAAAGGCAACTGTCGTGCCCACCGGGAGGATCAACTCACTGGACTCGAAGCCACCGAAGGTCGGGTACCGGTAGGTGAACTTCCACTGTTGGGCGATGACCTGCACGGGAAGCACCTGGTTGCTGTTCGGCGACCACGACGCGTTCGAGGTAAGAGCCGCGGCTTCGGCCTTGGACGCGCCTCCGGGATTCCAGATCGGATTCGGACCTTCGCCACCACCCGAACCGTGATCGTTGATCACCGCGACGGTGCCGAATCCGGCCAAGAACAGCACCACAATCGAGGTGATCGTGATCCAGGAGACCTGCGCCTTTCGATTCGACCGGGCGACCTCCCCACCTATGGGTTCAGGGACATTGTCGCGCTTGGCGCTCCACGTCACTATCGCGTAGCCGAGGTACACCCAGACACCGATCAGCACCGGAAGGGCGAACAGGACCAGGAACGTGAAGTCAAACTGATTCGACTTCGCCGTCGAGGTCATTGTTCCAGGAGGCACGTGAGGTCCGACCCAGAACCAGAACAGCAGGTCGGCGGCCAGCGAGAGGATCACCCAAATGGTAGTCATCTTGCGAAGGTGATTGGTTTCGTTCTTCATTGAGTTCTCCGACGACATGGTTACCGCACCACCTGTAAGAAGCCACCCATGTAGTTCTGCGTCGACATTCCGCCGCCGTTACCAAACAGGTAGCCCAATCCACAAGGCACAAAGCACTGCCACGAGTAGTTGCCGGGGCCCGGCGTTTTGAAACTGAACGTTTCGGTGTTGTGGGCAAAACTCGTGCCGCAGGGTGCCACGCCACAAACGGTGGCGCTGGAACTGACCCCCACCATCGGCACGCTCAGGTTGAGAGCCGGCACTGCGAACGTGTGTCCCACGCCGTTGCCGGTGTTGGAGTTGTAAACGCTGAAATTCGCCCCGTTCAAAGTGGCGGTGTCGCCAATCGTTCCTTGAACCTGACCCCACTCCTGGTTGCGAAGTGGACTGCCGCTGTCGTACTGCAGCACGGTCACGTTGATCACGGTGTTGGCCGGCAACTTCCACGTGGTGTCGTGCACCCATTTGCCAGTCGTGGGGTTCTTCGCCAAGTACGAAACCCAAGTCGGGTGGTCTCCAGTTCCGATGGAACCCACACTCTGTATTGTCAGGTTCACTGGTTGTCCAGCAGCTTGGGCTTTGGTGAAGTCAATCACCCCTCCGGGCACGCCCGGACTGAGGAATGTCGCTACGCTCCACACGATAAGACCTACCGCAACCAAGAAGAGCCCGAGAACCGTCGCCAGTCTCCCTCTCATTGACATACATCACTCCTCGCGACTCGATGTTTCCCATGAAACTCCGTACCGAGAGTAACTGGCACGGTCACTAATCTTGAGATTGGTGGAACGAAAAACTAAGAGGATTCTTGGAATTCACGTGGGCCTCGTCGTGGCCGAGGCCATCTGCATTTCTGCCTTCATCCTCGAAATCCACCGCGCGCTTTCGGGGAATTCTCTGTCGTGGGCCTACGTCTTCGAATGGCCGGTTTTCGCGGCCTACGCCATCTACGTATGGCGAAAGCTCCTCAAGGACGTACGATCCCCCGAGCCTCTCGACCCAGTTCCACCCGAGGAGCCCGACGACCCCGCGCTCGTTGCCTTCAACGAATATCTTCGCCAAGTGCACAAGCATTCATAAGAGGGCGCTCAGGAACCATCCTGTCCGCGATCGGCGAACTGACCACTCCGGACACCTCCGACAGTCGCTGCTAGTGAACGCCCTCGAGTCTCAGCAGACTCTTGAGCTCCGAGACCGCGGATGACGTGCCAGAAGAGCTCGCCAGTGGGTCATCGGGGATTACCCAGTGCAGCCGACCCTTCGCCGACACGATGAACATGAAATCCGAGTGCACACTCATCGTGTCGGTCGGCTTCATTACGACGCTGACCCCGTAGGCGTGCCAGACGGAACTGGTCTCGGTTCGGCTTCCGGTGACGAAGTAGAAGTCCTTCACTCCGTTGAGTCCGTGTTTCGACATGAAGGTCCGAATGTCGGCCAGCGACTCATGGTACGGATTGGCGGCGACCGCCACGA
Source organism: Acidimicrobiaceae bacterium (assembly GCA_003133665.1). Lineage (GTDB taxonomy): Bacteria > Actinomycetota > Acidimicrobiia > Acidimicrobiales > RAAP-2 > RAAP-2. The sequence goes on along the minus strand of PKYK01000080.1, from coordinate 32,673 downwards.
TGTCGAGCGTGGCATTGGCGGACAGCTGCGAGCGGACCTGCGCCAGTTGATTGGCGAGCAGCGGGCAGTCCGTGTAGCAGCGCGGATCGAGGAAGGTCAGCAGGGTGACGTGGCCGGCGTGCTGACCGAGCGAATAGGGCCGGTTGAACTGATCGGTGAGGGTGAAGTGAGGCGCGGCGGCATTCGTTGCCGACGCTGGTCCGTTCTGAGCGAGAAACAGGGTATTCTCCGCCCCGGCGAACGTCGCCCACGACATCGTCACCGTCGCAAAGACGATCATTGACGTCGCGAACGTCGCAACGACCGCTCCCGCGCTGCTGGACAACTCGCGCGGCAGGCGTTGCTTCCGCGGGACCAGCAATTCGCGCCCTGGCGCGGCGCACCACGCCAGAGCCGCCAGTGGAATGAGCGAATTAAGGTCCGTCGCGAGACCCCCGAAGATCGCCGCGTCCTCGGCGCCGATCCACAAGATCACGCAACCTGCGACCAACGTGCGCGCTGGCCATCGCCACCCCGTGGTGACCGACGTCCACAGACCCACCGCGCACACGAGCAACCAGAGAATGACGACGATGTTGAACCCACCGCCCATCAATGCACCCAGCGACCCGAAATGGCGCACCAGCCACGCCAGCCCGTGGGGCTGGGCAATGGAGGTCATGTACGTTGTCATCTTCGCCAGTGCGTTCGTGCTGCCGCCGTGCCAGAAACCGGCAGACGGGAGACACTGCAGCGCCGCCGCGACGAGCAGCAGGACGGCGAAGAATCGAATCGTGTAACTCGAGAACTTCTCTCGGAACGTGGCCGAGCTGACGAAGAGCCATCCGCCGGCCACGACGTAGAAAAGAGTGGCGCCCGGCCACCCGAAGAGTATCGATGAACCGCTGATGAAGATGCCACCGGCCCCGTTGCCGATCAGCCAGATCAGGGCCGCCCACAAGGCCGAGAGGCCCGCCACCCAGCGCCCGGTGCGACCGTTGGACACCAAGAGGACCAAGCCGATACCGACCTGTAGCCACGCGACGCCCGCCGCCAGGGTGATGGGGTGACTGTTCCAGATGGAGACGCCGTGGTTCATCAGCGAATGCAGCCACGAGGGCGTGCCCCCCGACATTGGAGCCACCACGTTGTTGGCGAGGCCGAGGGGCATTGCGTCCTGGAACTGCAGCAGACCGTCGATCAACCAGAGCGCCCCGAAGCACCAACGCAGGTATGTGCGGGCGCGGGGCTCTTCAAGGCCGTCGGCTGAGAGATTGAAGCGAAAGATCCGCCGGGTCGCCACGACGACGATGAGTATGACGAGCGCCAGGGCACCGAGCCACAGCAAACTCGACACGAAGAGGGTGTGCCGAAAGAGGGCAACGACAAGGAAATTCGTCAGGTCAATCGGATGCGGGCTCATACCCGGCATAGTGAAGCTCCCTCGTGGGCGAATTTCTCTACTTTAGGTGCGTCGCACACGACGCCAAGACGCCGTTGACGAAGGATGCCGATCCCTCGGTGGAGTAGACCTTCGCCAACTCCACCGCTTCGTCCAACACCACCGCCGGCGGCGGCGCGTCATCGAGCAGCAGCTCTCCGATCGCCATCGTCATGATCAGGCGGTCGATGAGGGCAAGCCGGTCGAGAGTCCAGTCCTGGGAGAATCTGCTGATGAGTTCCTCGGCCTGGGCCCGATGTTCTTGCGCGGAGGCCACGATCGTCACGGTGTACGGGTCGGGAGCGAGCGTCAACTCCGCCAGTATCACCTCGATGGGACGTTCTTTGATGCTGGCCTCGTAGAGGATCTCCAGCGCTCGCTCTCGAGCGTGGTGACGCTGGGCCCCGAGTTCGCTCACCCTACGCTCGGGTGATGTAGTCACCGGTGCGGGTGTCGACCTTGATGAGCTCGCCCGGACCAATGAACAGCGGCACTTGCACAACGAAGCCGGTCTCGAGTGTCGCGGGCTTGCGCGCACCCGAGACGCGGTCGCCCTGGATACCGGGCTCGGTCTCGGCGACGATGAGTTCCACCGAGGCCGGAAGTTCAATACCGATGATCTCGTCATCGTGCACAATCAACATCGCCTTCCCGGTCTCCTTGAGGAAATTCGCGGCGTCGCCGAGTTTCTTCGACGACACCGGGACCTGCTCGTAGGTGGACTGGTCCATGAAGATGTAGTCGTCACCGTCGCGGTAGAGAAACTGGGTGTCTCGCTTGTCGATGATCGCCTGTTCGAGACGCTCGTCCGAGCGATAGGTGCGCTCGATCACTGCACCGGTTCGGGCGTTGCGCAATTTGGTCCGCACGAACGCCCCACCCTTTCCGGGCTTAACGTGTTGGAAGTCAACGACCGTGAAGAGGCCCTCATCAATCTTGATGGTGATGCCGTTCTTGATGTCATTGCTTGAAATTGCGGCCATCAGCCTCAAAACCTTTCGCGAAAGTTGCGTTGCCTAGTCTAGGCAATGGGTCAATGCGTCTAATCAACGGTTTCGGGCCAGGAGACGTATCACCGCGTCCAGCGCCAGGTCATAACTCGTCGCACCGAATCCCGCGATCGTGCCGTCGACTACCCCGGCCAGCGTGCTCACGTGGCGAAACGGCTCGCGGGCGGCCGGATTGGACAGATGCACCTCGATCTTCACCCCGCCAAACGTGGCCAGGGCGTCGGCGAGGGCCCACGATGTGTGCGTCAGTGCCCCGGCGTTGAGCACGATCGCAATGGAACTCTCGCGAGCGGCGTGCACGGCCTCGATGAGGTCGCCCTCGAAGTTCGACTGCAGGTGTCGCACTTCAAGTCCCTCTCGCAGCGCCTGCTCACTGAAACGAGCGACGTGTTCGGCCAACGTCTGGGTGCCGTAGATCTCGGGACTCCGAACGCCCAGTTGGTCGAGGTTGGGTCCGGACAACAGCAGGATCTCGTTACTCATGGCTCTCCTCGGAAACTGTCTAGTACGTCGGCGACCAACGACGGGTCAACGTGTCGAACGACGCCAAAGCCTTCGGGGCCCGCCAGGACGAAGGTCAGATCATGGTGCGCCTTCTTGTCGCGAGTCATGGCGTCGAGCAGGCCGGGGGTGGACATGTGTGAGGGCATCCGCGACGACAGGCCGAGCGCAAGGAGCACCTCATCGTGGTTGACGATCTCTTGGGCGTCAACGCGTCCGAGAGCGTGGGCCAGACGGACGGCGAACGCCAAGCCGATCGCCACTGCTTCACCGTGGCGCAGTTCGTCGACGTCGCGCGCGAGGGACAGCGACTCGAGGGCGTGGCCCAACGTGTGGCCGTAGTTCAAAAGTGCTCGCCGTCCGCCTTCGAACTCGTCGGCGGACACGATGGCGCCCTTCAACTGCACCGACATCGTCACCAGGTCCGGCAGCGACGCGGCGGCGAGGTCACCGGCCCGGCGACCCTCGAGGAGCCAACACTTCGCAACTTCGCCGAGTCCACCGAGTCGTTCTCGTTCGGGCAAGGTCAGAAGGGTGTCGAAATCGCACAGCACGCCCAGGGGTTGGTGAAAGGCTCCCACCAGGTTCTTGCCCGCTCGCAGGTTCACCGCGGTCTTGCCTCCGATGGCGGCGTCGACCATTCCCACGAGTGACGTGGGCACCTGCGCCAGCGCGACGCCACGGAGATAGACGGAGGCGGCGAAACCAGCGAGATCGGTGATCGCCCCGCCACCCACGCCGACCACGACATCATCGCGCGAGAGCCTCAATGTTGCCAGTTGTTCGCACAGCGCCTCGAGCGTGGCGAGTGACTTGGCTCCCTCGCCCTCGGGAACCTCGAGGACATGCTGGGTGAGCCCCGATTCGAAGTCGAACCACGGCTGTGCGTGAAGTGACGGCGAGGTCACGATCGCAGCGACCTGCGCGTTCGGTGCTCTGAACCTCAGCAATTCGACGAGTCCGTGGCGCGCACCGTGCTCGATCACCACGTCGTAGGAACGACTGGCGAGGTCCACCGTCACGTTCATCGAGCCACCTCGGCGAGGGCGTCGCGGACCCGTTCGACGGTCTCATCCGGCGTTCCCGACGCGTCGATGCGAGCGCTCGAGACCTCGCGGTACCACTCCTCACGTTCGCGGCGGAGGGCTTCGAGCGCCGATCGGGGGTCATCGCCGAGCAGGGGCCGATCGCCATCGACGAGGCGCGGTATCAACACGTCGTCCTCGCAGTCGAGCCACAGCGTCACCTCATGACGCAAGAGTTCGCGAGCTTCGCTCAGCGTCACCACGCCGCCTCCCGTCGCGACCACCGCGTCGGCGTGCAGTGCGGCGCGAAGAGCTGCGACCTCTTGTTGACGAAAGGCCGCAATGCCGTCACGGCGTAGGACCTCAGCCGCAGTGCCACCGGTCATGGCCGCCAGTTCGTCGTCGGTGTCGAGCGCCGCGCAGCCCCACGATGCGGCCAACGCCGACGCGACCGTCGACTTGCCAACGCCCGGAAGGCCGACCAGAACGAGACGGGCCACGACTACTCCGCACGGGCGGCCGACGCCGTACTACCCAGATTGGCGACGTACGAAGCGTGATTGCGCGCGAACTCTTCGACCGAGTCGCCACCGAACTTTCGCAACGCCTCGTTCGCGAGCACGAGGGCCACCATCGCCTCGGTGACGACGCCGAGGGCGGGCACGGCGGTCACGTCGGTGCGCTCCTTGAACGAGACGGTCGACTCCCCGGTCGCGACGTCAACGGTCTCGAGGACCGGGCGATTCAGCGTGGCGAGCGGCTTCATCGCCACCTTGGCGATGATTGGCGAACCCGACGACATGCCGCCTTCGAGTCCACCGGCGTGATCGGTCCGACGGATGTAGCCACCACCGCGTTCGAACGACTCGTCGACCGCAATCGCGTCGTGCGCCACGCTGCCACGCTGCGAGGCCTGGGCCATGCCGTCACCGATTTCCACGGCCTTCACGGCTTGAATGCTCATCAGCGCCCCCGCCAACAGTCCGTCCAGTTTGCGGTCCCAGTGCACGTAACTCCCGAGCCCGACCGGTACGCCGTAGGCGATGACCTCGACGATTCCGCCGAGGGAATCACCCTCTTTGGCGGCGGCCTTGATCTCGCCGATCATCGCCTCGGCAGTGGCGGCGTCGAAGCAGCGCACCTCTGACTCGTCCACGCGGTCGAGATCACCCGGCTGAGGGCGAACGGCACTTGGCGTCGCCACCCTTCCGATGCGCACGACGTGACTGAGGACGTCGACGCCAATCGTGGCGAGCAGCGCTTTGGCGAGCGCTCCGGCCACCACGCGCGCCGCCGTTTCGCGAGCGCTGGCCCGCTCCAACACGTCACGCGCGTCGTCGAAGGCGTACTTCTGCATTCCCGCCAGGTCGGCGTGACCGGGACGGGGCTTCGTGAGTCTCTCGCTCGGGACGCCGGGCGCAGCCGACATCTCCTGTTCCCACTTGGGCCACTCGGAGTTCAAGATCTCTATCGCCACGGGTGAACCCAGGGTGCGTCCGTGTCGAATGCCGCCCGTGAGGCGAAGCTCGTCGCGCTCGAAGCGCATCCGGGGGCCCCGCCCGTAGCCGAGACGGCGGCGCGCGAGCTGGTCCCCGATCTGCTCGACCGTGATGGGAAGGCCCGCGGGCAGCCCCTCGACGATGACGGTTAGCGACGGGCCGTGGCTTTCGCCAGCGGTGAGGAAGCGCAACATTGTCCAATTCTAGGGCGTACGCCCCACGGACTAGTTCTCGTTGGCGTAAAAGGGGTTCACGCCCGACGCGTGGTCGGTGACGTCGATGACGCCTTCGAGTTCGGGGATGGCCTCACGCAACGCTGTCTCGATGCCCTGGGACAGCGTCATACGACTCATCGCACAACCCTGACAGCCACCCGACAGCTTGACGTACGCGACCTTCTTCTCTTCATCGAGCGCCACGAGATCGGCGCGGCCGCCGTGGCTCGCTATGGAGGGGTTCACGCTCTGTTCGAGCACGTCGACGGCGAACAGCGCCATCGGGCCATCGATCCCCAGGGCCAGGATGTCGGCGGGCACGCCGGGATTCGCCTCCTCGGGTGAGGGAACGTTGGGGTTCACGAGTACCAGTCCCCCGCCCCCGTCGCTCGCGAACTCCAGGCGACTCCCCCGCAGGCGCTCGACGCTGGGCGAAGGAATCACGATGGTGACGTCCCCGTCGCGGCCAATGGTCGCGTCAGTGGGGGCATCGGCGCGATCCGAGAAGTAGAGGTCGTAGGCGTATCCCCCGCCCCGGGTTCCCGTCACTTCCACGAAGAGGGCGAGACCTTCACTCTGGGCTTCATTCGCCAGTGCGTCGAGCACGACGTTTCGCGCTTCGTCGGTGAGGGTCAGGATGTCAAAAGTCTCGACGCTAGTCATGCGTCAAGTCTAGAGGTGCGTGCGGAACATCTCGCGCGCACTAAGTTCTCCCTGTGACTTCAATACCCAATGACGCCCACGAGTGGATCAGCTTCGAGGATACGAAACGCCAGCGGACGTGGATGTTTGACGTGACCTTCCTCGAGAGCAATTGGACCTGCATCTTCGGCAACGGCTGTCAGGGCGTCCTCACGGGCCCCACCCCCGAGCTGGTCCAGGGCTGCTGCAGCTACGGCGCGCACTTCACCGATGAGAAGGATCGTCGCCGGGTGGAAAAGGCCGCCAAACGACTGACGCCGGACCAGTGGCAGTTCAAGTCCAGGGGCACGGAGGGTACGACGCGCGTCAAGAAGAACGGCGAAATCGTCACCCGGATCGTGAAGGACGCCTGCATCTTTCTCAACCGACCCGACTTCCACCGGGGAGCGGGCTGTGCGCTGCACGTGCTCGCCTTGGACAACGACGAGAGTTACATCCCGCTGAAGCCCGAGGTCTGCTGGCAGCTGCCCTTGCGGCGTGACGATGAGGTGACCGACAGCGGCCACGTCATCACGAGGATCGCCCAATGGAACCGCAGTGACTGGGGCGCGGGCGGCGCCGAGTTCCACTGGTGGTGCACCGAAGCCCCCGAGGCGTTCGTGGGCAAGAACCGGGTCGTCGATTCAATGAGTGAAGAGCTCGTGGCGATGACGGGACAGTTGGTCTACGACCAACTTCTCGCGCACCTCAATCACCGAGCCGCGCAACCCAAGGCGACGCGTCTCGCGCACCCGGTGCTGCGGCGTAAGTCCTAACCCTCAGCCGTCAGGGGGTCTTCATCGTTGAAGGAGGTACGGGGCAGCGATCCGAGGATCTCGTCGAAACGATCCTCCTCGGCGAGACACCATTCGGCGTGCACGTCTTCGGGCGCCGCACCGCACTCCACACACGTGGTGGCGCGAGGTCCCGTTGAGCGCTTTAGTTCGCGAGCTTCCACAAACCGACGATGGCGGCCCTTTTTCACGTCAACTCCTCACTGGTCGCGGGCCAACACTGGCGGCGACCGCGGCGTAGCGACACTGCGCCGAGTAGCCATGATACCAACTCGGCCCTGCCGGCGAGCCCTATCATCGCATTGTGAGCGATGTCTTTGACCCCAACGAGATGATCCTTCGATTCCGCGAGAGGGCTGAGGCCGTGAAGCGGCGGGGTCTTCCGCCGGTAGAAGGGCCTGACCGTCAGCGTTTCATCGAATCGGCGAAACTCGACTTCCAGGACTACGCCATGCTGGGCGACGCCACGGCCACCCTCGAGAACGGCATCTTGCGACTCGAAATCGACCTGCGTCCGCCGACCTCGGACTAGGACTTCGCCGTCGCGGCGTCGATGCGGGCGGTGGCCTCGGAGAGCGCACCCACCGCGGCCTCCAGCGATGCGAGGGCTTTCGCCCTCGCGCTGGCGCTGCTCGAGGCGTGGTAGCACTCGATTGCTCCCGCCCCGAAGTTGTCGTAGGCACGCGAAAGCAGTGCCGTCGCCTGGCTGTCCGGTGTCGGCAGGGAGGCGTTGGCTTGCAGTGACTCGAGATTCAGCACCGCACAAACGGTGTGCAGGTCGTTGCTCGTAGAACCGGCATCGCGAAGGGCCGCCGCCGAGTGAGCCGCGTCGGCGCGCAGCGACGACACCGCCGAGCGGAAGTTGCTCTGGCTCACCCACGACTGCAGCGCGGACGACGCACTCACCGTCCCGCAGGCGCCCAGGGTGAGTCCCGCTACGAGCAACGCCGTGAGGCGTCGGCTCACGTGATGACCACGAGGTGCTGCTGACGTCGCCCGCGGCGAACAACGAGGTAGCGGTCGTGCAGCACGTTTGTGAGATCAATCGACTGTGACGGCTCGATGCGCACGTTGTTGACGTAGACGCCGCCTTGCTCGAGGAATCGACGCGCCTCGGCCTTGGAGCCAGCGAGCTCGCAGCGTGTGAGCAGCTCGACCGGGTCGATACCGTTACCCAGCTCACCGCGGGTCATGGTTGACGAAGGCGCGTCGGCGACCACCTGCAGCAGCGTCGTCTCATCGAGACTGGCAATCGCCTCACTGAAGAGAGCCTCACCGGCACGTTCGGCGTGCTGGGCGGCGGCCTCGCCGTGCACCAGGGACACCACGGCGTTGGCCAGGGCCCGCTGGGCCCTTCGTTCCTGGGGCGCCACGATCGTCGCCTCGTCGAGTTCGAGGATCGTGGAGTGGTCGAGGAACGTGAAGAAACGCAACAGCGCCGGCGTCGTCGCGTCGTCGCTGTTGAGCAGGTGCTGGTGCAGTGCGAACGGAGTGGTCATCGACGCGTCGAGCCACACCCGTTCGCTGCCCATGTCGGACTTGCCGAACTTCTGGCCATCGGCGCGCAGCAGCAGCGGCGAGGTCAACCCGGCCGCGGACTTGCCCGTCACCTTGCGAACCAACTCGGTACCTATAGTGATGTTCCCCCATTGGTCCGATCCACCCAACTGGAGCGTGCAGTCGTGGTCGATGTTGAGACGCAGGAAGTCGTATGCCTGCAAGAGCATGTAGGAGAACTCGGTGAAGGAAAGGCCGACGTCATCGCGGTCGAGGCGGCTCTTCACCGACTCCTTGGCGATCATCTGATTGACGGTGAAGTGCTTGCCGACGTCGCGCAGGAAGTCGGTGAGCGAGATGGTCGTCAACCAGTCGGCATTGTTGAGCACGAGCGCCCGGGAGGACCCGGCGCTTGGTGAGAAGTCGAGGAAACGACCCAGTTGTTCCCCGATGCCTTCGACGTTCGCTGCCAACTGCTCGCTCGACAGCAACGGACGTTCGACGGCCTTGAAACTCGGGTCCCCGATCAGTCCCGTTCCCCCGCCCGCGAGCGCGATGGGGCGATTGCCCGCAATCTGGAGTCTGCGCAGATTGCACAATTGCAGAAGGCTGCCCAGGTGCAGCGACGGTGCCGTCGGATCGAAGCCAATGTAGGCGGTGACGCCGCCCCTCGAGAGCCGATCGAGAACTGTGTCATCGGTCACCTGATGGACCAGCCCGCGAAACTGCCAGTCATCACGGAGAATCATGGCGCCAGTCTACGAGTCGGCTCTCGTTACAAGAGTCCGGTTCCGGCGGGAGCGTGTATCTGGAGCCACAGCACGAAGCTGTGCCACGCGCCCGAAACCTCAGCCAGCCCGATGAATATCAGTAGGGTGCCCCCGAAGCGACCGATTGCCTTGTGGTGATGGCGGAGCCACGTGGACGCTATCGCCATCCATTCGGTTGCGAGCGCCGCGACGATAAAGGGCACACCGAGACCAAGGCAGTACACGAAGGCGAGTATCGACCCACGTAGCGCGGTGGCCCCCGACGACGCCGCCAGCGTCAATATCGCTCCAAGCGTCGGTCCGATGCAGGGCGTCCAACCGAGTGCGAAGAGAAAACCCAGCAACGCCGCACCCAGCACCGACGCCCGGGGAAGCCGGTGTACCCGACGCTCTCGCTGAAGCCACGACGAGGGCCACCAACCCGTGAAGAACAGCCCCAGAATTATGGTGACAATGCCGAACGTGATCTCGAGTGAACGCTGGTGAGTGTGAAGCAGCCTGCCGAGGCTACCGAAGAGCGCTCCCTCGCTCACGAACACAACGCCAAAGCCAAGCACGAAAGCCAGCGATCCGATGACCGCTCGACCTCGTCCCGAACGACCTTCGATGCTGCCCGTCGCCCCGCTCAGGAACGCGACGTAACCCGGCAACAAGGGCAGGACGCACGGCGAGGCGAAGGACACCAGGCCCGCCGCAAAGGCCAGTGGCAGGGCGGCGAGCAGCGAACTCGGCAGCGTCGCAATCACTCGTCACCGGCTTGCCAGCATTCTCGCACCGCCCGGTTGAGCGCCTCGTGGTAGCGGACGTTCTCTTCGCGGCTCGGCACTCGAGCCACCACCACGGTCAGACCCGGCTGGCCGAGTCCGGTTTCGATCGCGTCTCGCAGCTCACCACGCGTCGCCGCGGTGAGCCCGATGTGCCCGAAGGCCCGCGCCACCACCGCGAGGTCATGGGGGCGTGGCGTGGCGAAGAGCCGTTCGAAACGCTCCGGGGGCATCGAGGTGGCCTGTGGGAGGAAGGAGAAGATCCCACCTCCTCGATTGTCGGCAACCACGAGCACGCAACTGCCCCCCGCGTCGCCCAGCCCGTCGACCAGTCCCGACACGTCATGCAGCATCGTGATATCGCCGACCAGTCCCAATCCCTGGGAACCGGCGGCGACGCCGAGCACTGTTGAGACCACACCGTCGATCCCGTTCGCACCGCGGTTGGCGTACGTCGCGAACTGTCGTGGCGGCGACCACCATTCCACATCGCGCACGGGCATCGATGATCCGACCACGAGCGGCACCTGATGTTGCGCGCTGGCCGCCACCAACGCTCGCGCCACCGTGGGCTCGCTCAACCACACGTCGTCGTTCTCGCTCTGCTCCAGCCAGGCGCCAACCCGATCCGTCGCCTCGCGCCAGAACGCGGCGTAGGTCGCGTCACCCTGCAAGCGCGCCTCGTCACGTCGTGGCAAGCCCTCGACGACCTCCGATACCAGACCATCGGGATCGGCCACCGGTCCGGCTCCATTCATGGCGACCGCGCGCACCTGCCACCGGCGCACCTGCTCCCGCAGGACCTTCGACGCCGGCAGCCCACCAAGGCGCACGACGAGGTCCGGAACGACCGCGGTCGCGAAGCGTTCATCACGCAACAGTGGATCGAAGTAGGCGAGCGAGCCTTGCGCCGTGGCGTCGCCCAGCACCGCCCAGCCGAGCGCCACGCAGTGCGCCACCGTCGCCTCCTCGACGCCCGAGCCCACCACCGCGAGGACGCGCTGGCCTCGCACGTCGAGGTCCGCGACCGCCTTCTGGCTCTGGTGGTGCTCGCGCCAAGGACTGGCCCCAGCGCGCGCCGGTGGCAGATCGATTGGACTTGCGGTGAGGGGCTCGACGAAGGCGGCGTTGAGGTGCACCGGTCCGGCGGGCGACGTGACACCGAGCGCGTCGAGCCACAGTCGACTCGCGAGCGGTCGCCACGTCGAGGCCGCCTCCGGGCGGGCGACGCCGGGTTCTTCGAATCGACGCACCATGGCGCCGTACAGGTGTCGCTGGTCGATCGTCTGAGGGGCTCGCACACCGTGGAGCTCCGGGGGCCGGTCAGCGCTCAGCACGAGCAGCGCGACGTTGGAGAGATCGGCCTCGGCCACGACGGCGTGCAACTCGGCGGCGGCCGTGCCGCTGGTGACGACAATGGCCACCGGCCGCTTCGTCGCGAGTGAACGACCGAGCGCGAAGAACCCGGCGCTTCGCTCGTCGATCCGCACGTGAAGCCGCAACTCCGGGCGATCTGACGCGGCGACGGCCAACGGGGTGGAACGCGATCCCGGACAGATCACCACGTCGGTGAGACCACTGCGACACCACTCGTCGAACAACGTGGCCGCGAACGTCGCTTGGACGACGCTCGGGCTCGTTACGCTCTGTTGCAATGTCACTCCTCAGTGTCCAGCGCCAAGGCTCCGGGTCGACCTTCGTGTGGCTCCACGGTTTTACCCAAACGAGGGACTCCGCACACGTCTTTCGTTCCATTCTGGCAGGTGCGCACGAACTCTGGACGTTGGACCTTCCGGGCCACGGTTCGGCTTACTCCATTCGAGCGTCCCTCGACGAAACCGCGGACCTGATCGCCGACGTCCTTCCCGACGAGCCCGTCGCGCTCGGCGGCTACTCCCTGGGTGGGCGCGTTGCCCTCCACCTGGCGTTGCGCCATCCGAGTCGCCTCTGCAAACTCGTGCTGCTCGGAGCGTCGAGGGGAATTGAGCGTGAGGAGGAGCGGCGTGCCCGAGGGGCCCGTGATGAAGAGCTGGCCAATCGACTCGATCTCGTCGGCACCGAAACGTTCCTCGGCGAGTGGCTGGCGCAGCCGATGTTCGCCTCGCTCCCTGACGATCCGCTCGAGCGAGCTGCGCGCAGCACGCGAAACGCCCACGGGCTGGCCGAGTCGTTGCGCCGCGCCGGCACGGGCACCCAGGAGTGGCTCGCGCCGAAGTTGCCATTGATCGCGGTATCGACGCTGGCCCTCGCCGGGGCCAATGACGCCAAATTCGTCGCCGAAGCATCGGCCATAGCGTCTGGCGTGCAGCACGGCTCCTTCGACGTCATTGCCGACGCCGGTCACGCCGCCCACCTCGAGCAGCCCCAACGCGCGGCTGATCGAATTGGGTCCTTCCTCATCGACTAACGGGTCGCGAAGAATGTCGCGAACAGCAGTGCTCCAAGAAAGAGTTGCGTCCGGGCCGACATCTTGAGCAGGGGCAGGAGCCCACGACCGTTACGCAGCGAGAACGCCATGCGCAGGCCCGGGATGTAGAGCGCCAGCGCGACGAGCGCGACGAGCGGCTCTCCGCCACCCGCCATGCCGATCACCGCGCCGGCGACGCACAGGGCGTACAGCCACGACGCACGCTCGCGTCCTAGTCGTGCGGCCAGGGTCTTCTTGCCGGCCGTCTGGTCGCCCTGCACGTCACGCAGGTTGTTGGCCTCGAGCAGTGCACAGGCCATCGAGCCGGTGGCCAGTCCAAACCACCACGCCGATGACGGGATCATCAAATGCTGGACGTATGCCGTGCCCACCGTCGCGACGAAGCCGAAGTAGATCAAGACGAAGAGTTCGCCAAAGCCGTAGTAACCGTACGGTTTCGGTCCGCCGGTGTAGAACCAGCCCGCGAGCACGGCCGTGACGCCCACGAGTACGAGCCACCACGACGTACGAGACGCCAGCCACAGCCCCGCCGCGGCGCCGAAGAGAAACCAGCTCCACGCCGCGTACTTCACCCGCGACGCCCGAACCAATCTCGAAGCGGTTAGACGAAACGGACCGACGCGCACCTCATCGGTTCCGCGAACCCCGTCGGAGTAGTCGTTCGCGTAGTTCGTGCCGATCTGCAGTGCGAGCGCGATCACCGCACAGAGCACCGTGTTGAGCCAACACAGAGGTTCCGGGCGAACCAGCGACGAACCAACGGCGACCGGGACCACCGCCGCGGGGAGCGTCCGGGGTCTCGCCGCGAGAACCCAGCGGCGGATCGCTCCAGGAGCGTCGCTCATGGACGCTTGGGGAATCTCGAGAAGTCCGGCTGACGGTGCTCGACGAATGCGTTGCGGCCCTCTTGTCCCTCTTCGGACATGTAGAAGAGCATGGTGGCATCGCCGGCCAACTGCTGGACTCCGGCGAGTCCGTCATCGGCGGCGTTGAAGCCCGCCTTCAGCATCCGCAACGCGAACGGCGAGAGCGTCAACATCTGGCGGCACCACGCCACCGTTTCGCGCTCGAGGTCGTGCAGCGGAACGACGGTGTTCACGAGGCCCCAGTCCAGCGCCGTCTGCGCGTCGTACTGTCGACAGAGAAACCACACCTCCTTGGCACGCTTCAGCCCGATTGTCCGCGCGAGCAGCGAGGAGCCGTACCCGCCATCAAACGAACCCACCCGCGGACCGGTCTGACCGAAACGGGCATTGTCCGCGGCGATCGACAGGTCGCAGACTAGGTGCAAGATGTGGCCGCCACCGATCGCGTAGCCGGCAATCGAAGCGACGACGGGCTTGGGCAGGCGTCGTATCTGTATCTGCAGGTCCAGGACGTTCAGTCGACCGACGCCCTGGCGTGCGACCTCATCGTCACCGATGTAGCCGTCGTCGCCGCGAATCTTCTGGTCGCCGCCCGAACAGAACGCGTCGGGACCCGCTCCGGTCAGGATGATCGCCCCCACCGTGATGTCATCTCGGGCGCGTTCGAAGGCGGTGGAGAGTTCGAAGAGGGTTTGGGGACGAAAGGCGTTTCGCCGCTCGGGGCGATTGATGGTGATCTTCGCGATTCCTTCGCCCACTTCATAGACGATGTCGCCGTAGTCGCCCTGCGACTCCCACGCCGGCAGCGCGAGGGAGCGAAATGCATCAACGGGGTCGAGCGGTGAGCCTTGGATAACGGTTTCGGACATAGCGACCACGCTACCTTTCGATCAGACCGGCGCCATCAGCACGCCGGGCGTGGCTCGTTCGCCCGGTCGGTCTTCGTGGGCGCGAAGACCCTCCGACAATGTCGCCCGTACGTTGGTCATCGCGGGGTCGTCAAACCGATTGACCCGCTGCAGGGGATCATCGGAGAGGTCGTAGAGCTCACCCTCGCTGCCGTCGTGCATCGTGCCGGGCAAGTACTCGGTGTAGAGATAGTCGCTGGTCACGACGGAGCGCACGTGAACGTCCACGCCGAACAGCGCCGAGTCCCATTCGGTCACGGTCGAGGAAAAGGACCGGGCGTGCGCGTCGTCATCGTTGAGTGGCAGCACCGAACCCTCGACCCACGCGGGGGCCGGCTGGCCGGCCACGTCGAGGAACGTGGCGGCCAGTGACACGAGGCTCACCGGCGCGTGCACCACGCTGGGTTCCGGTTTGCTCGACAGGGCCGGACGCCAGATCAGGGGAAGGCGCAACAACCCGTCCACGTGGTACGGGCCCTTGAAGAGCAGGCCGAAGTCGCCCTGCAGTTCCCCGTGGTCGCTGGTGAAGATGACGTCAACGTCGTCACCCCAGCCCTTGGCCGAAACGGCCTTCAACACCCGTCCGATCGCTTCGTCGATCAGCTCCACTTCGACCGCGTTCAGCGCATTGACCTCTCGAACCTGATTGGCCGTCAGGGTGGCGGGGATCCAGTGAGCCGGGGCCTCGTAGTTGCTCACCACCCGCCCGTCGTACCAGGCACGCCAGTGACGGGCCTTGGCGTCGAGCAGCGCCTCGCGTTCGGCGGAGGTCTCTGGATAGTTGGCCGGCAAGGGCACGTCACGCCACGGGACGCGTCCGATCTCGGACCGTGGCGGATCCCACGGATGGTGCGGGTCGGGAAAACTCATCCAGCAGAACCAGTCCTGTTCGTGGCTCTGCTGCTTGAGCCAAGAAATGGTTCGATCGGCCACCCAGTCCGTGTGGTACCACTCGCGTGGCACCGGGTTCACCTTCACCTGGGGTGCGTCCGTGTCGCCGCCGCGCGCGGCGTTCACGTTCAGGTCGCTGTCGACGACCGAGTAGAAACCATCGATCGCCTCGGGGTGATGTTCGTGCATCCACTTGGCGTAGTGCAGCGGACCCATCACACCGTGGGTCGCCAACTCCAGGTGGTCGAACCCTCGGTGCACGCCGCGACGCCCGTCAAACCACGGCTGCTCCACCGTCGGCACGCCGAGGTTGGCCAGCGAGTTTTCCGCGAACCGGCCGAAGGGGTCCATGAAGGGCTCGAAATGCGCCTTGCCGATCAGGGCCGTCGCGTAGCCCGCGTCGTGCAGACTCTCCGCGACCGAGGGGGCATCGACGGCGAGTGGCACGCCGTTCATCCACGCACCGTGCGTCGTCGGGAACTGTCCCGTCAGCATCGACGCACGGGACGGCATGCACACCACCGACGTCGGCTGGCAGCGCTCGTAGCGAATCCCTTCGTCGGCGAGCCGGTCCAGCACCGGAGTGCGCGACAGCAGGCCGCCGTTGGCCCCGACCGTGTCGTAGCGCTGCTGATCGGTTGTGATGAAGAGGATCTTCCGGCCCACGGCTACTCCTTCCCAGACGTTTCGGCCAGGCGTCGAATCTCCTCGAGAGCCCCCAGCGTTCCCCCCGCGATGATAAGCGCGAGGGCGTCCGGCTCGGCGGTCGTCGAGTAGATGCAGAGTGAGTCGCGCGGTCCAATCGCGATGACGTCGATCAACCCCAAATGGAATCTGTAGGCGGGAGCGGTGATTCGGTACGCGAATCGCCGAAGCAACGGGTCGATGGTCAGTATCTCCTCGGGCATCTCGAGGCCCGACGCGGTCACGATGGTGCGAGACTTTCCCACGACGCTGCACGACACGACGCCGGGAAACCAGTCGGGGATCGATTCGGGGCGGCACATCACGTCCCACACGGCGTCCGCCGAGGCAGCAATCCTCCGTTCGTATCGCAGTGACGCCATGTTCAGACACCCTATTCTCGAACCCAACCTGGCCGCACCCTCTAGTCTCACAGCGTGGGTCCGCTGCTCGCTCTCAACCTTGCACTCGGCCCCGACCTCGAGCGGGCCCTGCGACGCTGCGTCGAACGCGGGGAGGCATTCTGCGTTCTTGATCAGCGCCTCTCGCCTCGACGGCGTCTCGAAGAACTTGACCTGCTCGGAGCCACCGCCGTCTTCGATGGGACCGACCGTGTGGCGCTTTCGACCAGGCGCGACGTGGACGCCGACGTCGGTCTGGTCATGCTGACATCGGGATCGAGCGGTCCGGCGAAGGCCGCCGAACTCACCTGGGACGCGCTACGCGCGAGCGCCGACGTGACCCAGGCGACACTGCGCGGGGACGCTCCCCCCGCCTGGTACCCCTGCCTGCCGGCCAACCATATTGGTGGACTGGCGGTGCTGCTGCGCGCCGTCTTGAGTGACGCCACGCTCGTCTGGGGCGATCCGGATGACCTCGATGACGCACCGTCACGCGGAGCGACCCACGTGTCGGTGGTGCGGACCCAGCTCGCTCGCCACGACCTGCGGGGATTCGCAAAGGTCCTGCTCGGAGGCGCGCGCGCGCCGACGGCGCTTCCCGACAACGTCGTGACCACCTGGGGAATGACCGAGACCGGCTCGGGCATCGTCTACAACGGCTACCCCCTGGCGGGCGTCGACGTGGCGAGCGTCGACGGTGAACTCGCCGTCCGTTCCCCCACCCTCTTTCGCTCGTACCGCGGCGCGCCTCGACCCCGAGTCGTGGGCCCCGACGGGCGCGACGACTGGTTCCCGACCGGCGACGCCGGTGACGTGGTCGACGGACGCGTGAGCGTGCGGGGCCGCAAGGGCTTCGTCATAACGACCGGCGGGGAGAAACTCTGGCCCGAGGACCTCGAGGCGGTGTTGTCCGCGTTGGACGGCGTGCGCGACGTCGCCGTCACCGCGGTGGAGGACCCGGAGTGGGGCCAGCGGGTCGTCGCCCTCGTCGTGAGCGATGGAACTCCTCTTGACGACATGATCAATGCCGTCGCCGCCGAACGGATCGGCCCCTGGGCCAAACCCAAGGAGATCCGCTACGTCGTCGCGATTCCTCGAACCGGCAACGGCAAGATCCGTCGAAGTGAGCTCGCGAATCTCTTCTAGCCGACCCCGCCCGACGCGGCGATCCGCTGGGCGATGGCGAGACCGATCCCTCGGCTCGCCCCGGTGACGACGGCGACCCGACCCTCCAGTGACGCCTCCACAGGGCAGAGGTTAGGCGTGTTCGTTGACGAGCAACTACCGGTTCGTGGAGTTGCCGCGCCGGGCAACCGAGTCAACCGTGACCGCGGCGAGCAGGACCAGGGCGGTCACTATGTAGAGACCTGAGGCGCTCACGTTGATCAAAGCCATGCCGTTGCCGATGGTGGCCACCACCAGACCACCGATTACGGCGTGGATCATCTTGCCGCGGCCACCGAAGAGGCTCGTCCCACCGATGACGGCGGCGGCCACCGCGTACAGCACGTAGGTGCCGCCTTCGATGCCGGTGGAGATGCCGTTGAGGCGCGACACGTAGAGGAGTCCGGCGATTCCCGTGGTGAAGCCGGACAGGGTGAACGCGAGGAGCCGGTAGCGGTTGACGTTGATGCCCGCGCGGCGAGCCGCTTCCACGTTGCCGCCGATGGCGTAGATATAACGGCCCGCGCGGGTCTTGGTCAGGATGTAGGTGCCACCCGCCAGGACACCCAGGTCGATCGGAATCGCGAACGGCATCCCATTCAGGGTCGTGAAGGTGGACCGATTGGTATTGAAGATCAGCGCCAGCAGGACGCCAGCGACCACCAACAGGCCGACCTTCGCGAAAGCGAGCCACAACGGCTTCTCGTCCAGGCCCGCGGTCCGACGGCGCTGATCCGAGCGCAGGATGGTCCAACTCAGGAGGACGACGGACACCATTATGACAATCCACGTGGCCACTGGCGTGAGGTTCCCCCACACGAGGTAGTACAGCACCTTCTCCTGCACGGGCAGCGAGCCGCCGGAGTTTCCTTGACTGTTGATCAGGTAGAGCAGAACGCCGGCCAATCCGATCTGGCCGGCCAGCGTGACGATGAAGGACGGCAGGCGCAGTCGAATGACCATGACGCCCCACACGGCGCTCACGAGGGTGCAGGCAACCAGGCCGAGGGGCAAGGCGATCCAGAATGGCCAATTGTGTTGCGTGCTGGTGAGGATCACCGCGACCGCACCGCCGATCCCCGCTGAGAAGCCCACCGACAGATCGATATCGCCCATGAGCAGCACCCAGATTTCGGCCATACCCAGCAAGATGAAAATCGTCGACTGAATGAACAAGTTCGTGATGTTCCCCGCGGAGAGGAAGACCGAGCTGCGCACCTCGAAATAGATGATGAGAGCCAGCAGGCCGAAGAGAATCGGTCCCAGACCGCTTTCCCCCTGCCACATCCGCTTGACCTGGTTCAAGAAGGTGGCGGCGGACGTCGCAGGTCTCTCATCGGGACGATGCGCAGATTGGTCCTCAATTGGAATCGACACGTTGTGGAAACCTTTCGTTCAGCCGGCGAGGGGCGGCGTCGGATGAACTCGACTCGACGCGCCCGTCGTGAGCATCTCCACCGCGCTCGACCTGTCGTAGTTGCTGACGGGACCCTGACTCACCAGGTACCCCAGGTGCAGGACCGCGATGCGGTCAGCCACACTGAATACGTCGTTCAGGTTGTGCGAGATCAGGATGACCGCAATGCCCCGGGACGCCAACTGGCGCACGAGCTCAAGAACCTGGGCCGTCTGGGAGACCCCGAGGGCCGCCGTCGGTTCGTCCATGATCACCAGTTCGGAGTCACGCATCACCGCGCGGGCGACCGCGATCGCTTGACGTTGACCACCCGACAGCGACGCCACGAGTTGGCGGACGGACTTGACCGTTGAGACGGCGAGATCCTTCAGGAGCTCCTTCGTCGCCAACTCCATCTTGATCTCGTCGAGTTGGCCAAACCGTGTCTCCTCGCGTCCCAGATACATGTTCTGGACGATGTCGAGGTTGTCACAGAGGGCGAGGTCCTGGTACACGGTCGCGATGCCCAACTCAGCCGAATCACGCGGAGTGTGGGGGTGAATCTCACGTCCCTTCCAGAAGATGTGCCCCGAACTAGGCGGATAGATGCCCGAAATGGTCTTGATGAGCACCGTCTTCCCCGCACCATTGTCGCCAATCAGAGCGGTGACCTGGCCAACGGGGACGTCGAGGTCCACGTCCCGCAATGCCTGCACCGGGCCGAAGTCCTTGCTGATGCCGCACAGGCTGAGGAGGTGCTCTGCCTCGACAACTCGAACCCCCGAGTCACCGGATGAAGCGGATGTCGTTTCGGACATCTCGCTACTGGGTGACTCGGGGGTCGACGTCATTTAATAGAAACTACTTGATGCCGTAGGTGGTGCAGTCCGCGGCGTAAGTCGGCTGCGGTGAACCGGCCACCGTGGGCGACGTGTTGGTGCACAGGTCCGAGGCCTTGATGACCTTGTCCTTGATGACCGTGGTTTGAATCTTGTCGGGCGTGACCCACGTAGCGGTCAGCAGGACCGACGGCACGTTCCGGTGGGTCAACGTGTCAGGTGTGGATCCATTGACCAAGCCCTTAGGCGGCTTGACACCCGCGCGCAGGTACACGGCCAAGGCCGCGGCGGCCTGTGCTTCGAGCCAAATCGGCTTGTACACGGTGCCGCACTGGTAACCAGCGATCACGTTCTGGAATCCAACGAGCGAAGCGTCCTGTCCCGTGGTGGGGAACGTCTTCGGCTTCAGACCCTTGCCCTGCAGGTAAGTGATGACGCTATTGGCGTTGCTGTCGTTGGGCGTCACCGCTGCGTTGATTGACGAGTGCGCGGTGAAGGCGCCCTGGAAGTCAACCCCAGCCTGGACGGGGTCCCACGTACCGGCGCTCTCAAGCACCGTCTGCTTCGAGCCAGTCAGCGTGGTCGCACTGGTGTTGAAACCAGCAGCGGTCAGCACTGCGTTGTAGCCCTTGGCGAACAGCGTCGCGTTGTTGTCAGTCGGTGCGCCGTACGAGATGTACACCACCGGGTTGGCAACGTTCCACGCCGTGAGGCAGGCAACTTCACCCTTGCCGATCAAGGTACCGACGGCCACATTGTCGAAGCTGACGTAGTAGGCACGAGCCCCACCCAACGTCAGACGGTCGTAGTCAATGACCTTGACACCGTGCGCCTTCGCGAATCCCTCAATGACCGCACCAGTGGTGGAGTCCAGCGGGTCAACGAGGAGGACCTTCGCGCCCCTGGCGATGTCGGCCTGGGCCATGTTGAACTGCGTGGCGTCGCTGCCCTGGGCGTTCTGCACGATGTACTGCCTGGACGTGAGTCCAGCCGCCTTGAACGCCTTGATCAGGTACGGGGCGTCGAACTCGGTGTAACGAGCTGACGTCTTCGTGTCGGGCAGGATGACGGCGATGGAGCCCCTGCCCTTCTTGACAATGCTCTTGAGGTACTTCATGGTCGAGAAGCTCGTGTTGAACGTGCTGTTCTTGACCGTGGGAGTACTCGCCGAACTCACGACCGGCAGCATGGCGACGGCAAAGCTGCCGGCCAGCGCTACGGACGCGAGTGTCCTTCCTGTCTTAAATTTCATAATCCCCAACCCTTCTGTGGCGCCTCTCGACACCGATAGTTTGTTGTACTCCATGAGTATCACGTAAACGCGGTGCTCAGTTCGTGAAAATACCATGACAAAGGTCACTTCGATGTTCACGCGTTCAAGAGATCTCGTTCACGCAGCCGAAACACACTCAAATCGACTTGCGAAAGGCACCGCCGAGTACCGAAACTCTAGTCCTGATTGCCAAGGTATCAGCAATTGCGAACATTCTCAACACCGCATCAATGTCTGAAATACGGCAGTCGATCACCACTCGCCACCGCTCAAAACTGACGCTGCTCGACTCACTTTGTCGTACAATTAGCGATTCCCCGACCCGACGCAAGTCGCCGATTGTCAAGGCCGTCCTAGAGGAACTGAAGGACCTTCTCCATCGTCTCCACGATCGCGATGGTTTCGTCGAGGGGCATTGTGGCACTCTCAGTCTCGCCCAGGTCAATGCATCGGGCAACCTCCGCGGCCTGATAGTGCAGACCACGCCCTTGGCTGGCGAACTCGAACCGCTCCGGGTCGCCATTGCGTGGAATCACGGTGAACGACGTCGGGGCGTAGAAGTCGCCGTCAACGTCAATGCGAGCGTCAGTGCCCACGATGCTCGCGCGCGTCGCGCTTCGCGCGGAAGAAGTGCAGGTCAGCACTGCTTGAGCGCCGCCTTCGTAGCCAAACAGCATCGACGCCTGGCCGTCGACGCCGGTGAAGCACGGATCCACTAGCGCCGTGATTCGACTGGGGGTTCCGAGAATCATGGAGGCGAAGGAGACGGGATACACCCCGAGGTCGAGGAGTGCGCCACCACCAAGTTCCGGGGCGAAGAGGCGTGACGTGCGATCGTGCGCGAACCACTGACCGTGGTCGGCGCTGACCGTGACGATCTCGCCGAGCGTGCCCTTGGCGAGCAGGTCGCGAATAGCGACGACGTGTGGCAGGAACCGCGTCCACATCGCCTCCATCATGAAGAGCTGCTTCTCTCGCGCGACCGCCACCAGATGGCGGGCCTCGGCACCGGTCATCGTGAAGGCCTTCTCAACGAGAACCGGCTTTCCGTGCTCGAGCGCGAGGAGCGCGTTGGCGTGATGCATCGGATGGGGCGTACCGACGTAGACGACGTCCACGTCGGGGTCTTCGACCAGCGCTTCGTAGGAGGCATGACCATTGGGAATCGCGAACTCGTCTGCGAACTTGTCGGCCGACGATTGTGAGCGAGATCCCACCGCCACCAGGATTCCCTCATCTATGAGTCGCAGATCGCTCGCGAAGGTGTGTGCGATGCGCCCGGTGCCGATGATGCCCCATCGAAGTGGTGTGGCCATGATTCCTCCAGATTCGCTAGACGTCGCTAGACGTCACAGTACTCATGGAACGCCTCAGTGTCACCGCGATCGTCGCTCCCTGCCCGTCACCATCACCGCAATGGCGCAGTGACAGGCGCGGCGTTTGACGTCAAGGCGGAGCCCAGGGCGAATCGGAGATGACGCGATTAGTCCACCGTGGTCTGCGCTTGCCCGACCTCATTGAGGTCAATTCAACGGAGGGCAATCGAGTCGGCGCTTCAGACCATTCCCCGTCATTCAACTGAACGATTTCGGACACCGTCGGTATGATCGGTGAATGAATCCCGCCGATTCCCCGTATCTACGAGTGGCCAGCCGATTCGGCATGGTGATGGCAAAGGTAAACGAGGACCAGTGGGGAAACCAGACGCCCTGTGACAAGTGGAATGTCTCCGAACTCACGGCGCACGTGGTTGCCACCCATCAGCGCGTCTACGCCACGGTCGACGACAACGGTGTGGTCGGACTGCGTGACGGCACTCCTGTTGGCGAGCAGTGGGCCATCGTTGCCAACGCTGTGCGCCGCGCCCTGAGCGATCCCGATTTGGCCAAAGCGCCGGTACAGAGCCGAGGGGGCGAGCAGCCATTTGCGAGCCTCGTCGAAGGTCTACTGATGTTTGACACCCTTTGTCACACGTGGGACCTCGCACGAGCCATCGGCGCTGACGAAACCGTCGACGGCGAGGCGGTGGCGATTGCCCACTCGAAACTCGGAGCAGTGAGTGACGCGATTCGAGTTCCCGGCGGATTCGCCCATGCGCTGACGCCCGCCCCCGACGCGAATCCACAGACCCGGTTCCTCACTTTCACCGGCCGCGCGGTCTGAGAACGCCGTCCGGACGTTGAGACGATGCCCGGCGGTCTCGCACCGTTCGAGAGCTCCGGCGGGAACGCGGCGGCCGCGACTCGTCGCGTGGACCGTGAAGCCAGCCGCGCCGCGCGAACCCTGATCGAACTGTTCAAATGAACGCCGCCTTCTTCAACTCACTGCACCAGGTGTGGCCACCCTTCGCGCTCGTTGCGGGACTCCTCCTCATCGGGCGTGTAGCTGCATCCGATGGGCTCTTCGAGGCCGTCGGTTCGCGCCTCGCACTCCTGCCCGGCAACGGCGTGGTGATGTTCTCGGCGTTGATGTCCCTGGTGGCGGTCGTGACGGCGGTACTCAATCTCGACACCTCCGTGGTCTTTCTGACGCCGGTGCTTATTCACGCCGCTCGCCAGCGAGGGATCAAGGAACGTGCCTTCCTCTACGGGTCCGTCTTCATGGCGAACGGTGCTTCGCTCCTGCTTCCCGGTTCGAACCTGACCAACCTGCTCGTTCTCACTACCAGCCACCTCCGGTCGCACGTCTTTGCCGGCGAGATGCTCCTGCCGTGGTTGGCGTCGATTCTCGTCATCACGATCATGATTTCGCTGTGGTGTTGGAATGACCTGAGGGCCCCCCTGGCCGGACTGGTGACCAAGCCACCCCTGCGGTGGGGTTTCGGAGTGGTCGGCATTCTCCTTGCCACGGTGCTGGTGCTGGTGCTAACGAATCCGGCCCTTCCAGTCCTCGTTACCGGCGTCGCACTCATCGTGGCTCAGGTTGCACTGACGAGCCGACTCACCAACGGCGAAGCTCGCCGGTCCCTGAACGCAACGACGCTGCTCCTTCTCATGTTCGTCGCCCTGGGTTTCGGCGTCCTGGCCCGGTTGTGGCAAGGCCCGGCGCACCTGATGAACTCCGTCGGGCCCTGGGCTTCGGCGGGAATCGGCGCCGGACTGTCCACGGTCGTCAACAACCTGCCCGCCGCTGTTCTGCTTTCCTCGAAACCCCTCCACCACCCACTCGCCCTGCTCATCGGACTCGACCTGGGGCCCAATCTCTTCGTCACCGGCGCTCTCTCCTCGCTGCTCTGGTTGCGAATCGCTCGCGCGGAAGGGTCTCCCCCCTCCGTCGTCCGTTTCGCGATGATGGGATGCGTGCTCACACCGTGTTCGATGGCCGCCGCTCTGGCAACGTTGTACGTGGTGGCCCCGAGAGCCTTCTAAACCGATCGTCGAGCAGGCCAATTGGCTGGCCACTGACCACGCGGCCACGGTGTTCAAACGGACCCGGGACGACACGCCAATGGGATTCGACGGTGTGATGAAGGCTCCTCGACGGCCTGCGCGCAAAGGCTAGAAATGGTCCGTGGCACAACTCGAATCGAGTATCACGACCGACCGTCTGACTCTGCGCCGCTTCGCGCCCGGCGACCTGCGCGCCCTCAGCGTTCTCTACGGCGACGAATCGGTCACCCGGTATCTCTACTTTGGTACGCGCGACCACGTGCAGACGCAGCTGGCGCTGGAGAAGAAGTTGGCCCAGCCCGTCGGAATCACCGACGACAACGTTCTCCCGGTCGCCGCGGTGCTGACCAGCAACGGGCGACTCGTTGGCGACTTCATGCTGCGCTGGACCGCGAACGAACACCGCCAAGGAGAGATCGGCGGCTCGCTCGCTCCGGAGTTCCACGGCATGGGCTACGCACCAGAGATCTACCGCGAGTTGCTTTCGTTGGGATTCAACACCTTCGGCCTGCACCGCATCGTCGGACGGTGCGACGGCCGCAATGCCGCGTCAATTCGCTCGCTCGAAAAGGCGGGGCTGCACCGCGAAGCGCATTTCTTGGAGAATGAATTCGTCAAGGGCGAATGGACCGACGAGGTCGTTCTCGCTCTTCGGCGCAGCGAGTGGCTCATCGGTCAAACCGCGCGGTGAGCACCGCAAGAGTCCAGACTGTCGTCATGGCGTTGCCCGCCTTTAACATCGCAGTATGAATCACCTCGCACGGGCGTCCAGCGCCTACTTGCGCCAGCACGCTGACAATCCAGTGGACTGGTGGGCGTGGGAACACGACGCGCTCGAGTTGGCGAAGAGCCTCGACCGACCAATCTTTCTCTCCGTGGGCTACGCCGCCTGCCACTGGTGCCACGTCATGGCACACGAGTCGTTCGAGGATCCCGCCACAGCACAACTGCTCAACGAATCCTTCGTCGCCATCAAAGTCGACCGGGAGGAGCGGCCCGACATCGACGCGCTGTACATGGCCGCCACGCAACTGCTGAGCGGCCACGGCGGCTGGCCCATGTCGGTCTTCCTGCTCCCCGACGGACGACCGTTCATGGCCGGGACGTACTACCCACCCGTGGACCGTCACGGACAGGTGGGGTTTCCCCGACTGCTGGCGGCGATGGCCGACGCGTGGCAGAACCAGCGCGAGAAGGTCATCGCACAGGCCAACGAACTTGAGCAGGCACTCGAACGAGAGATCAGTTTCGTCGACCACCTGGCTCCCTACACCGACGTGCTCGATCTGGGGGCGGCCCGCCGGCGACTTCGCGACGAACTGGTCGGCCGCGTCGACCTCGACGGGGGCTTCGGCGGGGCACCCAAGTTCCCCCGGGCGAGCTACGTCGAGGCACTTCTCGACTTCGACGACGACGAGGCGATCGGCGCCGTCACCCGGACGCTGAACGCGATGGCGCGACGGGGGCTCTACGACCATATTCGGGGCGGATTTGCCCGTTACAGCGTCGACGGCCAGTGGCACGTGCCCCATTTCGAGAAGATGCTGAGCGATCAGGCGCTCTTGGCCCGGGCCTACCTTCTCGCGGACCGGCGCTACGGCTCGCGTCCCGAATGGGGCGAGGTGGCGCGCGACACGCTGCGCTTCGTGCTGCGTGACCTTCGCGTCGCGACCGGTTACGCGTCATCGCTCGACGCCGACGCGGGAGGCCGTGAGGGGTCGCACGTCACGTGGAGCGTCGACGAGGTGACCGACGCGCTGACGAACGCCGGTCTGCGAGATGATCTTCCTGAGGTCCTCGAGCGCTGGCGCATCACCTCGCCAGGACTCTTCGAAGGCCGCTCCATCCCGCGCCTGGCCGACGGCGAACCCTTCGCAACGCCTGATCGATTGCGGGCGACGCGGGAGGCTCTTCGCGCAGCCCGCGCACTGCGCGTGCAACCCGCCAGAGACGAGAAGGTCATCCTCGAATGGAACGCCATGTTGGCATCGGCCTGCCTGCTGGTCGGCGAGACCGAATTCGTCGCCCCGGCGCTCGAACTGCTCGCGTCCCTCGCCACGTCACACTTCGCGGCCAACACGTGGTGGCGCACCGAACAGCGCCAGGCCCACGCCACCGCGAGCGACCTGGCGTGGATGGTTGACGCTCGGGTCGATGCATACGAGCGCACCGGCGACGAAATCTGGCTCGACGCGGCCCGCGACGTCGCGGATTACCTGATCACCCACCACTGGGACGGTGAGGTTCCCTCGTCGCACCAGCCCCGCGTCGGCGCCGGGCTGTTCACGCAGAGCGACGAGGTGACCGATCTGCCGGCGCGACCCAAGGAGATCTTCGACGGCGCCACGCCGTCGAGCCACGCGGTGGCCTGCCGAGCGCTCGCCCGACTGGCGCTCTGCACCGGCGACCCCGATCGCCTGGCCGTGGCCCAGCGACTCGTCGAACTCGGCGCCACGTTGGTCGCGACGCACCCGGTCGCGGTACCCGACCTGATTGAGGCGGCCGGCTACGCCCTCGAGGGGATCGAGATTGTCATTCCCGGAGCGGCGAACGAACTCAGCGAGCACGTACGATCTAGGGCGATGCCCCGAACTGTTCTCGTCACCGGAGGGGGCTCGTCGCCCCTGTTGCGCGGCCGCGCGGATGG
This sequence comes from Acidimicrobiaceae bacterium, assembly GCA_003133665.1. Classification (GTDB taxonomy): domain Bacteria; phylum Actinomycetota; class Acidimicrobiia; order Acidimicrobiales; family RAAP-2; genus RAAP-2. The sequence continues at coordinate 5,611 of PKYK01000080.1, read as the reverse complement.
CCGGGCCTACGTCTGTCGTGGCGGCGTCTGTCAACTCCCGGTCTCGAGTGTCGCTGCGCTCGCCGAGCAACTGCGCCTGGCCGGTCACTGATGGCGCTGTTCAACCGCGACCCCGCTGCCAAGGCGATACGGCGACTCGTCGAGCGCACACCCCAACGCCCGACGGTCGACCTGACGCCCGGATCGACCATGACTGGTCTCGTTCTCGGCTCCACGAACGAGACCACCACCATCGTGGACCTCGCCTCACAGGCCATCGTCCGTTGGCGCATTCCGTGGCCGGACGACTTCGAGACCGACCTCGCGGCCTTTGACGTCGTGGAAGGTCAACTGGCCGACAACTTGCAACGCAACGATCTCGCCCAGCCCGAGGCGGTGACCCTCGCCGATCTGCCACGTCGCCTCGGCACCTACCGCGGTCGTCGGGTGCGCAAGTGGCTCGAGCAGATCGCCACACCGGCCGACGGCCCCCTCTTCGGCTTTCGCGGGCCGAGTGCCCCCTATTGGGAGTTTCGCGGCGAACGTCCGAGTGTGGCGCTGATCGCCGCCGATCGAGGTCCCCAACTACTCCGCCGTCACGAGGACGGTTCCACGTGGGTCCGATTCGGATGGTTTGGTGACGACGTGTGGCTGGTCTGTGAGGACGCCTACGCGGTTCGGACCATCGAAGCGACCCGCCGCACGTCGCTCGCCGGCAAGGATCTGGCGACGTCGTTGGGCTTCCGACCGACCTACGTGCTCACGACACTGTCCCAGCCCATCGACGGGCACTGCTACAAGAGCTGCACCGGCCTCTTGCCGCGCGGCTAGGAACTACTTGGGCAGCTTGCCCGAGGCCAGCGATTCGGCCATCGCCCAGCCAAAGACCACGAGACGCTGTCCCTTCTCGGGCAGCAGCTCCCGAAAGAAGACCTCCACCCCTTCTGGAACCACGGCTTTGGCGACCACGTAGTCGAGGCCGCCGACCGGACCAGGGGTCACGGTCATGACGAACGTCTTGTCGTCGATCGACTTCTCGGCGCCGAAGCGCTTGGCCAAACGTCGTCCCCACGCCCGGTCCTCGCCGGTGGGCTTGTAGTCCAGACGGGGCACGACGTCCTCGAGGCCCGCGAAGGCGCGAAAGCCGTCCGGCGTGGTGAGTCGAGAGCCCAGGAGCACGTCTTCGTCGGGGAAGGCCAGCAGTGCGCGTCGGAACTGATCGTGCAAGATCGCCTTGAGCGTCTGGTCGGACTTGGCATTACGGTCCACGAGCAAGAGTCCCACCAGCAGCGACGGTGTGCCGCCGATCCGCTCGAGTGTGCTGAACGAGTACCCGCGCAACTTGTTGCCTTCACGGGCGTGGGTGACGAGCACCCACTCCTCGCGCTGCTTGGAGAGGAATCCGATATCGAAGTTCGGCTCCCGGTCAACGCAGAGATCGGCCATCTCGGCGAGTTCTGCGTCGCTGAGGGCGGTGGTGTCCTTCGTGGTGACGTTCATTGCCATAAGCATCTATTCTACGGGTGTTCGCCCCCCTCTGAAAACAAGTCAGGCCTTTATGACGTTTCGCCCGAATTCTGAGCGCAAATCACCCACCACGTTCGCAATGTTCACGTTGAAATCGGGGCCCAACCGGAAGGTCTTGCCCGACCCGCCGGTTTCGACGATAACGGGCGATTTGCCGGGGTAACGCCCCAGAATCTCTCGCAACGTGGCAATCGACGTCGCCGTGAGGTCCTCGGGCCGCAACGCCAAACGCAGTTCGCCGTCACCGCGGTCGACCTTCAGCAACGAGACCTCGAGGGCACTGAAGCGAATCTCGTCATCACGGCTGTCGATCCGGCCCTTGATCAGCACGACGTTGTCCTTCGCGAGAAACCCGCTGCACTCTTCGAACTTACGAGCGGAGAAATTGATCTCCATCGAACCGCCCAGGTCCTCGAGAACAACGCGCGCGTACTGCTGGCCGGCCTTGGTGGTGCGCAACTGGACCTCGGCCAGAATGCCGCCCACCGTGACGGCCTTGCCGGCCTTGGCCAGTTCGTCGCCCCGTTCGCGAATGGCGGTGATCGATCCATCGGTCTTGGCGACCAGTGCGCTCTCCACCTCGTACAGCGGGTGATCGGAGATGTAGGTTCCGAGCATCTCGCGCTCGAAGTCCAGCTTCACGGCTTTCTCGAATTCCAGGTCGCTGATCGGGATCTCGGTTCCCTCCCAGTCATCGTGATCCCCATTGGCGCCGACGGCGGCGAAGAGCGTCGAGATGCCGAGCGAGAGGTCCTTTCGCCGGCTGAGCGTGACGTCGATGATCTCGTCGACCTTCAGCAAGAAGCCCAGGCGCGGGACGTCGAGGGCGTCGAACGCACCGGCCTTGATCAGCGACTCCATCGAACGGCGGTTGAGCACGGCCGGATCGACGCGGCGCGCGAAGTCGTAGACCGAGCTGAACGGTCCGCTGGCCTCGCGCTCGCTGACGATCTTGTCGACGAGCGCCTCGCCGACATTGCGCACCGCCGCCATCCCGAAGAGGATGGTGCTCTCTTGGGCGCGGCTCGGGGCGTACTCGGCGAACGACTGGTTCACGTCGGGCACGCCCACGGTGATGCCCATCTGGCGGGCCTCGTTGAGGTAGACCGAGGCCTTGTCCTTGTCGTCGCGAAACGACGTCAGCAGCGCGGCCATGTACTCGACCGGGTAGTTGGCCTTCAGCCACGCGTTCTGGTACGCAATGAGCGCGTACCCGTAGGCGTGGCTCTTGTTGAACGCGTAGTCGGCGAAGGGTTCAATCTTGTTGAAGATCGCCTCGCCGAGGTTGCGTCCGTAGCCTTGACGCTCCGCGCCGTCGACGAACTTCGTACGCTGAGCCTGAATCATCTCTCGGATCTTCTTCGAACAGGCCTTGCGTAGATCGTCTGCCTCGGCCATCGAGAAGCCCGCGATCTTGGTCGCGACGCGCATGATGTCCTCTTGGTAGATCATCAGTCCGTAGGTCTCGCCCAGGATCTCCTCGAGGTCCTCGTGGTCGAAGCTGACGTTCTGACGGTGGTTCTTGCGGTCGGCGTAGTCGTTGTGCACGTTCTCGCTGAGCGGACCGGGTCGGTACAGCGCGACCAGCGCCGCGATGTCGTCGAAACTCGTGGGCGCGAGTCGGCGCATCAGCTGGCGCATCTTGTCGCCCTCGAGTTGAAATATTCCAATCGAGTTGCCGAGCTTCAACATGTCAAAGACCTTGGCGTCGTCAAGCGGCACGTGGTCGATGTCAACGTCGAGACCGTGGCGGCGCTTCACGTGCTCGAGGGCGCGCTCGATGATCGCCAGGTTGCGCAGACCGAGGAAGTCCATCTTCAAGAGACCAAGCTTCTCGATCGCGGTCGCCTCGTACTGGGTGACAATCGGCGCGTCGTCGCTCGACCCGTTGGGTCCGGACTTGCGCTGGACCGGGACGTAGTCCAGCACCGGTCCCTTGGTGATCACCACGGCGGCGGCGTGGATGCCGTCCTGGCGTCGCTTGTCGACGAAGCCCTTGGCGACGTCGATGACGTGCTTGACCTCGGGATCGCCGTCGTAGAGCGCGCGCAGTTCCGTGGCTTCGGCGTAGCGACCCTCGTAGCCGGGCATTGGCGCGAAGCAGGCCTGCAGCGGCAGGTCCTGACCCATGACGAGCGGGGGCATCGCCTTGGCGATCTTGTCCCCCAGTTGGGGCGGGTAGCCCAGCACGCGAGCGGCGTCGCGAACCGCCGCGCGGGCCTTGATCGTGGAGAAGGTCACGATCTGGGCCACGTGATCCGAGCCGTAGCGCTCCGCGGCGTAGCGAATCATGTCGCCGCGGTAGCGCTCGTCAAAGTCCATGTCGATATCGGGCATCTGCTTGCGCCCCGGATTGAGGAACCGCTCGAAGATCAGTCCGTAGCGGATCGGGTCGAGGTCGACGATGCGCAGGCAGTAGGCGATGCAGCAACCGGCCGCCGATCCGCGCCCGGGGCCGACGCGGATACTCTTCTCGCGCGCGTGACGGATGAGGTCCCACACGACGAGGAAGTAGTCGGAAAAGCCCATGTCGGCCACGACACTGAGTTCGTAGTCCAGCCGGTCGCGCACCTCGGCGTTCAGCGCATCGCCGTAGCGTTCACGGGCTCCCCGATAGGTGAGTTCGCGCAGCAGGCGATTCGCTCCTTCTTTGTGCGTCGCCCCCTTGTACTCGTCGGGAACCGGGAACTGCGGCAGGGCGTCGTTGTCGAACTCAATCGTGACGTCGGCGCGTTCGGCGATCAACAGCGTGTTGTCACACGCCTCGGGAATGTCTCGAAAGACGTAGCGCATCTCCGCGGCCGACTTCAGGTAGTGCTGGTCACTCTGGAAGCGGAACCGATTCGGGTCGGCCACCAGCGAACCGGTTCCAATGCACAAGAGGGCATCGTGCATCTCGGCATCCGCGTGGTGCACGTAGTGAAGGTCGTTGGTCGCGAGCAACGGGGCGTTGAGGTCCCTGGCGATCTGGAGCAGCTGCGGGTTCGTTCGCACCTGTTCGGGGATCCCGTGATCTTGCATCTCGATGAAGAAGTTCTCCGGGCCGAAGATGGTCTGGAGCCGACCAGCCAGCCCGAGGGCCTTGGCGTAGTTGTCCTGCAACAGCGCCTGCAGAACGACACCGCCCAGGCAGCTGGTGGTCGCGACGAGGCCCTTGGAGTAGCGCTCGAGCAGCTCCCAGTCCAGGCGCGGCTTGTAGTAGTAGCCCTCGAGGAAAGCCATCGAGGAGAGTTCGCGCAGGTTGCGGTAGCCCTCGTTGGACACGGCGAGCAGCGTGAGGTGGTGGTAGAGCTTCTGGCCACCCTCGGTGTCGCCACCGGTGTCGTCGATCTTGCCTCGACGGGTCGGCCGGTCGAAGCGCGAGTTCGCGGCCATGTAGGCCTCGAGGCCGATGACGGGCGTGACCCCGTGCGCGCGGCAGGCCTCATAGAAGTCGATGACGCCGTAGAGGTTGCCGTGGTCGGTGATCCCGATCGCGCGCTGACCGTCCGCCTTCGCGGCGAGCACCATCTCCTCCACTCGGGCGGCCCCGTCGAGCATCGAATACTCGGTGTGGTTGTGGAGGTGGACGAAGCCTTCAGCCATCAGCTGAACAGATCCTTTCGGGGGTGGTGCGCGATACTACACGTGTGGGATTTGCACGCTAGTACCACCCGGTCACACCTCTCAGGCTTCACCTAGAGATACGTGCCGGCGCGGGCCTCGCCCGTTCCGGGACTCAACGATCGATCACGCATCTTCTCGAGTTGCGCCGCTGCGGCCGCCTGCTGAGCGAAGAGCGACGCCTGGATTCCGTGAAAGAGACCTTCCAGCCAGCCCACCAACTGGGCCTGGGCGACTCGAAGTTCCGACTCCGAAGGTATCTCGCCCGAAAAGGGCATCGCCATCCGCGACAACTCGCCGCCGAGATCGGGCGACAGCGCCCCCGAGAGTTCGCTGATCGACAACTGGTAGATCTCTCGCAGGCGTGCCCGACCCGCTTCGTCCAACGGGGCGCTGCGAGCTTCGTCGAGCAGCGACTTCACCATGGAGCCAATGCGCATCACTTTGGCGGGCTGACTTATGTAATCGGTGTTCTCGTCGGTGCTCGACTCCTCGCTCGACT
>PKYK01000026.1 GCA_003133665.1 Acidimicrobiaceae bacterium | reverse complement strand
ACCGCATGGCCGACATGGGCTTCATGCCCCAGGTCGAGTGGGTACTTCGTCGTATTGCCGAGCACCCCCACCAGACGCTGCTCTTCTCGGCCACGCTCGACGGCGCCATCGACCGTCTGGTCAAGCGGTACCTGACCGACCCGGTCTTCCACGAAGTGGCCAGTGACACCCAAACGGTCTCGCTCATGGTGCACCATTTCTTGAACGTTCATCAGATGGACCGCGTCAAGGTTGCCGCCACGATCTGCCAGTCCTTCGACAAGACGATCATCTTCTGTCGCACCAAGCGAGGAGCGGACCGGTTGGTCGAACAGCTGCTGAAGGAAGGCATCAACGCCGCGGCAATCCACGGTGACCTGCGTCAGAGCCAGCGCGAGAAGGCGCTGGCCGACTTCATGGCCGAGAGACTGCCGGTGCTCGTGGCGACCGACGTCGCCGCCCGAGGACTGCACATCGACGCGGTCGACTGCGTGATGCACTTCGACCCGCCCGAAGATCAGAAGGCCTACCTCCACCGCTCCGGGCGAACCGCCCGCGCGGGATCGACCGGCGTCGTGGTGTCGCTCTTGTTGTGGAATCAGATCGTCGAGGCCGAGGTCACGATGCGTCGTCTCGCCCTGAAGCGTCCGATCGTCGAGGTCTTCTCGAACGACCCGCGCCTGAAGGACCTCGCCAACTGGGAGCCGACCATGGAGGATTCGGTTCTGTGAGCAAGAAGAAGGCTGCTCTACCGGTATTCGAATACGACGGGTCGATCAAGCGTGCACTCGTGGTCGTCGCGCACCCCGACGACATTGACTTCGGAGCCGCCGGCACCGTTGCGACCCTGACGTCACACGGCGTCGACGTCGCCTACTGCCTGGTGACGTCGGGCGACGCCGGCGGTGACGACTCGAAGCATTCCAAGGAGGAGCGCAGCGATATCCGCGAATCCGAACAGCGCGCCGCGGCCGCGGAAGTGGGCGTGACGAACCTCACCTTCCTGCGTTGGCCCGACGGGCAGGTCGAGCCCACACTGTTGCTGCGCCGCGAGATTTCGCGAGTCATTCGCACGCACCGTCCCGATTTGGTCATCACCCAGAGCCCGGAGCGCAACTGGGAACGAATGTTCGCGAGCCACCCCGATCATCTGGCCGCCGGCGAGGCCACGTTGCGCGCGGTCTATCCCGACGCGCGTAATCCCCACGCCTTCCCCGAGTTGGTTCGAGAGGGCTTCGAGCCGCACACCGTGCCGGTGGTCTGGCTGACGGGCTTCCAGCCCACGATGGTCGTCGACATCACCAAGGTCTTCCATCAAAAGCATGCCGCTCTCACGCGTCACGAGAGCCAGGTCGGCGATCGAGTTGACCTGGAGAAGATGTTGCGACAGTGGGCTCGAATGACGGCCAAGAACGCCGGCCTGGGCAAGGCCCACTTGGCCGAGGGATTCAAGGTCGTCTCGACCAGTTGACGCCGGACGCGGGGGAACTCGCGTCGTAGGGTGAAGGCGTGGGTCACGACTCGAAACGGCGGGTAGTTGCACGAACGCCCATCGGCCGACGTGTCGTCGCCCGGGGACTCTCCCAGACGATGCTGGGTCTGACGCGCGACATCCTGCCCAGTGAACTCCTGGCCGGGGTCACGCTGCTCGCCATCGCGATACCCGAACAACTCGCGACGTCGCAGCTGGCCTCGGTGCCCGCCTTCACCTCAATGATCGCGTTCATCGCGGCGACGTCGGTCTTTCTGATCGTCGGTTCGAATCCGATCCTCTCGATCGGTGCCGACTCCACCATCGCCCCGCTCTTCGCGGTCGCACTCCTGCGCCTGGCGCTGCCGAACTCGCCGCAGTATCTCTCGCTCGTGGCGGCGACGGCCGTGGTCGCGGGGCTCTTGGTAGCGGGCGTCGGTCTCTTGAAACTCGCGTGGCTCGCGGACTTCCTCTCGCTTCCCATCGTGGCGGGATTCATGAGCGGCATCGGCGTCATCATCATCGTGCACCAGCTCCCTCGGGTCCTCGGGGTCAGTTCGGGCGGTTCGTCGGTCGTGTCGCGCCTCTCGTCACTCGCACACCACCTCGGGCACGTGAGTGCGTGGTCGGTGGCGCTGGCGCTGGGCACGCTGATCATCATGGTGGCCGGGGAGAGGCTGAACCCCCGACTGCCGACGGCCCTCGTCGCCGTCGTCGGTGCCACGGTCCTCGCTTCTGCGCTGTCCCTCTCTCGACACGGGGTGCAAGAACTGGGTTCGGTCATCGCGGGCGCACCGACGTGGCGGCTGCACTGGTTCACCCTCCACCAGTGGGCGGTGATCGTCACGACGGCGTTGACGTTGTTGGTCGTGATCATCAGCCAAAGCGCGGCGACCGCACGGGCATCGGCCGACGAGATCGGCGTCGCCGACAACCTCAACCGCGACTTCATCGGCATTGGCGTCGCCAACGTCGTCGCGGGACTCTTCGGCGCGCTTCCGGTGAACGCGAGCCCGGCGCGAACCACGGTGACGCGCCTCGCCGGTGGGCGCACGAAGATGGTGGGATTGGTCGCGGTCGTGGGGGCGCTGCTGTTCTCGCCACTGGCGAAGTACGCCCACTCGATACCCCTCGCGGCCCTCGCGGGTGTGCTGTTGTTCGTCGCGGGGCGACTCATCAAGGTGGCCCAACTGCGCACCATCTCGCACATCAGCCGCGTCGAGTCCTCCCTTGCCCTGGTGACGGGCGTCGGCGTCGTCGTGCTCGGTGTGCAGAGCGGCCTGGCCTTGGCGGTGGCCCTGGCGATTCTCGACCGGACGTGGCGTTCCTCGCGCCCTCTCGTGGTCGAACTGGGTCGACGCAGGGGCACGACGAGCTGGGAGCCGCTCGACGCCCACGCCGTCGGGCCGGTGGATCACATTCTGGCCATCTTCTTCGGTGGCGCCCTGTACTTCGCGAACGTCGGCGTCTTTCGTCGAGAGTTGCACGCCCTGCTGAAGAAGTACCCCGCCACCAAGCACCTGATCGTTGACGCGGTCGCCATGTCCGACATCGACTACACCGGGCTGGTCACGATGAGCCAGGTCGTGAACGATCTGGTCAACGACGACATCAGCGTTTCCATCGCCCGACCCAGCGATGCGGTCCGCGCTCAACTCTCCAAATTCACCGACAAGGCAAGTCGCCACGTTCGGCTGTTCGACAGCGTGGACGCCGCCGCGACCCACGCCATCAATCACCTGAAGGACTAGTTGGCCGCCAGCTGACGCAGCACGAAGTTCAACACGCCGCCGTGTCGGTAGTAGTCGGCTTCGGTGGGGGTGTCGATGCGCAGTCGAACTTCGAACCGCGCCTCGTCGCCGTTGGCCCGGATCGCACTCACCGTGACCTTCGGCACAGTCTCACCCTGGTTGAGCGGCTCGAGCCCGCGCACCGAATAGACCTCGGTGCCGTCGAGGTCGTAGGTCGCGGCGGACTCGCCGGCGACGAACTGCAGTGGCAGCACGCCCATGCCCACCAGGTTCGAGCGGTGGATTCGTTCGAAGCTCTCGACGAGCACCGCCTTCACCCCGAGCAGCTTGGTGCCCTTCGCCGCCCAGTCACGGCTCGACCCGCTGCCGTACTCCTTGCCCCCGAGGATCACGAGCGGCGTTCCCTCCTCGGCGTAGGCCATGGCGGCGTCGAAGATCGACATGGGGGTTCCCTCAGGCAACTTGATGGTGACGCCGCCTTCAGTGCCGGGCGTCAGCTGGTTGCGCAGGCGGATGTTGGCGAAGGTGCCCCGCACCATCACCTCGTGGTTGCCGCGGCGCGTGCCGTAGCTGTTGAAGTCTCCGGCCTTCACGCCGCCGTCGGTCAGGTAGAGGCCGGCCGGGACGTTGGGCCGAATGTTGCCGGCCGGCGAGATGTGGTCGGTCGTGACCGAGTCACCCAGTTTCGCGAGGACCCGCGCGCCCTCCAGATCGCTGACGAGTCCCGGCTCCATGGTGAGGCCTTCGAAGTAGGGCGGCAACTTCACGTACGTGGACGCGTCGTCCCACGCGTACGTGACGGCGTTCGTCGTGGGTACGGCCTGCCAGCGCTCGTCACCGCTGAAGGCACTGGCGTAGCGCTCCTCGAACATCTCGGGGGTCAGGGATGCGCGAACGGCGTCGGCGACTTCGGCGTCGCTCGGCCAGAGGTCCTTCAAGAAGACCGGCTGCCCGTCAGAACCCGTGCCGAGGGGCTCGTGGCTGAGGTCGATGTCGATCGTGCCCGCCAGGGCGTAGGCGACCACCAGAGGTGGGCTCGCCAGGAAGTTCTGCTTGACGTCGGGGTGGATGCGACCTTCGAAGTTGCGGTTGCCCGACAGGACCGATACGACCGATAGGTCGTGTTCGATCACGGCCTCGGAGACTCCGTTGAGCAGCGGACCGGTGTTGCCAATGCAGGTGGTGCAGCCAAAGCCCGCGAGATAGAAGCCGAGCTTGTCGAGCGGATCCACGAGGTCGGCGCGCTCGAGGTAGTCCATGACGACTCGGCTACCCGGTGCGAGGGAGGTCTTGACCCACGGCTTCACGCTCAGTCCGCGCTCGACGGCGCGCCGAGCAACGAGGCCGGCGGCGACGAGCACGGCGGGATTCGACGTGTTGGTGCACGACGTGATGGCGGCCACGGTCACCGCGCCGTCGCGCAGATGTTCGGCCGCCTCGACGCCGCGGACTTCCTTGGGTTCACGACCGAGCGCGTCGCGAAAGGCCCCGCGCGCGCCCGACAGCGACACGCGGTCCTGGGGACGCCTCGGTCCGGCCAGGCTGGGCTCCACGGTCGCGAGATCGAGTTGCACGGACTCGGAGTAGATCGGTTCGAACGCGTTGCTGTCGTGCCAGATGCCCTGCGCCTTGGCGTAGGCCTCGACCAGTTCGAGCTGCTCGAGGGGACGACCGGTGAAGGCCAGGTAGTCGAGGGTGACCTGGTCGATGGGGAAGATGGCGCAGGTCGCGCCGTACTCGGGCGACATGTTGCCGATGGTCGCGCGCGTCTCGAGCGAGAGCGAGGCCACGCCCGGCCCGAAGGCCTCGACGAACTTGCCCACGACGCCGTGTCGACGCAAGAGCTCGGTGATGGTGAGTACGACATCGGTGGCGGTCACGCCTTCGCGCGTCGCGCCGAGCAGTCGAAGACCGACGACTGGGGGGATCAGCATCGACGTGGGCTGGCCGAGCATGCCGGCCTCGGCCTCGATTCCTCCGACGCCCCAGCCGAGCACTCCGAGTCCGTTCACCATGGTGGTGTGCGAGTCGGTGCCGACGACCGTGTCGAGGTACGCCAGACCGTCGTCCTCGAAGACCACGCGCGCCAGGTGCTCGAGGTTCACCTGATGGCAGATGCCCATGCCCGGGGGGACGACGCGGAACTTCTCGAACGAGCTCTGGGCCCACTTCAAGAAGGTGTAGCGCTCGACGTTGCG
>PKYK01000032.1 GCA_003133665.1 Acidimicrobiaceae bacterium | reverse complement strand
GTTCGAATCCCGTTGGGACTGCTTTTGGCTCAGTGTCTCTTGGTTGCCGGTCTCGCCGCAGGTGAGATCCGTGGGCCCGCGGTACTCGTTCGCCAAGCGAATGAAGGTAGTCCCCCTCGGACGCCCGTCTCGCGCGGCTGGTGATCCGGCCGTCGCTGCAGGGGTCCGGCGAGAGGGCCTCGGACGATTCGAACACGCTCTCCGCGGACGCGACGACTCGGTCGCGTGGCGCAGACCGGCTCAGCGCCAGTGAGGGTACGTCACGTAGAAGAACTTCCCGTACGAGTCGCTCTCCCACAGCACCACGAGTCCGGCGGACTGGGGTATGTAAACGACGTCCCCCGGCAGAAAGCTGTGCTGCTCGCCGCCTTCGGTGAGCGTTATCTCGCCCTCGATCATGTAACAGACGGCACAGTCGTTGTCGTAGTCGAAATCGACCGGCGCCGACTTCCAAATCTCCGCCACTCCCGCTGAAACGGGTGCGCTCTGGGCCTGGGACACGAGGTCCACCAGATTGAACTTCCCCTCTCCGACGTCGAGCGGTTCGGGCTTGATGTCGCGGGCCTTGTTGAGAAATATAAGCATCTGACTCTCCTCATCACCTTGTGGCACCGAACGGTCGTGCCGGCCTGAACCGAGCCGCACTCACCCAACGCGGGCTCCTTGGCGAAGGGTAACACCACGTCCGACGGGCGGCCTTGCGGGAACATCGAAGGTGGTTGCCACGAGGTCGCCGAAGTGATTGTCCGGGGCGAACGCACTGGGCGGACCGCGGTGAACTAGTCCTCGGTGCCCTTGGCTTCGAGCTCCTCGACAACCTTTGCGTAGCCAGCGCCGGTCAGCATGCGGCGAAGGTCCACCACTTGCTGGACATCGATGTCCTTGTTCTTCGGACGATCGAGGAATTCGATCTCAGGTCCCACGTGGACGCGGAACTTGCCGTCATGGTGCTCCTCGATCGATCCGATCGCCTCGAGGAGCGAAGCCACGTCTCGCCACTCGATGTTGTGACTTGTCGGGTGCTGGAAGATCCGCAACAGCGTGTCGCGATGATGATTGTTGAGGTCTACCGGTTCTGGGGAAGTTGACATTAGGACCCCTTTCATTACCACCCTAACGCCGTGGCAATCCAAGTCAAATACATGGAGCGACGGGGCGCGAGTGCACCAATCGTGCACCGTCGGCCCGCGGACGACGCGAGTCCACGGTTGGATTGTGGTGTCACCGAAGCCACCGTTCGAGGTCAGGCGACGTCGAGCACCGTCGCCAGGGACTCGTAGCCTGGCGCGGTTCGGGCCCACGGAAACGCTGCTTCGACGACCGCAGCGATATCGAGCAACCGGACGTCGTGGAAGTGCGGTGCGGTGATCTGGAGTCCGAACGGCAGGCCGGTGGGCAGTTGCCCGAAGGGAACGGTCAACGCCGGGTGGCCGGTGACGTTCTGCATGGCGGTGGAATAGACGTCGGGCGGCAGACCGTGCACCGCGACGTCGCTGTTCAGGCGGCCGTCGGCCAGCCAACCCTCACTCGCGACCGTCGGGGTAAGGAGAAGTCCGTCTTCTCCCAGCAGTTCGTCCATCGTGCGCACGTAGAGGTAACGACGACGTCGCGCGGCGAGGTACTCCTCGATGGTGACCTCGAGCCCCACGCCGAGGAACTCCTGGGTGGCGACGTGGAACTCGTCCATGTGAGAAACGACCCATTGACGGCCGAGCGAAGCGACGTGCTCGGCCGTGGTCACCGTGAACCAGTCGAGATCGGGATCGCCGTCGGCAAAGAAGCCCTCGGCATCTCGCCAGACGATCTTCGTGTTCATCAAATCGGCGAAGGCGCTGGCGGCGTCTCGAAAGGCGGAGCGCACTGAAGGGGGAAGCGGGCCGAGGGGCGACGTGCGCTCGGCGGCGAAGAGCGTGATCGGGCGTTCGCTGTGGCGGACCATCTGCGTTGCCAGCACCTTCGGTGGCGACGAAGGGTCACCCGCCACCGGCCCGACCATCACGTCGTAGAGCAGTCGGAGGTCGTCGCTCGCCGTCGCGAAGGGGCCGTCGGTGGAGTAGTCGATCCAGTCCGGAGCCGGCCACCGACCGATCAACCCATTGGTCGGTTTCAACCCGACGAGACCGCACAGCGACGCGGGAATTCGTATCGAGCCGCCGCCGTCGGTGGCCGTCGCGATGGCCACGAGCCCCGCGCTGACCGCCGCGGCGGAGCCACCGCTCGAGCCGCCCGGCGAGTACTGCGGATTCCACGGGTTGCCCGTCACGCCGGTCAGAAGATTGGCGGTGTAACCCTCGATGGCGAACTCCGGCAGCGTGGACTTACCAACGGCAATCGCGCCCGCGGCCAGCAGCCGTCCGGGCACTACGCCGCTCGAAGCGGCTGGCGGCGCGTCCCTCAGCGCCACCGAGCCCTTTCTCGTGGGATGGCCGCACCACTCTTCGAGGTCCTTGATCAGAGTCGGTGCGCCGACGAGGGCGCCGGCTCGTTTCACGCCCCGGTCGACACGCGCGGCCTCGGCCAGGGCTTCATCAAAGGCCCGCTCGGCGACGACGTTGAGCAGGGGGTCGCTCGCGAGCAGGCGATCGATCGAGGCGCTGACCAAGGTCGTCGCGAGGAGTCGACCGGCGCGGATGGCCTGCGTCAGACTCGTCAGGGGACCAGTTGGAGTGGGCACGCACGTGACGATCTAGATGACGGCTGGTTCGCCGTTGGCGGCCACGAGGGGTTCGCCCTCGCTCGACCAGGCGAGCATGCCGCCTTCGAGATTGACTGCTTCAAAGCCCTGTTCCGCGAGGAACCGGCCCGCCCTCGATGACCGGGCGCCGGACCGGCAGACGCAGACGATGAGTCGATCCGGCGCCAGATCGTCGAGAAGGTCCGGCACGTCGCCGAGGGGCACGTGCACCGCCTGGGGCGCGTGACCCGCCTCCCACTCGTTCACCTCGCGTACGTCGAGCAAGAGCGCGCCCTCAGCGACGAGCTCGAGGGATTCGGCGACATCGACATTGCGTAGTTCGGCCACGGCGCTCCCTTCATTGGCGACGTTCCGCCATCGACGATGCCAGCGAATCTACTCCTAGACTTTCGCCGTGTCGTCCCGTGACTTGATTTCAAGCATTTCCACCAGCGAACTGGTTCCCCTGCTCGACGCTGACGAGCGTCTGTACCTGCTCGACGTGCGCGACCCCGACGAGGTGGCCGATTGGCAGATACCGGGCGTGCACAATATCCCGCTCAGGACGCTGGACGGGCGCGTCGAGGAAGTTCCGCGCGACGCCCACGTCGTGGTCATCTGTGCCGTGGGTTCGCGGGCCCGCCAGGGCGCCGAGATCCTGGCGCGCCACGGCGTCGCAAGTGACGTGCTCGACGGGGGGATGGGGGCGTGGACCTCAACGTTCGATTCCGTGACCGGAGATTTCGGAGGAGCCACGGTGGTGCAGTTGCGCCGCCGGGGCAAGGGCTGCCTGTCGTACGTCATCGGGGCCGGGGCCGACTGTGTCGTCATCGATCCGTCGCTCGACCTCGAGCAGTACCTCAGCGTCGCCCGCCTGCACGATTGGACCATCAGCCATGTGCTGGACACCCACCTCCACGCTGATCACATCAGCGGAGCGCGTTCACTCGCCGCGGCAACCGGCGCCGCCCTCTGGCTGAATCCCGCGGACCCCTTCGACTTCGACTTCGAGCCCCTGTCGGACGGTCGCGCGATTCCGTTGGCTCCGGGCGTCGAACTCACCGTCTCGGCGGTGAGTGTGCCCGGCCACACCGAAGGTTCGACCATGTACCAACTCGGCCACGCCGCCATCTTCACGGGGGACACGCTATTTCTCGAAAGTGTGGGCCGACCTGATCTGGCCGACCAGGCCGAGAGTTTTGCCCACAATCTCTACCGCAGTCTGCACGAGAGGGTGCTGCCGCTCACCGACGAGATCGTGGTCTTCCCAGCCCACTACGGTGCGGGCGTGACGGTCCACGCTGGCGAGTTCGTCGCCCGTCCCCTAGGCGCGCTGCGCCGTTCGTTGCCGGCCTTGGCCCTAACCGAGGTCGAGTTTGTGGCCTGGGCCGTCGCCAACGTGAAGGATCGGCCGCCGAACTTTCGCCGCATTGTCCTTATCAACGCGGGGCGCGAGGAATTGGGCAGTGAAGCGGCCGAGTTGGAACTCGGACCGAACCGCTGCGCGATTGCGTAGCGGCGAATTCTCTTCTTGGCGGGTCCTATTCGATCAGAATCCGGATCATCGTATCCAGACTGAGTACCGATTGACCTTCATCAAGCATCTGAGCAATGTCCGATGTCCGAACTGCCGCTAGTAGGCGAGCCGCGGAGCCGGCCGACACACTGAGCAAACTTGGCAATTCTTCCAGTGACCATGGTGCGCCAGTTTTCGTCAATTCCGGGAGCCGCACTGATTTACAGTTGTGTAACGATTTTTGCGACGAGACCGGCTTGGCCTCAATCGATGAAAAGAGTGGAGCAAAGGCCTTTATTTGCAGGCATCTTGGTAATAGTGCGAAGTCATTAACGGTTTTCCAAAATCCTCCAAATGCCCATAGTTGAATTACCACCCAGGTCGCTTTTCTGCTTATACTTTGCGTTGAGGTATCGACTAGTGGCATAGCCACGAGACGAAGTCTCGTGTCGTGTCATTGCTGTACCGCAGTAAAAAGCAAAATGTGGTCGATACCTATCGGCCCTTGAGAATGGAGAGAAGTCAACATGAAAATCCTGAATTGGATTTCGCGAAGCACGACTAAGGTTCTCGCGACCGGTGCGATGCTGGTGGCCGCGGCTTTGCCGTTGGCAGCCGCTGGCACCGCTGGCGCCGCCACTAGTCCGCCGGACCTTTCTGGTGCGTCCATAGCCTTTGCACCTCACGGGACTGCTACTAATTCCTTTGGAACAGGGGCTGCCGGCACTTTTGACCTTACGTCGGTAGTCGGTGCCGCCAATGATGGTGGCAACGTCTCCCTGACAACCAGCGCTCCAGGTGTCACCTTCACCAGCGTGGCTGAGATCAGCGCCACAGAGGTGACGGGTCACTTCGCGAGCACGGCCGCAACCGTGGCTGGCAGTTACAGCCTTACGCTGACTGACAACAACGGGACTTCCGCCGTTTTGGCTGGTGCCGTTACTGTCAATGCCGCCCCCGCGTTGACGACCGTTGCTCCGGCGACAATCACTGCCGGTAATGCGGCAGTGACGCTGACGCTCACTGGCACGGGTTTCGTCACTGGCGCAACCGCAACGCTGACGAACACCGGCAATGGCACGACGCTTGCGTCCACGGCCACCACGGGTGCCTTCACCGCCGGTGTAGTCACCACAGGGACCCAGGGAGCTACCACATTTGGAAGCGCGACTTCGCTGACACTTCTGGTCAACCCGACCAATTCCATTACCGGTAACCCCGACACTGGAACATTCACCGTTACGGTCACCAACCCCGACGGCGGCACAGTAACCGGTGGCTCGTTCACCGTGACTCCTTACGGAATCACGAACGTGAGTCCTTCGGCGCTGCCGTTTGCGGCCACCAGCACGAATTACACGGTGACCATCAATGGATCCGGCTTCCAGTTCGGTGCGGCCGTTACCTTCAACCCTGCTTGCACCGGTGTGACCATTGGAACAACCAGTGTCACCAGCGCCACGACCATCTCGGTGGTCATTGCCGATGCTCGCGCTTCTGGTGCTGGACTGTGCAGCGTGACCGTTACTAATCCAGACTCTGCACACGGCGGAAATGGCGCAAGCTTCGGTTTGACTGGTGCTCTCGGCATTGGCGAAGCCAGCTCCGTGGCACCCACGATCACCGCTTCGGCTGTTAGCTCGAACGCCGCGATCGTACCTGGTGCGACCGCCGTCCTCTTGACGGTGACCGGTACCGGACTGAGCCAGTACGACACGACGGTTCTGCCCTTCATCGGAACCACGACAAATGCAGCCACCGGTGTGACCATCAACGGTTGTGCCGGAAACAGCGGAACCTCGCTGACCTGCTCAATCGCGGCCGGTACCGGTGTGACTGCTGGTGCAGACAGCATTACCGTCAGCGGTAGCGACGCCTTTCCGAACGCCTTCAGTGTTGCCGGACCGGTGATTACGGCCATGGCCCCTGCAGCAATTGCTGTCGGCGTGCCGATCGGCACCGTTGTTACCTTGACGGGAACTGGTTTCAACAACACCAGCACCCTTGTATTCACCGGCAATGCCGGAGGATTGACGGGTGTCCTGTCATACGTGAGCGCGACGTCTGAGACGTTCGTGGTCACGCAGACACCGAACGCGGCGGACACGGCGGCCTTGACTGCGCCAACTGTTGCGATCTCGGAGACTGTTTCGGCCGGTGTAACGGTGCTGTCTGCTCCCTTTACGATTGCCGTTGATGCTGCTCCCGTGGTGACTAGTGCTGTGACCTATGCAACCGCACCTCTCTCAGGTGTTGGCGTAGGCGCAACGAAGCAGCAGGTTGTGTTCCACGGAACTGGCTTTGCCGCTGGCGCCACTGTGACGGCGTTTGTCAATGGTGCCGGAGTCGCTGACGCTAACGTAACTGCCACGGTTGTCAGTGTCACCGGTAGCGCCATCACCGCAACTATCGCGATCGCCGCGGGCGACACGAACTTTGCCGATGGTTACACAGTTACCAACACCGATGGTGGAATCTACAAGGTGGCTGCCATTGCGTACCCGTTGCTGATCAACGCTGGTCCGACCATTACGAGTGTTGCGCCCGCAACTGCGATTTTCAGTGCGACCAACGCATTCACCATCACTGGTACCCACTTCGGTACCGGCGCGACGGTGGTTGCAACGAGTAATGGGACCTGTGGGACGCCGACGATCACGGGCACGACCTCGATTGCGGTGTCGTGCACAATTGGCGCACCTGGTGCCACAGCCGTCAGTCTGGTTGTCACTAACCTTGACGGTGGCTCGGCGACATCAGCGGTAGTGCTGCCTGCAGCAACGCCGGTCGTGAAGGCCGGCTTGCACGCTAGCGCTGTCCATGGCGTTGCCTTGACTGGTCACACCGTGACGGTCGTGGTCATCGGCACCGGCTTCTACGGCCAGCCGAAGATCACCAGCAATGCCAAGGGCACGAAGGCAGTTGTCTTCAAGGACTTCGGTACGGTGCTCCATGTCCACGTGACGGCAACGTCTAAGTCGGGCAAGGGTTGGCACACGTTCACCATTCGCCTGGCCAATGGCAAGACGTGCAAGGTGAACTACCGGCAGGCGTAACTAAGTACCTGTAGGAAGTTCCACAAAGGACCCCCCTCGAAAGAGGGGGGTCCTTTGTGGTTTACGTCCCAATTGGGCTGGCCGATGGTGAGGTCCGCATTGGTGGTCGAAGCCGACCACCAATGCGTTGTCCGGCGCGTTGCGTGCGGTGACCCGGGGATGGGTCGGCACGGCCATCGCTTGGTGTCGTCAGTGCCCTGGGCTGCGTCGGCTCCAGCTCCTGGACGGGTTGGCGACCGACGAACGATCGAGACAGCGATGACATGAGCCTCCCGGGCGCCACTGTGACCTGCAGCAGCACGGCGCTTCCTTCAGATACCACGAATCCCGAAGCGGTGTTGTACTCGGTCGGCGCCGCCCACGCCGTCTGCCCGAGCGTCGCCGAAGGCCTCCGCGTCGCACAAGCCAGCCCGGCGGGATGTGCGAAGTGCACGTCTTGATGATTCTGTCCGTGGGGGCGACAAGAGGACCACGGACAAGTTGAGCCTGCGGTGAGCAGAGCCCGGAGCGAACCGACGCCGCGCTCTTGTGGATAGGCGCCGTTCCCCTTCTTCAGATGGAGGAGGCTTCGTCGCCGATCGGCGTCTCGGAGTCGGACCAACGAAGTCGGGTCGCCAAGGTGCAATGAGCTGCACCGTTCGGTCCTGCGTCGCGGTATTCCTTGGCGGGGCGGGCGCGGGATCGACCGGGGTGGCGACGACTCAGGGGCCCTGGGTCGCGGTCGGCTTGAGCGACCAGGTCGAGCCGTCGGGGCCGTCGTGGATATCAACGCCGGCCTTCGACAGGACGTCGCGCAGTTGATCGGCCAGTTCGTACTGGCCAGCAGATCGGGCCTTCACCCGCACTTCGAGCACGCTCTCCACCAAGGGCGCCGGGTCGACAAATTCCTTTCCACCGGTGGTGGCGAGTTGGACCAGTTGCGCGAGTGCCTCGTGCGCCCCGGGACCGCCAGCAGCGACAGTGTGGGCCAATTCCGACGGTGCACTGGTTCGCAACGGCTCCGCGTTACCGGAAGTGGGTCGCGTTCGCGTGGGGGTGATCGACCGCAGTTCGCTGAGGGCTGTCACTGAACCATTGGCGAGCACCGTGGTTTCTCCATTGAGGCGCCAGTAGCCGTTGGATTTGCCGAGAACCTGCACCGTGTCGTCCTCGAGATCGAGGATCAGCGCGGTGTGCTCGTCGATTCCCAGCGTGGCGACTCCTGCGGGGAGTTGGCTCTCTAGGGTTACTAGACGTCGCTCGCCGAGATAACAGTGACGCGTGTCGTAGTTGCCCCCCTCGTTGTTGTCAAAGTGCGGAATCACCACGCAGCTGAGGCCAATGGACGCGGTGAGGTTCAGGCCTTCGAGCCAGTACGGCGTGACGCCGACCTTGTAGATCTCGTAGATGGGTGCGCTGAAGGCACCCAAGGTGACGGCCGCGGCCGAAGAGAAGCAGATGGTACCGCCACTGTCGAGCACCTGCTCGAGGTCCTCGGTCAGTCCGAGAGGCTGCCACTGGTGCAGTGCGTAACTGGGGCTGCCGGGTCCCGCGAACACGTAGTTCGCGGCTCGAACCTGCTGCTTGAAGATGGTCCGCTCGAGACTGCTCGATCTCTCGTACGAGGTGAAGTGCAGAGTCGTCATCGTCGTCTGAAGTGACGAGGCGAAGTACTCGGCCAGCTTCTCGGTCATCTGGGGCACGTTCTCTTGAAATCCGTAGGTGGTGTCGAGGTTGACGGCCCGTACCTCACCCAGGCGGCTGAGCAGTCTGCGGTGGACCTTCGTCATCCCTGGGGCCGTCTCGCCCGAGCCCATCAGTGCGAGTATTCCCTTGGCCACATGGGTTAGCGTACCGGTCACTATGGGAGAGGGCGACGGTGCAGTCGCTAGGTTAGAGACGTGAGTGGGGTCGTCTTCGAGGTCCGTAAGCGAACGAGGGGCAACGTCACCACTCCGATGCTGCTGTGGGCCATCGTGATGGCTGTGGTGATCTTCCTCCTCGAGGCTCGCCTCGGCTCTCAGGCCGGTGTCGCGTGGGTGGGCGTCAGTGCGACGGCGCTACTCGGTATCTACCTCGGTTGGCGTCGTCGGGCCGCGGCGGTCTTGATCGCCCCCATGGTGAGCTGGCTCTTCGCGTGGCCCCTGCTCTGGGTGGCGGCCCTGATCCACGACGGGTTCGTCAAGGGGCTCTTCGTCGGCCTCTTCCTCGTCACGATTGGCTGGATCGGCATTGGCCTCACCGAACTCGTGTGGCTCGGGCTGGTGACGATCCTCGTCCGGGCGTTGCGAGGTTCGGGACGCTCGGGTGAATCCGACGTGGTTATCTTCGGTCCCGACACGAAGTAGTTCGTGACCGCAAAAGGCGGTCGCCTGCCACTCGGACCGGTGGCTTACTTGGTGAGCAACGAACCAAGGGTGCGGAGGTTCCTCGCCCAGAGTCGTTTGAGGACCGGGCTCGCCAGGTACGCGCCGATCGGGCCCAGGGCCCACCAAGGGAAATGCAGACTCTCGCTCCACGAGAGAGAGGACCCGAAGCCCTCGGGCTTCAGCACGAACGAGCCACGTCCGCTGACGAGGCCGCTGTGCTGCACGTCCATCGTGGCGCCATCCACCCACTCGGTGATCGTCATGAGGTCTTGCGTGGTGAAGGGCCCCACCCTGGTGGTGCAGCGAAACGAGGTGCCGACGCCTTCGCGCTGGTCGGTGGCGAACACCATCGCGACGGCGTCGCTCATCCACTGCCCGTGGCGTTCGAGGTGGCGAAGCTCGTTCCACACCACGTCGGGCGCAACCGGGTAGCGGGCCGCCACCTCGATGAGCGCCACTAGTCGTTCAACGCCGGTGCCAGTTGTCGCCACTCGTCGAGTGGCGGTGTCGAGAGGTCGCCGCCCAGTATCTGCAGACAGACGTGGTCGGCCCCGGCGTCGCGGTGCTCGTTGACGTTCGCGAGCACGTCGGCTTCGTCGCCGTGAACGACCATTGCGTCGCAGAGGCGCGCCGATCCGCCGCGCACGAAGTCCTCGTCGGAAAAGCCCAGTCGGCGCCAGCTGTTCTTGTAGTTCTCCAGGCCGGTGTAGATCTCGAGGTAGGCGTGGGCCCGCTTCAGGAACTCGTCGCGATCCTGACCGAGGACGACCGCCTGTTCCACGCCGACGAACTTGTCGCCCACGGCAGCCCGGGCGAGGGCGGTGTGCTCGGGGGTCACCAGGTAGGGGTGGACGCCGTCGGTCATGGTGGCGCCGAGCTCGAGCATCCTGGGGCCGAGGGCGGCGATGACCCGGGCGCAGCGCTGCTCACCTTCGGGGGCGAACATCGGAGCGGCGTCCATGGCGGCGAGAAACGTCCTCATCGCCGAGAGCGGCGTCACGTACTCGTGGCCGCGCAACCGTTCGACGAGCGGCCGGTGACTGACGCCCAGACCGAGCACGAAGCGGTCGTTGAACGCGGCGTTGAGGGTCTTGGCGGCGTTGGCGGCGTTCACCGCGTCACGGGCCCAGATGTTGGCGATGCCGGTCGCGACGACCAACGTCGACGTCGATGAAAGCAGCAGACTCGCGCTGGTGAAGGCCTCGCGACCCCACGCCTCGGGGAACCACAACGCCGAGTAGCCCAGCGACTCGAGCTCGTTCGAGATCTCGCCGCTACGACTCGCGGGCAACGACTCGTGGGTGGTGGTCCAGACGCCGACCGTGCCGCGGAGCGTTTCGAGGGACGAGGGCCACGCGGTCACGTGTCGAGCCTAGGGAGTTTGCTGCGTACGCGCTCGTCCGACCACAATGGTGAGATGGCCTATTTCGTCGCGCTGGCATCCGCGTGGCTGCTGCTGTCGGCTTCGACGGCGCTGCGTCCCGGTCGCAAGGGCATCTTCGCCGCGTTGGCCTACCCCGTGGGCTGGGCGGCCGGCGAACTGCCGGCCCAGGCGATCGTGGTCCAGGGTGCGCTGGTGGGACTGCTCTGGTGGTGGGGCTGGCCGCGCACGCACTGGCTCAGCGTGGTGGTCATCGCCCTGGCGCTGCTGGTGGTTGCGGAGAACCTGATCCTCGTGGGGATTGCGTTCTACGCGCGGCGCATCGTGCGCCGCGCGCTCGAGACGAGCCCGCAGCGTCCCCTGACCAGCCCGCGACCCCGCGATGACCACTTCGGGTCGTGGTGGCGCACCGCCCTGCAGATCCCGTTCCACCCCCGGAACATGCAGCTGATCCACAACGTCGTGTACGGGCCCGAGCGACGCCATCGCCTGGACGTGTGGCGCACCTCCACCACGCCGAAGAACGCCCCGGTGATCTTCTACATCCACGGCGGGGCCTGGACGTTCGGTGACAAGCGCGAGCAGGGACGTCCCATGCTGCACGAGTTCGTGGAGCGCGGCTGGGTGGCGGTGTCGTGCAACTACCGTCTCGCGCCGAGGCACCCGTGGCCGGCCCAGATCGAGGACGTCACGCGCACCCTGGCGTGGATCAAGAAGTACGTCGCGAACTACGGGGGCGACCCCGATCGCGTGGTGGTCGCCGGAGGTTCGGCCGGCGGTCACCTGGCGGCCCTGCTGGCGTTGTCGACGGACGATCCGACGTGGCGGCCCGCGGACGTCCAGGGCGTCACCGACTGGTCCGTGCGGGGCTGCATCCCCTTCTACGGCGTGCTGGAGATGACCGGTGACGAGGCGCACTGGCACGGGCTCGGGTGGGGCCTGCGGGTGCTCCTGGAGTCGCGGGTGGTGCAGGTGCCGTTCATCGGCAACGAGGACCTCTACCGTCAACTCTCGCCCTACCACCGGATCAACGTGGACGCGCCGCCGTTCCTCGTGGTCCAGGGCGGCAACGACACGCTCGTCGACGTGAACGTGGCGCGCGACTTCGTCGAGGAGTTCCGCCACGTCGCCGTGGCGCCGGTCTACTACGTCGAACTGCCCTTCACCCAGCACGCCTGGGACGTCACCGCCAGCCCGCGGACGTCGGCGACGACGCGCGCGGCCGTCGCGTTCGCGACGTCGGTGAGCGCTCCGCGCCCCGGCGTGACCCCCGCTCTCGTGGCCGGCTATCAATCACCGCCCACCGAACTGCTGGTCAAGAGCGACGCCGACGAGTGGGAGCCGGCGACCGACGTGGCCCAAGAGCTCGGGCCGTTCTGCGTCGTGACGGCGGACAACCCCTACTCCCAGCAACTCGAACAGTGGCAGAACGAGGCGCGACGCGGCGAGCTGCTCGACGTGCTGCACCGTCGCGGCGTGCGGGTGCGCCCGAGCGTCGCTCGTGATTCGTCGGGTACGTGGCCCGACGAGGAGGGTTTCGCCCTCATCGAGCAGTCGACGCAGTTCGCGCGCGCCGTGGCGCGCGCCTTCGATCAGTCCGCCCTCTACGACGTCACCGAACACGAGGTCCTGGTGCGCGGCACCGAAGACGGCGACGTGCTCGTCTAGACGGCGAGCGTGACCGCGACGGAGAGCTCGTCGGCCTCGCTCAGCTCGAGCGTGCGAATGGCGCCGGCCGCGCAGAGGTCGCCCTCGCCGGCGCGCACGGCGTCGAGCAGTGACGCCGGCCCGTGGACGGCGCAGTGTTCGACCTCGGCGCGCTGGGAGACCTTGGCCGTGCTCTTTTCGCGCCGGACCGCTTCGAGGACGTCACAGAGCGCGAAGTAGATCGAACCCGGCCCGACGTTCGCGCCATCGATGGCCAACTCCTCGACGCTCGGCCACGGCGCGACGTGCACCGACTCGTCGTGCCACCAGCGCCACACCTCCTCGGTGACGAACGGCAGGAAGGGCGCGAGGAGGCGCTGGAGCGCCGAGAGCGTCACCGAGAGTGCGGCGCGCGCCGATCGCGTCGCGCCGCTGTCGGGCTCGCCGTAGGCGCGGATCTTCACGAGTTCCAGGTAGTCGTCGCAGAACGACCAGAAGAACGTCTCGGTGCGCTCGAGCGCACGGGCGTAGTCGTACCCGTCGAAGGCGACCGTGGTCTCGGTGATCAACTGGCCGAGCAGGGCGAGCAGGTCCCGGTCGACCGGCTGGGTCACGTCGGACGGGCCGAGCAGCGTGTCCCCCTCGAGGCGGCCCAGCACGAACTTGGACGCGTTCAGCACCTTGATGGCCAACCGACGGCCGATCTTCATCTGGGCCTCGTCGATGGCCGTGTCGGTGCCGGGTCGCCCCGACGCGGCCCAGTAGCGCAGCGCGTCGGCGCCGTGCTGTTCCAGCAGCGGCATCGGGGTCACGACGTTGCCGAGCGACTTGCTCATCTTCTTGCGGTCGGGGTCGAGGACCCACCCCGAGATGATCGCGTTCTTCCACGGCAGGGCGTGGTGCTGGAGGTGGCTGCGCACGATCGTCGAGAAAAGCCACGTGCGGATGATCTCGTGGCCCTGGGGACGAAGGTCCATCGGAAAGATCCGCTCGAAGAGATCCGTGCCCCAGTGGCCGGCGATCTGGGGACTGAGCGAGCTCGTGGCCCACGTGTCCATGACGTCGGGGTCGCCCGCGAAGCCGTTCGGCTCGTTGCGCTGGTCCTCGAAGTAGCCCTTGGGCACGTCGCTCGACGGATCGACGGGCAAATCGTCGACGGCAGGCAGGATCGGTGCGTCGAAGTCGATGGCGCCATTCCCGTCGAGGGGGTACCAGACCGGGAACGGCACGCCGAAGAAGCGCTGGCGCGAGATGTTCCAGTCGATGTTGAGTCCTTCGACCCACGACCGATAGCGGTGGCGCATGAAGTCGGGGAACCACCTCAGCTCCTCGCCGCGCGCGAGCAACTCGTCGCGGTGCGCCAACGTCGCGACGAACCACTGGCGCGACGTCACGATCTCGAGGGGCCGTTCGCCCTTCTCGTAGAACTTGACCGGGTGGGTGATCGGTCGAAGGTCACCGCGCAACTCGCCACTCTCGCGCAGCGCGTCGACCATCGCGGCGCGCACCTGGTTGACGGTCTTGCCTTCCATTTCGGCGTAGAGGGCCGTGGCGCGTTCGACGTCGCGCGAAGGGAAGTCGTCGCTCGCGAAGTCGGCGGGCAGGAAACGTCCGTCGCGTCCGATCAGCGCTCGCGTCGGCAGCTGCAGCTCGCGCCACCAGAGCACGTCGGTGGTGTCGCCGAAGGTGCAGACCATCGCGATGCCCGAGCCCTTCTCGGGATCGGCCAGTTCGTGGCCGACGACGGGCACCTCGATGTGAAAGAGCGGGGTGACGACGCTGGTGCCGAAGAGCGGTTGGTAGCGCTCGTCGTCGGGGTGGGCGACCAGTGCCACGCAGCTCGCGAGCAGCTCGGGGCGGGTCGTCTCGATCTCGACCGCTCCCTCGCCGTCGGCTCGGGCGAAGGCCACCCGGTGGTAGTTGGCCGGGCGCTCGCGGTCCTCGAGTTCGGCCTGGGAGACGGCGGTGCGAAAATCGACGTCCCAGAGCGTCGGGGCGACGGTCGAGTAGACCTCGCCGCGCCCGAGCATCTCCAGGAACCCGCGCTGGGAGACGGCCTGGGCGTGCGAGGAGATCGTCGAGTACTCGAGACTCCAGTCGATGCTGATGCCCAGGTGCCGCCAGAGAGTCTTGAAGACCTCCTCGTCGGCCGCGGTGAGCAGGTGGCAGAGCTCGACGAAGTTCTTGCGGGAGATGGAGACCTTGCGCTCGCCGGGCTTCACGGGGGGCTGGAAGTCGGCTTCGTAGGGGAGCGAGGGGTCACAGCGCACGCCGAAGAAGTTCTCCACGCGCCGTTCGGTCGGCAGGCCGTTGTCGTCCCAACCCATGGGGTAGAAGACGTCCTTGCCGCGCATGCGCCAGTAGCGCGCCAGCACGTCGGCGTGGGTGTAGCTGAAGACGTGGCCGATGTGCAGCGAGCCCGAGACCGTCGGGGGCGGGGTGTCGATCGAGAAGACCGTGTCGCGCGTGGCGTCGCGATCGAAGCGGTAGGTCGCCTCGTCGTCCCAGCGCGTCAGCCAGGTCGCCTCGATCCCGTCGACGGTGGGTTTGTCGGGGACCCGCTGGGTCGGTGGGGCAAAGGCGTCGCTCATGGTTGGCGTAGTTTAGAACAGTGATTCGACTCTTTGATTCGGTCTTCGGTGAGGTCCGCGACCTCGACCTGCGAGACCCCGGGCGGCTGTCGATGTACGTCTGCGGGCCCACGGTGTACGACCTGCCCCACCTGGGCCACGGCCGCTTCACGCTGGTCTGGGACGTGGCGCGGCGCTGGTTCACGTTCCGGGGCCTCGACGTGCACTTCGTCTCCAACATCACCGACATCGACGACAACATCATCGCGAGGGCCGAGCGTGAGGGGCGAACCGAGACGGCCGTGGCGACGTGCTTCGAGGCCCACTGGTGGGAGGCCATGGACCGCATCGGCGTCGCGCGCCCGAATGACGTGCCCCACGCCACCCAGTACGTCGCCGAGATGGTCGAACTCATCTCGACGCTGCTCGCGCGTGGCGTGGCCTACCCGACGAGCGACGGGATCTACTTCGACGTGTCGCGGGTGGCCGACTACGGGCTGCTCGCCGGCCAGCCCCTCGAATCGCTTCGCGCCGGCGCCCGCGTCGAGGCGAACGACGAGAAGCGCTCGCCCCTCGACTTCGCCCTCTGGAAGAACGTCAAGTCCGGTGAGCCGTCGTGGCCCGCGCCCTTTGGCGACGGTCGGCCCGGCTGGCACACCGAGTGCGTGGTGATGTCACTCGGACTGCTCGGTGACGGATTCGACCTGCACTGCGGCGGCTTCGACCTGAAGTTCCCCCACCACGAGAACGAGCGCGCCCAGGCGGTCGCGGCGGGACGGCCCTTCGCCCGGCACTGGGCGCACAACGGCTGGGTGATGGTCGGCGACCAGAAGATGAGCAAGTCGCTCGGCAACTTCACCTCGCTCACCGACCTGCTGGAGAAGACCGACGCGCGCGCCTACCGGCTGCTGGTGCTTCGCTCGCACTACCGTTCGCCGATCGAGGTCTCGCCGGCGACCATCGCCGACGCGGAGCGCGCCCTCGGGCGTCTCGACGGGTTCGCCCGGCGGTTCGACCTGCCCAGGCTGGCGGGCCGCCGTCTCGAGGTCGGCTCGACGTTCGCGTGGCCGGCACCGGCGCTCGAACTCTACGAGCGCGTGGCCCGGTGCCTCGACAACGACCTCGACACGCCCCTCGCCATCGCCCTGCTCTTCGATGCGCTGAGCAGTGCCAACACCGCCGCCGACCGGGGCGACGAGTCCTCCGCCCGGGAACTGGCCCTAGGGGTGAACGCCCTGTTCGGGGCGCTGGGCCTCGCGCTGGCGGGCGACGGCGCCACGGTGGACCCGGCCAGCGCGGCCCTGGTAACCCAGCGCGACGAGGCCCGGGGACAGAAGGATTGGGCCGAAGCGGACCGTTTGCGCGACGAGTTGGTGCACCTGGGCTGGATCGTCGAGGACTCGGCTTCGGGGACCCAGATTCGCAAGTCCTAAGAATTAGTTGGCAGCACCGACGAGACCAAGTAATGTAGGGGACTGAGGTTGCCGTTGTGGTTCCCTCCGGATTTGGCGAAAGCCGGTCCAAAGAAACAAGGAGGCCCACAGTGGCTGTAGGAACCGTTAAGTGGTTCAATGACGAGAAGGGCTGGGGTTTCATCGCTGTTGATGGCCAGCCGGACGTCTTTGTTCACTACTCGGAGATTCAGGGCGACGGTCGTAAGACCCTCGTCGAGGGTCAGACCGTAGAGTTTGACATCGAGCCGGGCGATCGTGGCCCGCTCGCCAAGCGCGTGCAACTGAACTAACCGTTCGCGTTTTGAAATGGACAACCGCCGCCTTCGGGCGGCGGTTGTTCTTCTTGGGGTCGCCGGCTGCTCTAGAGTACGTTCTGGTTACTACTGGGTAACCGCGCCGGCAAACACGCCGGCGAGCCAACCTGCGAAGGCGGAGCCGTGACCGAGTTCTCGATGGAACTGAACGACGACCAGAAGACCCTGCAGGAGTGGGTCCACGGATTCGCCCAGAACGTGATGCGCCCCGCCGCCCACGAGTGGGACGAGCGCGAAGAGACGCCGTGGCCGATCATCGAAGAGGCCGCCAAGATCGGCATCTACGGGATTGATTTCTTCGCCAACGCCATGGCCGACAAGAGCGGGATATCGCTGATGCTCATCCTCGAGGAGCTCGCCTGGGGTGACGCCGGAATCTGCATGGCGCTGATGGGCACGACCCTCGGCGTGGCGGCGATCCTGGCCAACGGGACGCCGGCTCAACAGATGGAGTGGATCCCGCAGTGCTTCGGCACGCCCGACGACATCAAGCTCGCCGCGTTCGCGGTCTCCGAGCCCGACGCCGGCAGCGACGTGTCGTCGCTGCGCACCCGCGCGATCTACGACGCCGCCACCGACGAATGGGTGCTGAACGGGACCAAGACCTGGATCTCGAACGGCGGCATCGCCAACGTGCACGTCGTCGTGGCCTCGGTCGACCCCGAGCTCGGCAGCCGCGGCCAGGCGTCCTTCGTCGTCCCCGACGGCACCAGGGGCATCCGCATGGGCCAGAAGTTCAAGAAGATGGGCATCCGGGCGTCGCACACCGCCGAGGTGGTGCTCGAGGACTGCCGGGTCCCCGGAAGTTGCCTGCTCGGTGGCAAGGAGAAGCTGGACGAGAAGCTGGCGCTCGTGCGCGAGGGGAAGAAGGCCTCGAGTCAGGCGGCCATGGCGACGTTCGAGGCGAGCCGTCCGTCGGTCGGCGCGCAGGCGCTCGGGATCGCCCGCGCCGCGTACGAGTACTCCCTCGACTACGCGAAGGAACGAAAGCAGTTCGGTCGGGCCATCATCGAGAATCAGGCCATCGCCTTCAAGCTGGCCGACATGAAGATGCACATCGACGCCGCGCGCCTGCTCGTGTGGCGAGCGTCGTGGATGGCCGCCTCGCGCAAGCCCTTCTTGAACGGCGAGGGATCGATGTCCAAGCTCTACGCCGGTGAGACGGCCGTCAAGGTCACCGAGGAGGCGATTCAGATTCTCGGTGGGTACGGCTACGTCCGCGAGTATCCCGTGGAGCGTTGGCACCGCGACTCGAAGATCTACACGATTTTTGAAGGAACCAGTGAGATCCAACGTTTGATCATCTCACGCGCTATCTCGGGAGTGCACATTCGTTGAGGAGTATTGCGATGGGTCGTCGCCGAGCAGACCTTTCGATCGTCCTCAAACACGATCGGATTAGGGGCGCAGCATTAGGCGCGGTGGGCCGTCGCAATTTTCACACGTTGGTCAATGACTTTCTGGCACGATCCGCGTGCGGGTTCACGTTCGGCCATGGAAGTAACGTTCCTATATGCCGGATGGTCCCGTCAATTCATCGCCTGGCGATCCGAGTGCTGGCGCTGGGCGAGGTGGCGCCATCAGCAATGAGCAGCGCCTTCTCGCGCTAGGCGAAGCCGTTGACCAGCATTCCGGGGTGTCTCGACGTCGTCGTGAGCCCCGCTTCAGGAAGGCCCACAAGGGTCGTCGTGTTGCCTTGATCTCGGTCATCGTGTGCATGGCTCTGATCGCCGGGTTGATCGGCGGCGGATACTTCTACGCGAGATGGCGATTCAGCCAGATTCCGACGATAGACGTGCCCCACCTTACGTATCCGGTTCCTGGCCAGCCGTTCAATATCTTGGCGATCGGATCGGACTCTCGCAGCGGACTGTCCAGCCAACTTGCCCAACAGACAGGCGCCTCCAGCGTGAGCGGTCAGCGTAGTGACGTCGTGAAGATCATCCACGTTGATCCCACCAACCGATTGGTCCAGATCGTCTCAATCCCGCGCGACACCGTCGTGACCCTGCTCGCCAACCAGAGCCTCTACGGAAAGTACAACCGCATCAACGTGAACATCGGCAGCGGACCCGCGCTGCTCGCCAAGACGATCCTTGCCAACTTCGGCATTCCGATCAACCACGTGGTTGAAGTTAGCTTCGGGGGATTGGTGAACACCGCTGAGGCGGTCGGGGGCGTCTATCTCAACTTTGCCCACCCAGTCCGCGACATCGAATCGGGCCTATACGTCTCGAACCCGGGATGTCACAATATAAACGGGCCTCAGGCACTCGCCCTTACTCGCAGCCGCCACCTCCTCTACTCGCTCCCGAACGTGAAATGGCCCGTTGACGGTGTCGCGCTCTATCGAGCGGGCAACCTCTCGGCACTGGCGGCCCAGGGCTGGAACTACGACGGCACCAGTGACTACGGCCGAATAACGCGCCAGAACACCTTCTTGAAAGCGATGTTCTCGAGGGTGAAGGGGAGTCTCTCCAATCCCATCAAGATGAACAACTTCCTCTCCAATCTCCCTCAAGGCATCGCCATCGACTCAACTTTCACGTTCAACGAGATAATCGGCCTAGCGCTTAGATTCCACGGCATGAGCTCGTCGGCAATTCAGACCTACACACTGCCCACGATTCCTGGCACCCTTGGCAGCGCCGCCGTGCTCTTCATCCAACAGCCCGTCGCACAGCGGCTTTTCATCCAGGTGTTCGGCAAGGGACTCGTCGCACCAACCAACCCTCCGCCGGTCAACTCCGCGGGGGACACGCCGATGCCGGTCATAGCGGTGACGACGACTACGCGCCCTCCGACGTCAACGGTGAAGGGTCACACGACAACCACGACAACGCCGGTGACCACGACGACGGTCAACCCCTTCCCGTACAACCCGGTGCCATGCAATCCGTAGTTCTTGCAAGTGCCAGGGCGCTTGGTGGATATTTCGGTTCGTATCACGAGGACCAGTCGTCACGTCAATGCGGCATAGTTGACGCATGGCTGAGAGAGACGATTCCAAAGTGCGTGTGCTCGATCCTGTTGTCGTGGAAGCATTGAAGTCGATCACAAGGCGTGTCTACGATCGTCGTGGGCCAAAGTTGCGGGACAAGTTTCGTCGTTACTACAGCATGCTGGATAACCAGTCACGTGACTGCACGATCGCGGCATTCGAGCACTTGAGGCACGGTGGTTATGATTTCCAACCCTTCTTGGTACGTCGTTGGGCAATTGCCAATGGATGGAAGAAGATGGATGCACAGCTACTTGACGACTACGCCGCTGGCGTGTTGGCAGGTGTGAAGTACCACCACGCAGATCCACTGGGTCGAAACGCCATTATGACCTGGCAAGGTGACGCCCATGGGAAGTATTCATGGGTGGATCCGGGCCGGCCCGAACTGGGAACTCCGTTCACTCGTAGAGATTGAATTCTGAGCCGAAGTTGACCGTTGGCGCATCTCAACGGATGAGCCGATGCAAGGGGTATCTGTTACGTCGAGCCGCCGACACGAAACCGCCGAATTAGTCCCTTGTGTAGAGGCGATCCAGATCGACTATTTCGACGTCGTCTCGTTCTGCCGCGAGTTGTACCAGCCTCTCGTCCATACGTTCGCCGAAGAGCAAGAGTCTGGCGTGAGAGGCGTTCGCGCCTAGCGCTGTCCGGGCTCGCTCGAGCCTTAGTAGATGACGTGTTGTCATTACTTCGCCCGACTTCGCCTCACCCACGGCCACGATCTCACGATCACCGGGAGCATCGCCGGTCCCCGCGACTACCACATCGAGTTCGTGGTCAACCCCGTCGATACTCACGAAAGATGGGCCCACGTGGTCCCGATTCGGCATTGTCACGTCACTCGCGAAGTTCGCCGTCCACACTCGGGCCATCTCCTCGAAGACCGGCCCGCGAACCCGGGAACTGAACACCGCTTCAAGACGATCCGACCACACTGTGCGTAAATCCCGCTCACGAAGTGCGGCACCGTAGGGCTCGATGACTGCGTAGTGGAACTGCAGGAAGGAGTCGGCCAAGGCGTAGAGGGGACGCTTCTTTCTGATCGGATCCTCATGTCGCACGATGAACCCCGCTTCGATGAGACGTCGAAGGACAAGATCAATGTTTGAGACCTGCCTCCCGACCTTGTTGGCGATGGCGCCAGCAGTGACTGAGCCATTCGCAATCGCACCAAGGATGGCGTGATGGAGCAAATTACTCTTGCCGCTCAGTGACGGGTCTTCGGCCAGCAGAGTTGTCGCCTCGCGCTGCAATGTGGCGGCCGGACTGAGCACACGATCAACTATCCAGCGATCAATGTCAGCTTTTCCACTGGGCAGGTCGAAGTTGACCATGTCGGTGGCGTACCCGACGACTCCTCCGATGACCGCAAAGACGCGCGCGGCGGTCTCAAGCCCAGCGCCCACAGGTAGCCGCGTCGCCGCGATCCGGAAGTCATCTGGCTGCATGATCAACTCAAGGCCCGCGCGTCCGCGTAGCGGGGCCTCGCCTTCGGTGAGTGCCCGCATCATGGCAATTGCCGATCCGCAAAGGATGAGCCGAGCCTTGCTCGCAGACGTACGCAACGCACCGGGCCCCAGCGCAGCGGTGAGAATCGACTCGACAGAGGGGTCGGCGGCGATGATGTGTCCGAATTCGTCAAGGATCACCGGAACGACCGACTGCTCCCCGAGCCTCAGCAGGGCGCCTACTGCCTCTTCCCAGTCACCGAGCGCGAGGCGCCCGACTCCGAGGTGCTCGCCGAGCGCGGCCCCGAGTCGCTCCAACTGCACCGGGGTCTCTGCCCGGATTGCCTCAAAGTAGAACCCGCCCCTCCGTTCGGCCTGCTCGACGAGCATGGTCGACTTGCCGATGCGGCGCCGACCGTAGACGAGACCAAGAAGTGGACGGTCAATGGAACTATCCAGAAACGTCTCAAGTGCTGCTTTGTCCTGATCTCTCATACGGCGCGCCTCCTCTTTCGTCGGGCCGCTCCGGCCTTCCTTCATACTATGTAGATACATACTATNNATAGTATGTATCTACATAGTATGGGGCGACAAATCTCCACTCGGGACCTCGGTTTCCGACCGTCAATGGCGCTGCCAACAGCTCTCGGTCCAGAGGTGGTGTCGATGGGAGTCAGCGGCAGATTCGGGGGTTTGGGCCTGGAAATGCCTGAATCATGTCGAAGTTCCGCAATCGGACACACCCCTCCCTAACTACGTGGGGCGTGATGGATCTCTGGTGGGGACTCACCGGGGCAGACCCACAGTTCGTGGGGCTATAATTCAGTAATAGTGCCCTTGACCAGCGAAAATACACGTTCCTCCGATAATCTACACGATCTTTGAAGGAACCAGTGAGATCCAGCGACTGATCATCTCGCGGGCGATCTCGGGAGTCCACATCCGTTAGTGGCCCCGAAGCGGCCGACGATGGTCTCTTGATCGCGGCCGAAGTGGCCCTCACCGAGCGACGCGGCGACGTGCTCGGAGGCGATGGGTGACCATTGGTTCGACGTCCCCGGACTGCCCACGTGGACGAGCCCCGTGGCGCACCGGCCCGCAACGGGTAGGTTGCCACTAGCCATGAGCGATTCGCTGCACATCGTCACTCTCTGCACCGGGAACGTCGCGCGTTCCGTGATGCTCGGGTTCATGCTGACCACGCTGGCGGACTCGTCGGGCGCCGACTGGGAGATTCGTACCGCCGGCACCCACGTCGCTGAGGGGATGGCGATGAGCGGACGAACCCGCGACGCGCTCATGGCGATCGAGGGGATCGGAGAACACCGCTACGGTGCGCACCGCAGCCACCAACTGGACGTCGACGACGTGGCGTGGGCGGACATAGTCCTCGCCAGCGAAGCCGATCACGTGCGATACGTTCGAGAACGATTCGCCGGCCACGGCGCGAAGGTTGTGCGGCTGCACCAGTTCGTGCGGGACGCACCACTGGACGCAACGTTCGCCATTCAGTTGGCGGCCGTGGCGGCGTTGGAGCTCGACCCCGCGCTCGACATCGCCGATCCGGCCGGCGGCGATCAGGCCCTCTACAACGCCTGCGCGCGACAACTGTGGGAACTGGCGCAGGCCTTCTCGGTGCTCGTCACCGAGTCCGAGCTCGATTAGTCCTGTTGGACGGCGCGAAGGCCACCCCAGGCGAGGGTGGCGCTGCGCGCGGCGAGGCGTTCGGCCTCGCGGGGCGCGGAAGCCGGCCAGCCCTTGGCGGCCTGCTGCACGAGCCACGTCGCCGCCGCGCCCTCGGCGATGCCCACGACACCGGCGGCCAACTGGCGACGGTGCTCGTCGCTGATCGAGATGTTGATGTAGGGCTCGAGGAAAGAGATGAGTCCCCTTTCGAGATTGCGCAGCTCAGTGGCGGTCTCGCCCTCGTGCGAGTGGATGAACAGCACTCGGAAGGCGTCGGTCTCGCTGACCACCATGTCGAAGTAGATCCGAAAGGCCACTTCGATCTTGGTGCGCGGCGACTCGACACTGGACACGGCGGCGTCGAGCGATTCCAGGAGCTTCTGCGCCGTCTGGGTCACGATCTCGCGGTAGAGGTCGGTCTTGGACTCGAAGTACTGGTAGAGGATCGGCTTGGTGAAACCGGCCTCTTTGGCGATGTCGTCCATGGTCGTGGCCTGAAAGCCCCGCTCGGCGAAGATTCTCCGGGCGACCAGCAGCAGTTGTTCGCGACGCTCGGTGTGCTGCGGACGAAGGTCGTTGATCACCATTGGCTAAGAGACTAGTGGTCGCTACCCGACACCGACGACGGCCAGCAAAGCCTCGAGGCGGGCGGGCAGATCCGCCACGTTGAAGTGGGTCCGGGCGATCTCGAGGTTGCGCTCCAGCAGCGTCGGGTCGGGATCTCGCAGAAACGCCGCGATCGAGCCGACGTCGTCGAGTGTGAAGAACTCGAAGCCGAAACTCATGATCTCGCGCGCCACCGGGTACGGATGGATCGCGAGCGGTCGACGGTGCGTCACCGACTCCAGGACCGGGTTGCCGAACCCCTCCCACGTCGAGGGCATCACCACGAGGTCGGCCCCGGCGTAGGCGTCGTGGACGGTTCGTCCTTCGCCGAGCCCGCGCCGCACGTCGACGTCATAGGCGTCGAGCAGCGCTTCGAGTTGCGGGCCGTACCCGTCCTCGCTCGGGCCGAGCAGCCACAGCACGGCGTCCAGTGACGCCGCGAGGCGAAGGGCCCCCTCGATGTTCTTTCGAGGTATCGCCCGGGTCGCCAGGAGCATCAGGCACTGCTGGTCGACGTCGAGGTCGCGCCGGATCGCCGCGCGATTCCCGACCGGGGGATCGCAGTCAAAGGAGTTCATCAGCGTGACGGCGTGAATGCCGCGATCCTCGAGTTGGCGGCGCGAGAGGTCGTTGATCGTGACGTGATGCCAGTCGGGTTGGTCGCGCGGGCCGTCGAGGTGCGCCAGATGCTCACGCTGCCACGCCAGGTCGTGGTGGTGGAAGAGAGCCTTGCGTCCCTCGAGCGCCTCGTACAGGACGTCGCGGGCGGCGGGGTTGAGGGGCAGCGACGCGACGTTCTCGACGATGACCAGATCGGCATCCGCGAACGCCCGCTGCAGCGGGGCGAGTGACGACCGCCCGTCCGCGTCGATCGCCAGTTCGCGGATCAGGATGTCGACGGGCCCCCCGCCCGCGACGTGGACGACGTCGTGGCCGAGCGTGCGCAACGCCGCGGTCCACTTGTGCGCTTCGACGGAGACGCCGTCGGTGCCCCCCAAGCGGAAACTCACGACGACGAGGCGGGCCACCGGTCAAGGCTAGGCGCATCGGTCATTTCAGAGCCCGGTAGTAGAGTTGGCGGAGGTGGTGACGTCCGGTCAGTGCCCATTTCTGGAGGACTTCGGTGGCCAAACGAGCACTGATAACCGGTATCACCGGTCAGGACGGTTCATACCTCGCCGAACACCTGCTCGCCGAGGGCTACGAGGTCATCGGCGTCATGCGCCGCAGCTCGACCGTGAATATCGAGCGCATCAGCCACATCCAGGACCGCCTGACGCTTCTTTCGGGCGACCTCATGGACGAGGTCTCGCTCATCAACGTGCTGCGCGACTGTCGCCCGCACGAGGTCTACAACCTCGCCGCGCAGAGCTTCGTCCAGGCCTCCTGGTCCCAGCCGGTGCTGACCGGCGAGACGACGGCCCTCGGGGTGACGCGCATGCTCGACGCGATCCGCATCATCGATCCCGAGATTCGCTTCTACCAGGCCAGTTCGTCCGAGATGTTCGGCCGCGTGCAAGCCGTCCCCCAGGACGAGAACACGCCCTTCTACCCGCGAAGTCCGTACGGCGTCGCCAAGGTCTACGGCCACTGGATCACGGTCAACTACCGCGAGAGTTACGGCCTGCACGCCTCGAGCGGCATCCTCTTCAATCACGAGTCGCCGCGACGCGGTCTCGAGTTCGTGACGCGCAAGGTCACCAACGGCGTCGCGCGCATCAAGAACGGTCTCGACACCGAGCTGCGGCTCGGCAACCTCGAGGCCCATCGCGACTGGGGCTACGCCGCGGACTACGTGCGCGCGATGTGGGCCATGCTCCAGCGCGACACGCCCGACGACTTCGTGATCGCGACCGGCGAGACCCACTCGGTACGCGAACTGTGCGAGGTCGCCTTCGCCGCCGCGGGGCTGAACTACGAGGAGTTCGTGGTGGTGGACCCGGTCTTTTTCCGACCGGCTGAGGTCGATCTGCTGGTGGGTGACTCTTCGAAGGCCCACCGTCTCCTGGGCTGGAAGTGCGACGTCGACTTCTACGGCCTGGTCGAGATGATGGTGGCGGCGGATCTGCAAGCCCTGCAGCGATAACCCGCGCTGATGGCCAACGACTCGCCCCTGGTCGTCCAGTTGCGCGACGCCGTGGTGCTGGCGGGCGGCTTCCCCCTCTTGAGCGGCGTGACGCTCGAACTGCACGCCGGATCGCTCACGGTCGTCACCGGGGCGAACGGCGCCGGCAAGACGAGCCTGCTTCGACTGCTCGCCGGACTCGTCGCGCTGTCATCTGGCAGCGCGACGGTGGCCGGCGTTGACCTGGGCACCGGTGACCCGCGACTGCTGCGCCGGCGCGTGGGTTGGCTGGGCCACGAGGGATCGTTCTACGACGACCTGACGGTTCGAGAGAACCTGGTCTTCGCCGCCCGGGCCCTGGAACGGCCCACTGGGGAGATCGAGTCGGTCGTCGCCCACGTGGGACTGGCGGGCCGGATCGACACCCCCACCAAGCAGCTGAGCGCCGGACAGCGGCGTCGGTTGGGCCTGGGGTGGCTGTTGCTCCGACGTCCCCAGCTGTGGCTCCTGGACGAGCCCTACGCGTCCCTCGACGACGAGGGTCGGGGATTCTTCGACGCGTTGCTCGGCGACGTCGTGGCCGGTGGCGCGACGGTGGTGGTGAGCGCACACGACCCGCTGCGCAGCGCGTCGCTGCGACCGCGCACCCTGCACCTGGCGGGCGGACGCATCGTGGGCGACGCGTCGTGATCCGCACCGCGCTGCTCGTCGCGGGCAAGGACCTGCGCATCGAGCTGCGCAGCCGCGTCCTGCTCTGGCAGGTCGTGCCCTTCGGCGTGATGGCCCTGCTGCTCAGCGGCCTCGCCCTCGGACCGGCGAACGCGGGCCATTCGAGCGCCGGTCCCGGACTGTTCTATTTGGTGGTGCTGCTGGTCGCGCTGCTGATGATCAATCGGAGCCAGGCCGTCGAGTCGACGCCGGGCACCCGGTCCTCGGTCGCGACGCTGGGACTCGACCCGGCGGGGGTCTTCCTCGGCAAAGCGCTGGCCCTGGCGACCGAACTCTGGCTGACGGGGCTCGTGCTGCTCGCCGGGGCGGTCCTCTTTCTCCATACGGCCCTCCACGGGGCCCTCGTGGCGCTGCCCAGCATCGTCGTGACCTTGGCGGCCCTGGCGGCCGCCGGCACCCTCTACGGCGCGCTGACGGCCGGCGGGGGCGGGGCGGCGACGCTGCTCCCCGTACTGGCGTTGCCGGCCTTCGCGCCCCTGCTCATCGCCGGAGAGCGCTCCTTCAGCGCGGCGCTGGGCGGCGGAGCGCTGTGGGAGTGGTGGGTGATCATCGCGGTGGCGCTGGCGGCGTACCTGGCCATCGGGATTCTCCTTTACGGTGTTCTGGAGGAATCATGATCAAACTGCTCTCCCAACGACTACTTGGACCCGTGACGCTCCTCGCACTGGCGGCGACGCTCTGGATGGGCCTCGTCGTGACGCCTCCGGACAAGGTGCAGGGCGACCTCGCCCGCCTCGTCTACGTGCACCCGGCGCTGGCCTGGGTGGCGCTCTATCTCTCCTTTGGCACGGCGACGATCGCCAGTGGCCTCTACCTGTGGAAGCGAACGCGCTCAATGGTGATGGACCGCGTGGCGCACTCGGCCATGGAGGTGAGCCTGGTGTTCATCGTGCTCACCTTGATCACCGGTTCGATCTGGGGTCGACCCACGTGGGGCGTCTGGTGGGCGTGGGACGCGCGGCTCACGTCGACGGCGATCCTCGGCGTGCTCGCGCTCGGGTACCTGGCCCTTCGCCGGGCCAACGACGACCCCACGCTTCGCGCCCGACGAAGCGCGGTCTTGGCCATTCTTGCAGCGATCAACGTCCCGATCATCCACTTCTCCGTGCAGTGGTGGAAGACCCTCCACCAGGGGGCGACGGTCTTCACGGCGAGTCGCACGCTGTTGATCCACGGCAGCATGGCCTGGACGTTGCTGCTCAGTTTCGTCGCCTTCACGATGCTCTTCTTCTGGCTGCTGCGGGCCCGCTACCGCCTCGAGGTGCAGCGCGAGCGGACGTCGGGCCAGTCGCTGCGCGACGCGCTCGAAGAGCGACGTCGCGAGGGGGCGTTCTAGTGTGGTACGTCGGTGCCGGCTACGGGTTCGCCTTCGGGGGGTTGGCGCTCTACGCGCTGTCGATCTGGTGGCGAGGACGTCGTGACCAGCACTGAGGCGCCGCTCGATCTCACACCGGTCGAACCGCCGTCGTCGCCCAGTCGAAGCCGTTGGCGCTCGCTCGGCGTCGTGGCCGTGCTCGCCCTGGCGGTCCTGGCCCTGCTGAGCCAGGGACTGCTGCACTCGCTCAACTACTTCAAGACCGTCGACGAAGTGCTCGCCAACCGCGCGTCGGTGGGCGACAGCGTCATCCGCCTCGAGGGCGTCGTGAAGCCCGACACCATCACGCGCACGTCGAGCGGGGCGTCGTTCATCCTCGCCGGCTCGGGGAGCAATCAGGTCAGCGTCATCGCGCGCGGCACGCCTCCCCAGCTCTTCCAGGCGAACATCCCCGTCGTCGTCGTCGGTCACTTCACCACCAGGGCGTCGAGCGTCTTTGACGGCACGCAGATACTCGTGAAGCACACCGCGTCGTACATCGCCCAGCACCCCAGCCGGGTGCAGGCACCGAACGGCACCACTCGATGACGCTCACCTGGCTCGGTCGCGTCGCGTTGTACGTGGCCTTCGTCGGTGCGGTGGGCGGCGTCGTCAACCAGCTCGTGGCGCTGCGCACGAGACGCCGCTCGCGTTCGATCTGGTGGGCGAGCGTGGCGCTCGCGGGCATCGCCGGTGCGATCGGCGTGATGCAGTACGCGCTCATCACCCACAACTTCTCGTTGGCCTACGTGGCGGAGAACAACGCCACCTTCACGCCGTTGCTGTACTCGATCACCGGCATGTGGTCGGCCCTCGAAGGGTCGCTGCTGCTCTGGGCGTTGCTGCTCGGCGCGGTCACGCTCGGCGTCATCTACTACTACCGCAGCGACGCCGCCGACGCCGTCGTGGGCTGGGCGACGGCGGTGCTCTTCGGCGTCGGGGCGTTCTTCACCTTCCTGATGATGGGTCCCGCCGATCCCTTCGTGCACAACCCCGCCACCGTGCTCCAGGGGGCGGGGCCCAACGCGCTGCTCCAGGACAACCCGCTCGTCGCAATGCACCCGCCCCTGCTCTACGCGGGATTCGTGGGCTTCACCGTGCCGTTCGCCTTCGCCATCGCCATGCTCGTCACCGGCCGGGTGCAGGACCGCTGGCCCCTCGAGCAGCGTCGCTGGACGGTGCTCGCGTGGGGGGCGCTCTCGGTGGGGATAGTGCTCGGCGCCTGGTGGAGCTACCAGGTGCTCGGTTGGGGAGGGTTCTGGGGATGGGACCCGGTCGAGAACGCGGCGCTCTTGCCCTGGCTGACCGCGACCGCGTACATCCACTCGGTCATCGTCCAGGACCGCCGGGGTCTCTTTCGCGTCTGGAACCTCTCGCTGGCCATCGCCACCTTCGCCCTCACGGTGCTCGGCACGTTCTTCACGCGCTCGGGCGTGTTGCAGAGCGTGCACGCGTTCTCCTCGAGCACCCTCGGGCCGTTGCTGATTGGCTTCTTCTTCGCGAACGTGACCCTGGGCGTCGTGCTCTTGGCGTGGCGAGGTGACCGACTCCGCTCGCCGGTCGGCGTCGACCATCCCCTCTCCCGGGAGGGGCTCTTCGTCGCGAACAACGTGCTCTTCGTGGGATTCGCCATCGTGGTGCTGCTCGGCACGGTGTTCCCGCTGCTCTACGAGGCGGTGAACGGCGGCCAGGTCACCGTCGGCACGCCCTACTTCGCCTCGGTCGCGGCACCGCTCAGCGTGGCGCTGCTGGCCCTGATGACCCTGGCCCCCCTGGTGAGTTGGCGCACCGTCGACGCGAAGGTCCTCTGGGGCCGACTGCGCGTGACGGCGTGGGCCGCGCTCGTGGTCGTCGTCGCGCTCGTCGCCTTTGGCGTCCGTCGGCCGGCCGTGCTCGTCGCGGTCTTCCTCGCCGTCGGCGCCGCCGGTGCGGCGCTTCGAACGCTGCGCGGCGTCTTCGTGAGTGCCCGACGGCGAGGGTCGTGGCGAAGCGCGATTCGCGCGCCGAGCACGGGGGGCATGGTGGTGCACCTCGGCATCGTGATCCTGGCGCTCGGCATCGTGTGCTCGACCTCGTACGCGTCGCGCGCCGAGGTGACCCTGGCGAGGGGTCAGAGCACCGTGGTCGCCGGCCAGTACGTGTCGTTCGGCGGCTTTCGCCAGGTGACGAGCCCGCTGCTCAGCGCCACCCAGCTGCTCGTCACGGTGGACCACCACGCCCTTCGCCCCGCGATCACGACCTTCAACGGTCGAAGCGGTCAGACCGTCGGCACGCCGGCCATCGACTCGTCGCTCGCGCGCGACGTCTACGTCACGTTCGACGCCGTCGGGGGCAACGGGGCGACGTCGGGCGCGCAGGTGCAGGGCAACCTGCCCGCCGGTTCGGTCGTGCTCGGGGTCACCGTCGAACCGCTGCTCGCGTGGCTCTGGATCGGCGGGCTGGTCATTGGGCTCGGGAGCCTCGCGTCGTTCTTCCGGCGTCGTTACGCGGACGAGGTGGGCGCGTGAAGCGCACGGTCGCCCTCTCGTCGCTGGCGGCACTGGTCGTCGTGGTGGCGCTGTCGGCCTTTCTCGCCACCCGCCACCCCGTGAGCGACGCGACGAGCGCGCCGAGCCCGCTGCTCGGCCGAGCAGCGCCCGCGGTCGCGGGCCAGGAGCTCGGGGGCGGGACCTTCAAGCTGTCGCGGGATCTCGGTCACGTGGTGGTCGTCAATTTCTGGTCCTCGTGGTGCGGACCGTGCGTGAGCGAAGCGCCGGAGCTGTCGACCTTCGCCTGGCGTGAGCGCGCCAGGGGCATCGACGTGGTGGGCGTCGTCTTCAACGACGCCGTCAACGCCGCGACCTCCTTCGCGCGCCACTACGGCTCGCTCTACCCGTCGATCGTCGATCCCGGCGGGGCGATCGCCAACCGCTACGGCGTGATCTCGCCTCCCACCACGTTCGTCATCGATCGACACGGTCGAGTGGCCGTGACCCTGCTCGGGCCCGTGAGCGCCGCCCAGCTGGAGCAGGTCGTCGCCAGGGTGCGCGCGTGAACGCGCTGCGCTCTTTCCGGTTGTGGGCGCTGGCGCTCGTGGCGGTCGCGGCCCTCGCCTTCTTCAGCGCCCCGAGTGCCCCGTCGAGCGCGTCGCGCGTCGCGCACCTCGAGACGCTGGTGCGCTGCCCCTCGTGCGAGGACATCTCGGTCGCCCAGAGCAACGCCACGTCGGCGGTGGCGGTGCGCCACGAGATCGAGGCCAAGGTGAGCAGCGGGGCGTCGGACAACCAGATACTGACCTCGCTCGAGGCGACCTACGGAACGTCGATCCTGCTGAGCCCGCCGACGTCGGGCCTCGGTGTCCTGCTCTGGGCGGTGCCGGTCGCCGGACTGTTGCTCATGGTGGTCATCGCCCTTCGGCTCGCGAAGCGCCGGTGAGCCGCGACGCCGGCCAGTGGCGCGACGAGATCGCGCTTCGCGAGGCCTCCCTCGCCGACGCCCGTCGCGAACTGGCCAACGACGAGCTCTCCGAACGCGAGTTCGCCGCGATCGAGGCCCGCGAGACGGCGGCGCTGCACGAGGCGCGCCGGGCACTCGAGGCCCTTGCGCGGGCGCCCGCGCCACCGCCCGCCGCCGCGCGGCCCCGGGTTCGCCGCGCGCGCTGGCTCGTCGTCGCGGTCCTCTGTTTCGCCCTGGCGCTCGGGGTGCTGCTGTGGTCGGCGCTCTCGCCGCGCCAAGCCGGCAACTCGGCGACCGGCTCGATCACCCTCGGCCACGCCCAGCAGATCCAGCAACTGCTCAACGAGGCCGAAGCGGACATCGCCAACGGCGACGTGGTCACGGCCCTCGCCGCGTACCAGCGGGTGCTGGCCCTCGACTCGACCAACGTGGCGGCCCTCACCCAGACGGGTTGGCTGGATTTCTCCGCCGGCAGTTCCAGCCACGACGCCACGTTGACGGGACTCGGCGTGAAGTACCTGCGCGAGGCGCTCACCCTGGCGCCGCGCCAGCCCGCCCCGCACCTCTACTACGCGATCGTCGCGGATTCGACGCCGGGCAACCGGGCCCTCGCCAGGTCCCAGTTCGAGGAGTTCCTCGCGCTGAAGCCCTCGGCCGGACTGATGGCGGTGGCGTCGCCGTTCTTGAAGAAGCTCGGCCTGACGGGCTCCTAGATGTACTCAGCCA
>PKYK01000005.1 GCA_003133665.1 Acidimicrobiaceae bacterium | reverse complement strand
TGCGCCTCGAGGCTGAAGCCGACCGCTTCACCGCCGAGGGCGAGAAGACGGTGGCCGAGGGCGTGCGCCTCGAGGCCGAAGCCGACCGCGTCAAGGCCGAGGGCGAGAAGACGGTCGCCGAGGGCGTGCGCCTCGAGGCCGAAGCCGACCGCATCACCGCCGAGGGCGAGAAGAAGGAAGCTGAGCGCGTGCGCCTCGAGGCCGAAGTCGAGCGCGTCAAGGCCGAGGGCGAGAAGACGGTCGCCGAGGGCGTGCGCCTCGAGGCCGAAGTCGAGCGCGTCAAGGCCGAGGGCGAGAAGACGGTGGCCGAGGGCGTGCGCCTCGAGGCAGTCGCCGATCGCGAGCGACTCGAGGCACAGCTTCATCAATCACAACGCATGGAGAGCCTGGGGCAACTTGCCGGAGGTGTTGCGCACGACTTCAATAATCTATTGGCGGTAATCCTGAACTACGCGTCGTTCGTGGCGGAAGAGTTGTCCGGTGCCGCCGCGACTCCGACGGGCGCGCAATGGAAGGGACCGCTCAAGGACGTCGAGCAAATCCAATTGGCGGCAGAGCGCGCCAGCCTCCTGACTCACCAGCTTCTCTCGTTCGCTCGCCGAGAGGTCGTCCAAGCCCGTGCGCTGAGCCTCAACAGTGCAATCACCCGAATGGAGCAGATTCTGCGTCGAACGATCGGCGAGCAGATCGAACTCGTTATCAGCCTCGCAGACAGCTTGCCGATGATCCTGGCTGACCCCGGTCAGATCGAACAGATTGTCCTCAACCTGGCCATAAACGCTCGTGACGCCATGCCGACGGGGGGCATCCTCACGATTGACACGTCGGTGCGAGAAATCACTGCGAATGGCGATTTCACCTCCGACCCTCCTGCTGGGTCCTACGTCTGTTTCCGCGTAGGTGACACGGGCGTGGGCATGTCTGAGGAGGTACGCGATCACGCGTTCGAACCTTTCTTCACGACCAAGCCGAGAGGCGAAGGCTCGGGCCTCGGTTTGGCGACCGTGTACGGGATCGTTTCCCAGTCTGGTGGTTATACGAGGATCTACTCCGACGAAGGAGTCGGGACGTCGCTCACCATCCTCCTGCCGGCTGCCACGCAAGACGCCATTCTGGACGCTCCGGACGGAGGGGTGGATCATCTCAAACCGCGGAGCGTGACCGAGACGATCCTCGTAGTGGATGACGAAGAAGCGCTACGTGAGGTGACCCGACGGATACTGACCCGCAACGGATACACCGTCGTCACTGCTTCCAGCGGGGCTGAGGCGATAGATATCGCGGCGTCGGGCGTTGGACCCATCGACCTGCTCATCACCGACGTGATCATGCCGGCGATGCAGGGACCCACAGTTGCGAACGAAGTGAGAAAGCTCCGGCCCGGCATCCGGGTGCTCTTCATGTCCGGTCACGCTCAACCCGTCCTCGAAGCAGAGGCCGTTCTCGGAACGGAGTTCCTGTTGCTGGAGAAGCCTTTCGACCAGGCGATGTTGCTGGAGAACGTACGCAAAGTGCTCGATCGTGATGAATGAGGAGCC
The DNA here is from genome assembly GCA_003133665.1 of Acidimicrobiaceae bacterium. Taxonomy (GTDB): domain Bacteria; phylum Actinomycetota; class Acidimicrobiia; order Acidimicrobiales; family RAAP-2; genus RAAP-2. The sequence goes on along the minus strand of PKYK01000005.1, from coordinate 13,027 downwards.
CGTCATCCGGGTTGTCGTGGTCGACGACCACGAAATGATTCTTCAGAGTGTTGTGCGCTTGCTGCGAGACGATCCGCAGATCGTCGTCGTCGGTGCGGCACTGAATGCCGCCCAAGGAATTGAAATCACTCAACAGGAGCGGCCGGATGTCGTGATAATTGACTACACCCTGCCGGACATGGATGCCCCCGACGCGATCAAGATACTGCGCAAAGTCCATCCCGAAGTCAAGATCATCACTCTCTCCGGCTCAGAACGCCCCGGTGCGCTCTACGCCTCGTTGCGAGCGGGTAGCTCTGCCTGGGTGCGAAAGACCCGAGCGATCCAGGAACTCCGCGACGCAGTGCATCACGTGGCCGCCGGGCTGCCAGTCAATATCGAGGAGATGGAGTCGCTGCCGGCACTCGACCAGTTGGTCCTGTATTTCCAGCCAATAGTCGAACTTGTGAGCGGGCGAATCGTTGGGTTCGAGGCTCTCGTCCGCTGGCTGCACCCCGAACGGGGACTACTCTACCCCGAAGCGTTCCTGCCCCTTGCGGTGGAGACCGGCTTCATCGTGGAGATCGACCGGTGGGTCTGGCAACACGCGGCGAACCAACTCAGAGATTGGCAGCAGCGATACTCGGCGGCTCCGCGCATTTGGATGAGTGTCAACCTGGCCGCGAGTGATCTCGCGGATCCGGGCCTATTCGAGTCAGTCCGGGAAATAGTCATGAATGCCCGCATCGATCCGACCGATCTGGTAATCGAGGTCACCGAGACAGTGCTGCTCGACGACACCGAACAGACGATGGACTTCCTCACCCGGCTCAAGGGCCTCGGGGTGGGGTTAGCACTCGACGACTTCGGCACCGCCTTCTCGTCGCTCTCCTACGTTCGCCGGTTCCCCTTCGACCATCTGAAGCTCGACATGTCTTTCACCTCAGAGTTGCCCCACTCGACACGTTCGATGCTGCTCGTTGAGGAGATCTGCCACCTTGCCACTTCAATGGAAATGAGGACCATTGCCGAAGGAATCGAGCAGCAAGATCAAGCCGACGCGCTGAAAGAAATCGGCTGCAAATACGGTCAGGGTTACCTGTTCTCGCGGCCGGTTCCCGCTGCAGATTGCGAAGCGCTTCTCGCGGCCTGGTAGGAGTCATCTACCCAATGACGTGAGCAGACCCTCGCAATTGGCCGAAGCCGGGCCTCCGGCACCAGGCCGAGTCAGGTGGCGAGTTACCAGCGCTTGTCAGCCGACCTGTCCAGTCGGGTCTTCGGCGGCGAATCACTGTCGACCAAGGATCTCCAGCGGTATGCGTTCTTGCCATCTGGGTCGAGCGATCCGTTGCCTCGTAGCCCTCCGGACGAACATCTCGTCGGCGCCGATATCACGCCTGATTCAAAGGACCGTTGTGCGGTTTCCCCCACATCCGATTACCAGCGACTGCCGACAGTTCACGGGACGGTAACCGTCAGGTGCTTGTTTATGGTGCCGACGCCGTTGGTGTTGATGGCGCCGCCCTGGATCGTTACGTGGTAGTTCCCCGAATGAGACAGGACGTAGTTGTGGGGATGACCCGGTTTCACGTTGAACGAAGTTCCTGAACCGTCCGGATTGCTGACGACTACTCCGTACTTGTAGGCCGTCCCGACGTTCTTGAAGATGACCGTTGAATGGAGGGGGATGACGTTCCTACTCGGCACCCCTGGCACAAAGGCAATTTGAATCACGTTGCTGGCCGTATTGATCGTGAGACTGGTGGTGATCGGCGGACAGATGTCTTGGAGGTTGATCAAGTCGGTGGAGAAGAAGTTCACGCTACCGAAGGTCTGGCTCCAGTTGTAGAGGGAGCCAAAGTGGATGAAGGCGTAGACCGAGCCGTCGAGGCCGGCGTTGAGGTCAAGCCACGGCAAGGGCTTGCACACCGGCGGGCTCACGCTCACGGTGAGGGCGGCGAAGGGGTCCGTCGTGAGACCCAAACCACCGAATCCGTAGATCGCCGCTTCGTAGGAAACGGGAACATGGAGTGTGGTGGTGGTGTTCACGTTGAGCGTGGTGTTCACCGTCTTCGTGACCGAGCCGGTGTGGACGACGTTCCACGAGCCGCCATGGGGCTTGGCCGCCCCGAGCAGCGCTGTTGCGTTGTAGCCAATGTTGATGGAGGCCGAGCCGGTGGCCACGATGTCCAGGTCGACTTCGCCCGAGATGCTCTGGGTGATCCACACGGGTACCCATCCAACCATGAACTCGATGGGCGCCAGATCCACGTTGAATACCTGCTGCGCCAACGTACAGCTGCCGTTTCCCGCGACGGCGGCACTGGCGGTGACCGCGAACGACGGGTTGTCAGTAATGCTCGCTGACTTGAGGCCGTGGGCCCAGCTCCAGGAGGTTTGGAGCGTGAACGTTCCGGCGTTGGCGGTGGCGTTGAATGTGACACTGGGCGAGATTGTGCCCGAACACGTCGCGGTCACGAGCGGATACGCGGTTGAGCTCGCTGGTGGGGTGCGGTCTCCAGGCCCCGGCACGTGGTCGTGGCCGCGGACTCGGCCCGAGTCGATGCGCCGCTGGCGCGACTTCTCGAAACCGCTCCGGTGGCCCGACTCCGGCTGGAGGCGCTGCCCGTGGGAGTGGACATCGTGAGGTTGAGGACTTTGAAGATGTCGCCCAGTGTGGCCGGCGTCGTGGTGACCAATTGGCCACTGATCGCGGTGACCTTGCCGTAGAAGGGTCCCGAGGTGGTGCTCACCACGATGATGCTGCCGACGCTGATCTGCGTCGTGCCGACGTAGGTCAACTGCTGAGCAATGTCGCGTTTGGAGGTCTCGAAGCGCACGTCTTTACCACTGATCAGCACGGCCTTGGGGTTCAGCGTGTAGGTCGCGCGGACTTTGGGCACAATGGGCTTGGCCAGACCTGGCGTAGCAGCGACGGTCGTGACCGGGCCGGACTGTGACGGACTCTGCGAAGCGGCAACCGGCGTCGGCGCTGACAAGCCGCCAACCGCGAGAATGACGGCGGCCACTGCAAGACCTGCCGCAATCGATGAAGGACGCATCCACTTGCGCATTGAGCCGTCCCTCAGTCGACGACACAGCTGCACAACGCCTGGACAAGGGGCCGTTAATGACGAACTGGAACACGCCCAGTGCTCGCCGAGAGATCGGATCGTCAATCCAATTTCGAGGGCCCGGCTTTCCCAAAACCGGTCTGGGTGGGGCGACGAGTCTCCAGTGGATGGTGTCAGACCTAACGGGACTGGACGGCGCCACTTCTTGAGGTGATGCGGTCTCGGAGCCGCTGACCCGAACCCGCACGATGCACGATTCCGATGCCGGCTTCGGGAGGTCGGCGCACAGACCAATGAGGTGCCGCCTCATGTGAGGCCTTTCGATTCGAACCATTCGACGTCAGTGGACTTTTCCGACCCTTGGCATTCCTCCTCCAATCCAGGGGGGGCGGAGTCGATTCCGAGGTGGCCTGATCACGGGCTCAAGTTCACAACTTGATCATTGAATGGGAGTTTCTCGAACCCGAGTATTCATCAATCAAGGACGGCGTGTCGCCGGATTCGATTTCGAAGGCCCCTCCCAATGGCTCGGCGACACTCTCGCGGAGTCAGGGTTCGCCCGTGTTCGTGACCAAGGGTTCTCCAGCAACTAGACGACTCGAAGCCGACGCCAACCGCATTCCGGGCAATCGTCGCGCCAACAACTCTCGATGCATGGCCTACTCGACAGCGATGGCGTCCAGCACGTTCAGCTGGGCAGCTCGACGCGCCGGCCAGGTTGCGGCGGCCAGTCCAAGCAGCGCAGCAACGACAAGGAAGATCGCCAGGCTGGCGTAGGGAACCGAGATATCGGTGATGCCCTGTTGCTTCAGTGAGTCAGCGAGTGCCACACCCAACCCGGTGCCTACGACGATTCCGATGACGGCGCCAAACACTGAAAGGATCACCGCCTCCGAGCGGATCATGGCCCGGACCTGACGCCGCCGCATTCCGACGGCTCGAAGCAGGCCGATCTCACGCGTGCGTTCGAACACCGACAACATGAGGGTGTTCACGATTCCGATGAGCGCGATGAGGATCGCGAGGGCCAGCAACGCGTATATGAGGCCCAGGAGCTGATTGACCTGGGCCTGCTGGGTCTCTATGAACTGCGCACGTGTCTGGATCTTGAGGTTCGGATAACTCTCCAGGCCGGCCCTGATCGCCGCCGTGGTGCCGGCGCTCGATCCCCGTGAGGCGCGCAGGAGAATCGCCACCGGCAGCGTGTTGGCTGCGAAGTGAGAGCGGAAGAAGTTGTCGCCGACCACGTACGAGCCGAGGACCGCGTTCGACTTGAAGATGCCCCCGATCCGAACGGTCGTCGGTCCAGTCTCGGCGAACGTGACCCGAATCCGTTCGCCCACCTGCAGGTGCTTGCTGTTTGCAGTGGTTGTGTCGATGAGCAGATCCCCATTTGAGAGAGCGGAGGCCCCGGCCCCAGAATCCATTCTCAGAATGACCGTTCGGGAGACATCCTGCGGCGAAATCGCGGTCAGGTTTAGGACCGATCGTCGAAACTCGAACATTCCCCCGTTGATGCTCGAGACCGTCGTCACGCCAGGGACGCGAGCGACGGCGGCGGCGGCGGCGGCGCTGAATCCCGATTGCGGTGCACCCGCCGAGGAGGCGGTGATTATGTAGTCAGCAATGACTGCGTCCTTGATACCACTTGTGGCCGATTGGGAGATCGAGGCGCCGAACACCGTGAACGTCGAAACGAGGGCCAGACCAACCATGAGCGCCGATGCGGTCTGGGCGGTGCGCCGTGGGCTGCGCATGGAGTTCCTCCGCCCGAGCTTCCCCGAGGCGCCGAAGATCGCCGCCAGGGGGCGTCCGAGAACACCCGATATCGGTCGGGCAACGAGAGGTGCGAGCATCCCGACTCCGATGAAGATCGCCACCGCACCGAGGCCCACCAGTTGAATTGCCGGCTTGCCGACACCGACGACGAGTGCCAAGACGCCCAGGGCGCCGATGGCCACGCCAATCACGAAACGGCGACGAGGAGATTCTGCGGAGGCTCTCAGATAGCTCGCAAGCGCCGCGATCGGGGGAATCCGGACCGCGCGACGTGCTGGGCTGATCGCCGAGATCACCGTCACGCCGACACCGACGATGAGAGCGACCACGACCGTTCTCGGAGCGAAGACCAGCGGGCCCTGGGGCAGGGCGATGCCAAACGCCTTGAGCAGCGCATCGAGACCCATTGCCGTCAACACGCCGAGCCCCAACCCGACTATTGAGGCGGCGAGCCCGAGCAAGAACGCCTCCAGCAGCACTGAACGGAATATCTGGCGCTCGCTCGCCCCGATGATTCTCAGAAGCGCCAGCTCCCTCGTTCGTTGACCGACGATGATCGAGAAGGTGTTGAATATCGTGAAGGCGCCGACGAACAGCGAGATGAAGGCGAACACGAGAAGGCCCGTCGAGAAGAATCCCAACGCCTGATTGATCGAACTCGAATCCTCATTCGCAACGGTCTGTCCCGTGACAACCTCAACACCTCGAGGCAGCATCGCGGCCACTGAGCGTCCTACCGTCGACCTATTCGCACCGGACGCGACGATGATGTCGATCGTGTCCAACTGCCCGACCTTTCCGAAGAGCCTCTGCGCGGTGGCAAGCTGGAACGCGGCGATCGTCGCGCCGGCGAGGTTGTTCGCAGTGCCAAATCGTACGATGCCCGAGATTGTGAAGGTCTGCGGTGCACCGGGGAGCAGGATCTCGACCCGGTCGCCGACGTGGAATCCGTACTTCCTCGCCGTCCCTTGATCCATTACGACCTGCGAAGCGTTCTGAGGACCGGTTCCCTCAACCAATTTCAGTGACGAGAGTTGGCGATCGGGCTCGAAGGTGGCGCCGATCGTCGGCGCACCACCGGTCGTGATTGCCTTTCCATTCTTGGCAACGTATTGGGCGTAACCGCCGACTCCGCCGTCGGCGATGGTCACACCAGGTACCGCACGGACTCTCGACAGGAGCGACTCAGAGAATGGCTTGCGGATGGCCGTCCCACCACTTGGGTTCGAGAACGCCGCGGTCCCCCTGATCTCGAGGTCGATGTTCTGATAGACCTTGTTGAAAAGACCCGTGAACGTGTTGTGGAGCGTGTCGGTAAGTACAAAGGTCCCGGTCACGAAGGTGACACCAAGCACGATGGCCAGGCCGGTGAGGGCGAGGCGAAGTTTGTGCGCGAGCAGTCCCTTGATCGTGATCCGCCACATCTCAGTTTCCCAGTTGCTTCATGCGTTCAAGCACGGCGTCGGCGCTAGGCGAGATCAGTTCGCCGACGAGCTCGCCGTCGGCGAGGAACACCACCCGGTCGGCGTAAGCGGCGCCTCGAGCGTCGTGAGTGACCATGACAATCGATTGGTGATACTCCGTCACGGATCGGCGCAGGAACGCGAGCATCTCGCTCGAGGAATTCGAATCCAAGTTTCCCGTCGGCTCGTCAGCGAAGATGAGCTCGGGTCGGCGAATCAATGCACGGGCACACGCGGTGCGCTGCTGTTGACCGCCCGACATTTCACTCGGGCGATGCGAGAGGCGATCGGCGATTCCGAGCTCGCCAACGAGGAAATCGAACCATTGCTTATCGACCTTGCCTCCGGCCAGGTCGACTGGCAGAGTGATGTTCTCGCCCGCGGTGAGAGTCGGAACGAGATTGAACGACTGAAAGATGAATCCGATCCGGTCCCGCCGAAGCTGCGTCAAGCTGGCGTCGTTCAAGTTCCCGACTTCCAGTTCCCCGATGAACGTCTGACCCGAGGTCGGTACGTCCAGCCCCGCCATGCAGTGCATCAGCGTCGACTTCCCCGATCCGGACGGACCCATCACCGCGGTGAATTTCCCCTTCTCGAACTCGAGATTGATCCCTTTCAGGGCACGAACCTCGGCGTCGCCGGAGCCGTAACTCTTCACCAGATTGACGGCGTGAGCGGCGACGATCCGGGGTGACTCGTGGGTGTCCGATACGGACTGACTAACAGTGGTCATGGACAGCGTCCTCTCAGTGCGTGGCGTGCCAACCGGTGAATCCAGGAAGAACGACTCGAACGACCCAGCTTGCTCGCACCGAGGCGGCCTTCGTGAGGTGGGCTTGAGACAATCCTCCGACTAGTTAGATATATATCAGACTTCTCAACTCCCAGAACTCCCGCAAACCGAGCTCGTTCACGGGGTGACGCTCCTTCGCGGCATCCCCGAATGGCAAGGAGGGGCTCTCGAGGCGCCGGAAATGGGTCCCGCACGGCCCACTCGGATGCGGACCGCGGCTGACTTCATGCTCTTGGCTGCCCAAGCTGAAGCCACCGAACAGAACTGGCGGGGACACGTTCGACCACCTTTGCCCTCTCTTGCGGCACGGAGACTGTCTAGGACAACTCCATGCCACTGCTCTCCGGCAGGCGAACCAGCAGGAGCAGCGTTGGCAGGATCGGCAAGAACGTCACCAGGGCGGGCAGGCGCAGCCCCGTTTGACTCGACGCGTGCACGGCGTCGCCCACCCAACCGAACAGCGCGAGACCGGCGACGGCCCCGGTGACTCCGGCAACCGTAATCCATCCGACGGCGGTGGCGCGAAAGTTGTGCGCGAAGATCTCGGTACTGATGGCGGTCATCGCCGGCGACAGCAGGCCCCCGGCCCCGACTCCGAGCACGTAGCCGACGACGAAGCCGAAGCGCCCGCCGCTGTAGGCGTACGTCGACGCCACGGCCGTCGTCATCACACCGAACGCCACCGTCCAGCGCCGTCCCATGGTACGGGCCAACCGCTGGCTGGCGAGCAGTCCCGCCAAGCCCGCGACCCCGCTCAACACCACGACCGTGGCAACGATGGCCGGGCTCATCTTCAAGATGCCTTCGCTGTAGACGAAGACGAAACCGCCGGCGGGACCCGTGATCACGCCGATGGCAAAGGCCATCGTGGCGACAATGGCGAGTCGACCAAGGAAGTCCGCCGGAACGGCGCCCAGGCGGGCCAGCGGCACGACATCGAACCGTTGCGCTGGTTCGGGAATCGAACGAAGCAACGGCGTGATCACGAGCACCGGAACGAGAGTCAGGGCAAAGAGCCAGCGAAAGGAGTCCGACCCTCGAATGATGCCGTGCAGCACCGCGGAAAGGCCGGACCCAATGCCCGTCCCGGCGGCCATGATCACCAGACGCTGGATTCGAAGGGCGGTACTCGCCAGTTCCACGGTGATGACATGCACTAACGAAGATGCGGCCGTTAGGAGGGGACGAGCCATGGCGAAGCACAGCACGAACAGCCAGTAGTCGGGACTGAGTGCGGCGGCGGCGGTGAGCAGCAGACCCAGCAGCAGCGTGCGTCGCAGGACCATGGTGCGACCCCATCGGTCCGCCAGCGATGAGAGTGGCAGTGCCCCCAGCGAAGCGACACGGAGTGCCGCCATTCCGAGACCCAGCACCGAGCCCGATAGCCCGACCACACTGCGCAGCGAACCACTCGCCGACAGGTGACCGAAGTGGCGAGCCACGTCATCCAACGCCGTGGTCGCGCCGAACTGGGCGAAACCGGCGGCGAGCGCCACCGAAAACAGGATGACCGTGACCCGGTCAGGCCGACGAGAAGTCGCGCCCGGTGCCACGGGCTCAGACAAGCTCACCGACCTCGTCGACTGCGACCAACCCATCCCCTCGCTCACGTCTCGATAGTGGCTTCGTGCGCATCGAACTAGAGATCCGCCACCGCATGGTGCAGGGTCTCCGTCACCTCCTCATAGTTCATCCCCGGACCGAAACGCATCGCCTGGCCAATCCGCACGGTCACGCGACTACGTTTCTTGGGCCACTTCGCGTGCAGCGGCACGGTGCCGGCCAGGCCGACCGTCTTCATCGGGATCACCGGAACCCCCAGGCTGACCGCGAGCAGCCCGATGCCAGACTTGAACGGCTGCAACTCGCCGGTGGTGCTGAGGCGGCCCTCGGGGGCGATGAGGACGTTCCATCCCCGGTCGATCATCTCGCCGACGTACTCGAGGCTGGGCATGTACGGTTCGCTGCGCGCAAAGCTGAAGCCGGCAAAGCACAGTCGCGCCAGGAACGCCAGAGACTTGTGATCGCGCAGGACGTCGTCGGCGGTCGCGACGGCCAGCCGCGTGCGAATCCTTCGCGGCAGCGCCTGGTAGACCACCGGCCCGTCAAAATCGTCGCTGTGATTGAAGATGAAGATCGCTGGCGTGTTGAGGTCGTCCAGGGCCTCACCGCCAACGACCTCGGCCCTCACCCACACTCGGACAATGGCGCGCATCACTCCATCGCGAAGCCCGTTGCCGATGAACCGTACCCATCGCCAGTAGGGCCAACGAGGCGGCGTGCCCGCCGCTTCAGCCGGACTTCCCTGGCTCACCAATTGGCGCAATTCGCCAACGGTGGTACCGGGCGCAACGCTCTCGTCCGAGATGGTGATCCCGAGTTGCTCTTCGATCAGCGAGACGACGGCCAGCCTTCGCAGCGAGTCGAGGCCGATGTCGGCCAGGCGCTCGGACTCGTCGACCACGGCGTTCGCGTCGTCCAGGCTCTGGCGGATGATGCGCAACAACGGGTCGCCCGTGCCCACGGCCCCGATACTCTTCACCGGCCCACCGCGGTCGGCGGAAAGCGCCCACTGCTGCACCAGTCGACGGTCAACCTTGAGCAAACGGGTTCGGGGAAAGTCGCGGTCCGGCCAGCGCCGCCACGCGTCGATGTGCTGAAAGGACTCCAGCTGGGAGTTGATCTCGGCAATCGCTTGCGCAACGGCTTGATCCGGCTGGTTGGAGATGACGACGGCCGTCACGGATTCGCCCTTTGGGTCCTTGACCCCAACGATGCAGATCTCCTGGAAACGGGAGTCCTTTTCTGCGACCAGTTCAATGTCCTCGGGAAAGACCTTCAGGCCGCTGCTGCGGACAATCGCGAACTTGAGTCTTCCTTGGATGTGCAGCCAGCCGGCCTCCAGACGGCCGACGTCACCCGTCTTGAACCAACCGTCGTCGGTGAATGCCTCACGAGTGGCTGATGGGTTGTGCCAGTACTCGCTGAAGACGCTCGGACCCCTGGCTTGGATCTCGCCGTCTGGGGCGATGCGCAGTTGCACGTTGTCGAGGGCACGGCCTGGCGAGTCGAGGCGTCGTCCGGTGAGTCCATTGCCGGTCAGTATCGGCGACGTCTCGGTCAGTCCGTAACCCTGAACCATTCGCACTCCCATTCGTTCCCACGCGGTTGCGACCTCGACCGGTATGGGCGCGCCTCCCGCGACCACAAGATCCAAGTGACCGCCGAGCTTCGAGTGAACGCTGTGAAAGAGCAGGCGGCGCGTGCGGAACGGAAGGAAGCCGGCAATCGTGAAGGCAGCCGACAGCGTCCGGCCCCTTCCCTGTTCATCCGCCGTTTGTTGGATGCGCTCCAGCAGCAGAGAGAGCAGTTGGGGTATGGCCAACATGGTGGTGATCTGGTAATCCACCAAGGCCCTCGAGATAGCGAGCGGGGTAACCCGAGGCATATAGAAGATACTGGCTCCGCGCGACAAGACGGCGAGACTGCCGGTCAACTCGTACATATGTGACAGGGGCAGCACCGACAGGAGTCGCCAGTCGGCTCCTACGTCAATCCTTCCCTGGATTCCGACGATGTTGGCGAGCACGTTCTTCTGGGTCAGCACGACACCCTTTGGATCAGCTGTCGTTCCCGATGTGAAGACGATCAACGCGGGGCAGTCACCGAGAGGCGCGTTGTCCGGAGCGAGGTCGCGATAGCCAGAAATGAGTTCGTCAAGCTCTTCGAGCACGAAGGTCTTGACATCTGCGCCGGTGTCCAAGCGCAGGTACTCGCTCTGGAACACAGCCTTTGGACCCGTCTCATTGACGAATCGCATGATTGTCTGAGGAGAACTGTTGACGTCGACGGGTACGAGAACGGCTCCAAGAAGCAGCGTCCCGAGCAGCAGCTCAACCCACTCGGGCGAGTTGTTCGCGACCACCATGACACGATCGCCTCGTACGACACCCTGGGCCGACAGGAAGTGGGCAGCCTGGTATGCGCGTGACTGCAGCTGGTGATGAGTTAGCCTCTCGATCTTCAGAAATGACCTGCTCGTCAGGGCCAGATGTTCGCCGAAGTCGTCAAAACTAGCGACGTAATCGGGGAAATCCCGATAACTCATGCGGCGACCCTCATGGCCACCGCAACGACATAGTCACCATTATGAGAGATCGAGATCTCGAAATGTTGGGCTTCAACGATCCCGCGCGGTCTGCCCGAGGCATCGTGAGTAATCTCGATGTCGCTCAAATGTCGAGGCGGCACCAGTGCCGCCTTGATCACGGCCTCTTTCGCAGCCCACAACCCAGCCAGATGTTGAATGTTCTGATTCTCCAACTCTGACTGGCTAAATGCCTTCCGCAAGAAGCGGGCACCGCCACTGTTCAGTTGCCGCTGGAACTCAGGGATGGACACCAAGTCAATTCCAATCATCCTTCACGCCCCAGATCGATGTGAATGCGGCCGGCAATGTGGAAGAACAGACTCCCTCAAGATGTGTCAGGCATTCCGGCCCGTCCGGCTGCATCCTAGGTCTCGCCAAGGGTTCAAGGCGGTTGATGCGCTGAGTCTTCCGGGACTCTGTATCGCCCGATGGACTTCTCACCCTCGCCCAGTGGAAAGTCGAACGACTCTCCAAGAGTCGCGATGACTGCTGGGCGCCTCCCTACAGGGCCGACTGAACACGAGTTGAAACCATCCGCGGGTCATGGTCGAGTTAGTCGTCTGCCCGGACCAGGACTCTCCGATTCGAACCGAGGATTGAACGGTCTCATGGAGTCCGGAGGTTCGAGTACGTACTGCCCCAGCCGGTTGACCCTGCCCCTCCGCCGGACGCGGAGATTCAACCGTCGAAGCCAATCAGTGGTGCGCCTTTCTCACCATCTTGAGCATTCGGATATTGAAGGCGATGAAGCGAAGAACCTGATACGGCACGTTCTTTCTTAGTCGAAGCGTCGCTGCGGTCGGCAGCGGTGCTTCGGCGATGCTTCTTTCGGTGTCATTCATTAGGTCGATCCCTTCAGAGATGTTTCTGATTCCGTCATGCTGGTTCACTCCGGGATCAGGTACCAGCCGAGGCGGGCCTTGGCCTTGTAGATGAAGAGGTAGTGCAGGAGCAACTTGGTCCAGTGCGCCCCGAGGCCAATCTCTCCCGAGGTCTCCTTCAGATCACGACCCGAATGCGGGAAGCGCTTGAAGTCGGGGACGATCGGGTACATCGTCATGGCGGCGGCTGAGCCCTTGCGCAGTCCGGTCCCCGCCGACGCGATGCAGGCTGCACCCATCGACGCCATCGACGCCGTGTGCAGACTGGCCTTCTCGCCATGGTTGATTCGGTCGGCGATCGACTGCGCGACGATCCGCCCCATCACCCCCGACGGCATGCCGGTGCGGGGCGGGGCGGGCGAGATCACGGTGCCGTTCGGACTCTTTCTCGGCTGTGAGATCGGGTGCGGCGGCGCAAACGCAATCCCGACACCGAAGAGGTTCTCGAATCGAGGGCTCTGATAGGTCTTCGGCCAGTCCGCTGATTCCCACTGTTCGTACGGTTTGCTCGCGTAATCGGCGTCGACCTTCAAGAAGCCGTTGGGGGCGAAGAGCTCTTCGGTGATATCCGCTCCGGTTCGGTCGAACGCTTTCATGTCCGCACCCCGAAATGGTGGCAGGAGCATGGCGAAATCGAACGTCAGGTCGTGTCGTGACCCGTCCAACTGTTCGTAGGTGAGCCGACCTGGCTCGACCCGCTCGACGTGAGCCTGGAGGATCGCCCGGACGCCGCGTTCACGAAAGAGCGACTCGGTCCACAACTTGCTCGTCGTCTCAAAGCCGTTCTGAGCGAAGGTCATGCCGCCGACGCCGAAGTCTCCCAGGTCGTGCTCGTTCGACAGGTAGACCACCTCGGCGAGTTCCCGTACGCCCCTCGCGCGGAGTTCGTGCTCGACGTTGAAGGTGTA
>PKYK01000054.1 GCA_003133665.1 Acidimicrobiaceae bacterium | reverse complement strand
GTCTCGCCTGTCTCGCCTGTCTCAAGCACTGCGGGCTTTCATTGTGACCAGACTGTCAGTGTATTGCCGCAAGATCTTTAGGTCGTCGGTTTCGGACCCTTGATTCACGTGTAGGAAGATGAATCCACAGCCGTGGGATGGAGTGGTAGGTCCCGTCGCTTCTTTAGATCGGCACCTGGCGACCGTTGAAGATGACGTCCTGAGAGTCGGGGTGAAGCGGTGCGCCGGAGAGATGCTCGGCTTCTCGAATCCGCTCAGGCCGGCTCTGCGACCTCGCCATGACGTCGCCCTTCGGGATCGACTGTCTGGCTAAGAATCTCAAGTTCACGAGGTGTGGGAGAACGGGTTTCCAGAACATCATCTGGCACAACGAGTTCAAAACCAGTGGCATTCAAGACTTGCTCAACGGATGTTCCGGGATGAACGGACCTGATGCGCATCCTGTGGTCGGTCGTGTTCCAGTCAAGGACTGCGAGATTGGTTACCACACAATTCAGATCAAAGGATTGAGTGACCACCCGACCCGCCGCAATGGCCCGATCCCACCCAACTCCGGTGACGACGTCCACGTGTTCGACAAACACCAGTCGCGAATGGTTGGGGATCCAATAACTGGTCTTGTTACATACTGTGTTCCCCGGGGCTCCGCGGAAACCCAGAAGTTGTCGCTTCGGTCTCGAATAATCTGCGCCGATTGCTGCCAAATTCTGGTTGCCGAAGACGTCGAGTTGGCTCGCACCCATGATGACGTGTCGACGGCCCGAGTAGGCGACGTCGAACATCGATCGATAGGGGTTGTACGTCTCGATGATCTTGGAATCTCCCCACGAATAGGCCTGGTCATTCGCGATGAGCAAAGCCTCGCTGTCGGTCATCGCCAGGTCCGGTTCAAACGTTGCCCGTGCGAGCCGACCACCGATCATCGGTAGCGTTCCAATCGGATTGGCGAGAATCTCGCCGTCGCCCCGGAAGCACTCGGCGAGGGCAATCGCGCAATAGTCGGCTCGGGTAAGTTCACGAACCGGCGATGAATCAGGCATCGAGGGTCTCCTTGGCCATGAAATCGTGCGTCAACGGAACGATCACTTTGTTGGCTGCCACCACACGGCCTCCACTTTTTCCTGGTACTGCTCTTCGGAGATGTCGAGCCATTCTTCGCGGAACGACGCGAACGCCTCCGGGGACTTGGCGGACGCGGCGTAGAGCTTCTGGAACTCCTCGTCACGGTTGTAGTCAGGAGTGCACTCCGTGAAGTGGGCTGCACCTTGGCGTTCTACGACGCCGTCGACCATCAAGCGACTTACTCGCAGCCGCTGTTCGGTTCCAGCCTCGAGGATGAGATCGCTTGTTGGCACGATCTTGTCGACCGAGATATACCGGTTCTTGGTCGCCGCTCGAAGGAATAGATCGTCAAAGTAGAGGTCGGCGCCGAGGAATATCGCGTTGCCACTCGCGTCTGAGCGATTGAGATGACAGATCACAGCATCAAGCTCGAGTGCGGGGGCGGCGACGAACTCTTCGTCAGAGTAGGGAGACTGGACCAGTTGAAGACGACTGTTGAGGCGAAGTAGGTCCGAACCGAGTCCCACCCGGGTCGGAAGGAAAGGCACCTTCCAGGCGGCGGCCTGGAGGCTCAGCATGAAGAGCCCCTCATCGTACGGCTCATCCTCTAACTGACCCAACTGGCGGGCGAGGCGAAAGTGCGGCTCGAGTGGTATGGAGTCGAGGGACGCGAAGGCGTAGACCGCCTTGCGGACTTTTCCAGCGGCGCAGAGCAAACCCAGGTCGGGCCCCCCGTAGGTGACAATCGTCAGGTCCTTGAGTGGCGAGCGGAGCATCTCGCGGACAATGGACATGGGCTTGCGCCGGCTTCCCCAGCCGCCGATACCGACTGTCATGCCGGATACGAGATTTGCGACAACATCGCTCTCCGTTAGCCGCTTGTCTCTCAACTCTCAACCCCTTCGCGCTCAATCAGCTGTTCAGAACCAGACCACCCTGGAAGATAAAGGTGTCCTGGTCGAATTACGAGACGATGCTATCATGATTAGAGGTCAAGCGCTTGCTTGATAATGTCGTAGATTCTTTGCCTCGCCTCCATTTCCGGTCCAGCGAGGAGCGAGTATGTCATTGCAGTCCGTACCGATCATCGAAGGGGGATTCACCGTCAGCGACGAACCTGCGTTGCTTGACCAGAGTTGCCTCCAGTGCGCCACGGTTATCTTTCCGCCCGTCGACAATGTGTCCAAATCTCATGTGTTCCTCACGCGACTTCGCTGTCGTCCCCTTGTCGAGGACCGGAAAGGTATGGAGTTATACCGACGCGCATTACGAACCACCGGCTCCTTTCGTCCCAACCACTTCGCCGTTCGAGCTTTTCGCGATTGTTGCTGTGGAGTTGGGGAAGGAACAGTTGATCATCATTAATCAGGTGGCGACGGGATTCGGGCATGACGATCTGACTGTCGGAAGTCCAGTCGAACTCGTCCTCGAACCCTTGGAGGTTCGTGACGGTATCGAGTACGTGGTTTGGAAGTGGAGCCCCATTGCGAGAGTGGATGAGTCATGAGTCATGACGTTGCTGTTCTAGGAGTGGGAATGCATCCATGGGGAAAATGGGGTCGTTCCTTCGTCGAGTATGGCATCGCCGTCGTCCAGGCAGCACTGGCCGACGCCGGTGTCGACTGGAGTGAAGTCGATTTTGTGGTTGGAGGAGAGACCGCCCGCAACGGATACGGCGGGTACGTCGCAGGGTCTACCTTTGCGCCCGCCCTTGGGTGGAACGGAAGCAGGGTGGCGACTTGCTACGCCGCGTGCGCATCCAGCTCTGCGGCCATCGAGGCGGCACGAACGAGGATTCTCGCGGGCCTCTGCGATGTTGCGCTGGTGGTGGGAGCGGACACCACGCCGAAGGGTTTCCTTGCCCCCAATAGTGGAGAGCGTTGGGATGACCCCGATGGGCTGAGATTTCGATTAGTGGGGGCGACAAATCCCACATACTTCGGTCTCTACGCTCGCAGGCGTATGGACCTCTTCGGCTCGACGACAGCCGACTTCGCAGCAGTGAAAGTGAAGAACGCGCTTCACGGTCTCCATAATGAGAACGCCCGTTACCGAAAGGAAGTGACGCTCGAAGAGATCGAGGCATCAGCGGTGGTCGCGGACCCCCTTCGCCTTCTGGATATCTGCGCGACGTCAGATGGCGGTGCGGCCGTTGTTGTGACTTCGATGAAGTTCGCGCGTCAGCGGTCCCTTGAACCCGTACGGATCAGGTCCGTCTCGACGGTGACGCCGAGATTCCCAAATACCGCATTGGACATGCCTGATTTGTCGACCGACTCGGCCCTCGCGGTTCCGGCGCCAGCCCGGAGTTTCCGTGCGTCGATCGCGCATGCTGCATGCGAAGAGGCGGGCATCGGGCCCGAGGACCTGAGCTTGGCCGAGGTCTATGACCTGTCGACTGCGCTCGAACTGGACTGGTACGAGGACATTGGTTTGTGCCCAGAAGGTGAGGCCGTGAAGTTGCTGCGCGACGGAGTGACGACACTCGCAGGGCGGGTGCCAGTGAATCCTTCAGGGGGACCGGCCTGCTTCGGTGAAGCGGTCCCGGCTCAGGCGATAGTCCAGGTTGTGAAATCACGTGGCAACTGAGGGGCGCCGCAGGGCTTCGACAGGTCGAGGGTGCACGCGTGGGCATCACGGCGAACCAAGGGCTCTTCGGTCACGGTTCGGCAGTGCTGCTCTCCAAGTGACGCTTCAGTTGTGTTGAATCCTCTCGACGCGAACGTGGACGTTGAAGTGATTGGTATGTCTTCGTTGCCCGAGCGTGCTGGGAGTCGGCTGACAGTGATCGGACGTGAGAAACTGCATTGCTGCGGCCCGCAGTCACGAGGAACGGTGCCCGGCGCGATTCGAGTGGACGGTGTCGGCTCATCAGAATCGAATCACGGGAATGGTCGCACTTGCTCGGGAGTTGACCTGCACCTATGGGCAGAGCAGGGGCCGTCGGTATCGGTGAGCAATCTGATCATGAAGGGACATCTCGATGCTTGAAGGACGAGTCGCCGTCATCACCGGCGCCGCAAGGGGGCAGGGAGCGGCGGACGCATTGCTACTCGCTCGCGCCGGGGCGGCAGTCGTCATGACAGATCTATTGGAGGACCAAGGCAATGACCTCCGTCGAGAGATCGGCGGGGGTTCACTGTTCGTCAGGCACGACGTATCCAAAGTGGAGGATTGGAATGTCGTCGTCGAAGCCGCTCTCGGCGCCTTCGGGCGAATTGACATTCTGGTGAACAACGCGGGGATACATCGATCGAGCCCGTTGCTCGAGGAGAGCCCTGAGGACTTTCAACGGGTGTGGTCGGTCAACCTCCTCGGTCCCTTCCTAGGGATCCGTGCGGTGAGTGCACCCATGAAGGAGTGTGGCGGAGGTTCGATCATCAATATCTCGTCCACCGCTGGCGCATCAGGATTCGCGGGCCACGCATCGTATGGTTCGTCCAAGTGGGGTCTTCGCGGACTGTCCAAGACGGCTGCGGTCGAACTCGGGCCATTCGGGATCCGGGTGAACACAATCTTGCCCGGCGCCATCAACACGTCAATGATGACGCCGGTCTCGAGTGGGCAGGAGGATCGTTTCGCCTCGTTGCCACTTGGACGCCATGGTGAGCCCGATGAGATTGCCAGAGTTGTGCTGTTCCTCGCGAGCGACGCATCAAGCTACATCACTGGTGCAGAGATTGCTGTCGATGGAGGAGCGTTGATCAACGGTGCGACGGCCTTGTCTCGAAACTCGAATATTCATCCTCTGAGATAGAAGCTTCGAGAGGCTTGCTCGTGGCTCTCGTCACGTGCGACGTCGGGGACGAGCAACACACAAGGAGAAGGTCGACGACTCGGATCAACCGAGAGTGATCTCGCGACGCGCGATTTGCCAGAGGCCGTCTACCCAGCGCAAGGTGTCGTGGTAGTAACCCACACTGGTTGGGGTCGGTTCTGTGGTGGTGTTCCTCAAGAACATCCAGTATGAGTCGGCTGTCGCTGTCAGCGGATCGTCGATCTGTACAGCCAGAGTCGTGATGACGTGACGACTCTGGCTGCCGGGGCCGGTGAGCCCTTGGCGCCGACGTTGCCGCGCGCCGTCAAGTATCACGCTGCGACCTTGACGGAGTTCGCCGGGATACTCCCATGACGCATCCTCGGTGAACTGGCTGATGTGCTCCTCGAGCTCACCATGATCGGCCATCTGCGCCGCTCGAACTATGAGGTTTCGGACCTCAAGTTGGGCGATGACCCAGTCGATGTCCTTCCCCTGATTGAGCTGACATCACCGATCTCGATAATGGGGATCCAGGTTGCCCGCAGGTCCGAACGGAGGCGTGCGACCCCGATCCCGAGGTTGATCATCGCCATGTTCTTTACGTTCAAATCTCCGAGGTTCGAGGAGCCCAACCGTTATCGGGCTTACCACTGACCACCATTGTGGCGCTTCCAAATTCGCAGGTGTTGCATCCCCGATCGCATTTCTCGGATGATCGTCGTCTCAACCCTTCGCCGTTGAAATTGAGGGTTCGTAGAACATCAGGAAGAGGAGACACGGTGCCGGTTCATCGGGACTGTGTCAGTACAAGCGTCTTAATCAAGCGCTTGCTAGAATTATTCAAGTTGCTTTGGCTTCCTCTCCGAGGGTTCCTCTTTCGAGGTGATCCCTATGCGGCAGGAGTAAGTTGGCCCGGGAGAGGCCGGTACGCGGCCATACTATTTGCAACGGATCGAATCTTGGACTATTGTTCAGTCAAGCAATCGCTTGCTTAGGATGGAGTTGCTGGCGAATTGGCTTCATTAGGTAGCGAAAGGTACCTGAGGTTAGTTCCGAAAGACTGAAGTGCCGGGTTTCATTGAATTAGGGACGGGTCAGCATGGAACTACGGATAGAGCCGGGAGATTTCTCAAGTGAGCCTTCGAAAATGGCGGGTTTGAGCATTAGCGCCATTGTTCGACAGTGGGCCGCCGTCCAGCCCCTCGCGCCAGCATTCATTACGCCCAGTTCAAGGTCGTCTTGGAGCGATTACAACGACTGTGCTGACTTGATTGCGTCGGCTCTAACGCAGACGGACCAGAGTAATCCGGTTGCGATCTATCTTCCCGACACGATGATCTTTCACGCGGCGCTGTGCGGCGCTTTTCGTGCGGGGCGGGTGTCCGTTGGTATTGGTGCGCGATCTGGTATCGCGGAAGTTGCGCATCTCATGGATCAAGCGAATTGTCGAAGCCTGATCACGAATCGTGAGGTTGTCGATGGTGCGGACGGGAATTGGCTGTCACGGCTTTGGAATCTTGGTGCCGAACCCAGAACGGTGATTATTGCTGATGAGACAGGCGACGTTGAGATCAGAGTCACAACGCGTGATGGCTACGACCAAATCGTCTTCAACAAAGATTGGTTCGCGCCGATGGGTGAACCATTCACGATTGATGACATCTCCATGCTGAACTGCACTTCAGGAACCACCGGCCTGCCCAAATTGGTTTGCCAGCACGAGGCTCGGTGGATTGAGTTCTCAAAGCATGCCGTCTTGGCAGGACACTTAACGGGAGCAGACATAGTGTGTGGAGTCATTCCTGCACCCTTTGGGTTTGGACTGTGGACTTCCCACTTTGCTCCAGCATTCCTTGGAGTTCCCACGGTTTGCATGGAGCGATTCAGTGTCGACACGATGATTGAGCTCTTGGACCTCGAGCGTGTGACCGTGCTTGCGTGTGTGAGCACACAGTTCAAGATGCTATTGCGATCCGAAATGGCTGCTAAAGCTGATCTCGGTTCACTTCGGGTAATGTTCTCCGGCGGCGAGGCCGTCCCCTTCAGCGAAGCCCTTGCATTCGAGAAACGGACAGGTGCGGCTGTCCTTCAGTTCTACGGTTCGAACGAATCGGGAGCAGTCAGTTATACAACGGTTGATGACGATCCTGAAGTTCGCCTCAAGACTTGCGGACACGTTATTGAGGAAATGAACGTCAAGGTGTTCGACGACGAAGGCAACGAGGTCAAAGGAAGGATCCGGCGCGGTCAGCCAGGCGTCTTTGGACCTCTCATGAGCAAAGGGTATTGGAACGATGATGAGGCAAATCGAGAACTTCGGTCTCCTGAAGGTTGGGTTCTATTGGGGGACGTCGTCGAGATTGACGAGACCGGTCTTGTACGAGTAGTTGGTCGTAAGGCCGACATCATCATTCGCGGAGGCAAGAATATCTCCGCAGTGGAAGTTGAGGAGAAGATATCGAGTCATCCGTTGGTCGCGATGGTTTCTGTAGTGGGTATAACCGATGCAATTTTCGGCGAGAAGGTCTGCGCGGTCATCGTTCCGCAAGATGGAAAAGTACTGACGCTGTCCGAACTCGTTGCGTGGCTCGCCGATCAAGGTATAACTCCCGAATACTTTCCTGAGTTCGTCATAACAACTGATCGTCTGCCAACAGGTTCTGGTGGGAAGATCGCGAAGGGCGAAGTGAGATTGTTTGCTGAACAGCGAATCCGGGGACTGGATGACATCGGTGGCGAGCAGTAGATTCGAGGGTCGCTCAGCCATCGTTTCGGGCGCTGGCTCCGGGATCGGGCGCGCGACTGCGCTGATGCTCGCCCGTGACGGGGCTGCATCATTGGCTATTGACATCAGCGAACAAGCTGCCCAACAGGTTGTGCAGGACATCGCCAGCGCCGGTGGTGTCGCGAAAACTTTTGTTGCAGATGTAACAGACTTGGGGTGCGTGCGAG
The DNA here is from genome assembly GCA_003133665.1 of Acidimicrobiaceae bacterium. Lineage (GTDB taxonomy): Bacteria > Actinomycetota > Acidimicrobiia > Acidimicrobiales > RAAP-2 > RAAP-2. The sequence goes on along the minus strand of PKYK01000054.1, from coordinate 3,584 downwards.
GAAGCGTGAAGGCAGCCAGTCGAATGACTCCTTTGAAGATTGCCATCAACAATGTTGGAACAGGTGGGGAGCGCCGGATTCTCACTGATGTCTCCGAAGGGGACTGGCGGCGCGTGCTTTCAGTGAATGTTGACGCCGTATTTCTGGCTCTCGGAGAACAGATTCCTTCGATCGTGCACGCTGGTGGTGGTGCGATAGTCAATGTGGCATCCGTCTTCGGACTGGTGGGCAATCCAATGTCTACCGCGCACGTCACCTCTAAGCATGCGTTGATAGGACTCACGAAGAATGCGGCTATTGAATTTGCCACAGCTGGAGTTCGCGTGAATTCTGTAGCTCCGGGGTTCATTGAGACTCCATTGTTTCGTGAGACTTACAGTTCGGATGCCATCGAGGCAATCACCGTGAAGCATCCGATGGGTCGACTTGGGAGACCTGAAGAGGTCGCTGATTTAATCACGTTCCTTGCCAGCGAAAGCGCTTCGTTCATCACTGGTAGTTGCCACTCGATAGATGGTGGCTACACCGCGATATGAGTCACGATGATCAACAACGAGAGGGCCGCAATCGCAGTTGCGGTTTGGAGCTTCGTCGAGCTATCGAGAGGACCCAGAATCGATTCAACGATGACCAAGCGCGGACAACACGGTTGGCGAATTTGTTGTTGCGTAAGGTTCACGTTCTCGTGGGGCAACACCCCGCGAACCTTTCTTGTTGATTAGCGGAGGTTAGAATGACAGGATTCAGTTCATCGCTCCCGACGTGGCTCGACGACGAGCAACGCGTTTTCCGAGAAACTGTGCGCACGTTCGCGCGGCGGGAAATTCAGCCGCTCGCTGCGGAGATCGATCGGACCGAGACTTTTCCTCGTAGTGTCATTGACAAAATGGGGCAACTTGGGCTTTTTTCACTCGCTATTCCGGAGGAGTTTGGTGGCACCGATGCCTCCGTGGTCACGCAGTGCATCGCTCTCGAGGAATTGGCCTACGCCACGCCGGTTGCGTCGTTGATCGTGAGCCCATCTCTAGTCATGTCCCTTGTCTTGCGATACGCCGGAGGTGAGCCTTCCGCGCGATGCTTGAAACGTCTTGGAGATCCTGGTGTCGTCGCGGCAGTTGCCCTTTCTGAGCCCGGCGCTGGATCCGACAGCGCATCCATTTCAACTCGAGCAGAGCGCGTTGCTGGAGGATATATCTTGAACGGTCGCAAACAATGGGTGACCAACGGGGGAATCGCAGACGTCTTTTGCATTTTTGCGCGAACGGGGAGCACAGAAGACAGGGCACATGGAATCACCGCATTTCTCGTCGATTCAGGGGCGGTTGGCTTCACTGTGGCCAAACTAGAGAACAAGATGGGTCTGCGTGGTTCGACAACCGCCGAGTGCGTCCTTGAGCAGGTTTACGTAAGCGACGAGAATGTCGTTGGAGAAGTCGGAAAGGGCTTCGGCTACGTTATGCGGGCATTCGACGTTACACGACCAATGATGGCTGTGGTTGCGCTCGGAATCGCGCAAGCAGCACTCGACGCCGCGCTCGTCTATTCGACCGAGCGCGAGCAATTTGGTAAACCAATCGGGGAGTTTCAAGGCATGCAGTTCTTGTTGGCGGATATGGCGATCGGGCTTGAATCAGCTCGCGCGATAACTTACGAAGCCGCGCGACTCGCAGATCTGGATTCTCCCGACACGACTTTCTTCGCGTCGATCTCTAAGTCTTATGCGACCGACGTTGCGATGAGTGTGACGACCGACGCCGTGCAGGTGTTCGGCGGCTACGGCTATGTTAATGATTTCCCGGTTGAGCGGATGATGCGCGACGCGAAGATCTTTCAAATCTTCGAGGGCACGAACCAGATTCAGCGCATGATCATCGGTAGACAGCTCGGCCGGTGGGCGAGGGAAGTGAACGGCTCGTGAGTGCGATAACTGTTGAACGATCCGAAGGGGTTTGTCGGATCCAACTCAGTAGACCGGAGAAGCTAAATGCGCTGAACCGCGAGATGGTCGATGCATTGCTTGAGGTGCAGCAATCACTGATCGAAGACCCTGAGATTCACGTTGTTGTGCTCTCGGGTCAGGGAAGAGGATTCTCCGCAGGAGCTGACTTGACCTACATCAGCCAAATCTATCGAGATCCAATCGTCGCCCGTGCCTTTCTCAACTCTTTGCGCGATGTGATCGTGAATTTCGAACGTCTGGAACAGCCCGTCATTGGCGCGGTGCACGGATTCGTGCTCGCTGGGGGACTGGAGCTAATGATGGGCTGCGATATTGTCGTTGCAGCTCGGTCGACCCGAATCGGCGATCAACACATGCAACGTGGGTTCATCCCTGGCGGTGGCAACACGCAACGGATTCCGTGGCGAATCAGTAGAGTCCAAGCACTCGATCTGCTGTTGACGGGTCGTTGGTTGACGGCGAACGATGCTCTTTCGATGGGACTCATTTCTCGGGTCGTCGATGACCACGATCTTGGGACTGAAACGGAACGTATTGCGCTGCAACTGGCCAGCACAAGCTACTCCGCGCTGAAAGAGGTCAAGCGATTGACGCACCTGGCACACGCCACGCCAATTGCTGAAGGTCTTGAGCTGGAAATTGACGCGGTAATGAGGTATTACCGGGACCCTGCCTTCGTTGACGCATTGGCAACTTTCACCGAGCGACCGCGTTGAAGGTTGCGCATTCGGCAGGATGTCCACGTTGATTCCGAATTTCGTCGAGACGGGGGATGTGTTGATGGAGGGGTTGATCCTTTTTGAATCTTCACGACCTCGCTTAGGCGCAGTGGCAACTGAAATAGTCTGATTGTTTTCAGATCAGCCCTAAGGATTCGGGCAGATTCACGGTGATTGCTGAGGGCGCCAGCGTGCCTGACCTTTCGTTGGCGAGGGCCTCTGCGCTGTGGTCAGTCCAGGTCGTCTCGAGGATTGTTCCCATTGCGGACGTGACCGTCTAGTCCTCTGAGAATTCGGCACTGCGCTTCTCAACGAAGGCCGCACGGGTCTCGTCTGAATCACTTGAGGCATAGAGTTCAAGCGTGAATCCTTGCTCGAAGCAGTAACGATGAAGTGGGTCGAGTAGTTCGATCCCGTTGAGTGCTTCTTTTGCTAGTCGGACAGCAACTGGACTCTTTTTGGCGATCACGGTGGCCAAGGACCTAGCTGCAGTGAGTACCTCAGAAGGTTCAACGAGGCTTTCAATCGCACCCAACTGGAAGGTGTCTTGTGCGCTCGTAGGTTGACCCGTGTAGAGCATCCGTCGGGCCACTCGCATGCCAAATATTCGAATGGCGTGTGTCGCACCCCCCAATCGCCCCACGGTCGATCTTTGGAAGCCCAAAGTAGGCATCAGTGCTTGCAACAACGAAATCGGCGGAACCGACCAGCCCAATACCCCCGCCGAGGACGAATCGGGACTGCTGAAGGTTCGGTTGACATCTAACTTGTGAGGATTCACCTCACGGAAAGATGGCACCAATGGCGAGAGCCTATCCACCTGAGTTCCGCAACGACGTCGTGGCGGTCGCTCGAAAACACGAGGCACCGATCAGCCAGATCGCGAAGGACTTCGGCATCTCCGA
>PKYK01000060.1 GCA_003133665.1 Acidimicrobiaceae bacterium | reverse complement strand
CGAAAGCATCAGCACCTTGGTCTGATTCGTCCCTTGCTTGCCCATGCGGCCCGATTGGCGCATAGGGAAGGTGGTCACCAGCGTTGACTCGAGGCCTACGTCGTTTCCGTAATAGAGGTGATAGATCGGGACGTCACCGTCGTACAGTGCAGTCTTTTTCACACTCTTCATGCCTAGGACCTTCGTGTGAAAGTCGTAGTCCTCTTGGGCTGTACCGACACATAACGTGATGTGGTGGTGACGCTCAATTGCCGTTGACAAATCGCTCATTACTTCCCCCCGTGGCGGTATTCGGTTGTTCGAACACGCACCCTGCTTGTTGTTAAGTATTAATCATTAACGAATGGCTGCCGGTTGTCAAGTGTCCCCCTGGCGTCGCTTCCTCCTCTAATCGTGAGTGATCCCGCGGCCCCTGGGTCGTCAACGGCGCAGGCGGGGCGCTTCGCCCCAGAGCTGGGCAGGGCCTGTTTCGGTACATCTGACGCCGTCTTGGGTGATTGGTTGCACGCGACGCCACCAATGTTGAAAAGCGGCGGGGACCAGTAGGATTGAACAATGCCGTCTCCAAAGCCCTCACCTCGTCGCGCCTCGGGGGCCGGCCGGCCTACCAACGCCGCTCGAGGCGGTTCGCCGCGTCGTGACGCGCAGGGTCGCCGCGACCCGGGCGCAGTTGACGGGCGTCCCGCTCGCGCTGGAGCCGAGCGACGAATTGAACGGAATTCCGGTGATTCTTCGCGATCGAACTCGCCTGGGCGTGGCGAACGCCGACCGGGCGGTGCCCCGAGCGACCGACGTGAACGTGATGACCGGACGGATCGACGTCCTCGCCCCAGCAGTGGACCGCGCGACGGTGCGCCCACCGGCTATCGAGGTCGAGATGGCGAACGCCGACCGGGCGGTGCCCCGAGCGACCGACGTGAACGTCCGCGCCGCTCGCCGACGGGACGCGGGTCGGTAAGGCCACCGCGCCAGCTGACGCCCGAAGAGATCGAGCGGCAGCGGGCCGACAGCCACGGCCGTGGCAAAGGCTGGGGTGGCGTTGCTCGCAAGGGAGCCGTCCACATCCGAAGTACCGGTCAGGCGATGGAGAGTACCCCCAGCGCAGGGCGCAACCCTGACCCACTGTCTGAGTGGGTCGAAGAGGTTCGCCCAGGTCGGGCCACGCCGGTCGCGAAGTCAAAGCCCAGGGTCAAATATTCGTTACCCGGCGATGTCGCTGCCGATGTGCGCAAGGCATTCATTGGAACGGCCTACATGCGCGAGAAGATGGTCATTACCCTGACCAAAGCCGCCGAGGCGTACGACCGGAAACGCTACGAAGAGGCGTTGCGACTTGGTCGAATCGTGGCTGATGCGGTTCCGAGCGTCGCACCGGTTCGCGAGATCACGGGACTTGCCGCGTATCGGGCTGAACGGTGGAACATGGCCAAAGTGCACTTGAGTGCCCATTTCACGATTACCGGTGATCCCGAGCACCTGCCGTTGGTGATGGACTGTGACCGGGCGAGTCGGCGATACCGCGCTGTTGACAAGGTGTTCGCCCAACTCGAAGAGAGCGAGCCAACGGCCGAAGTGCTCATCGAGGGTCGCATCGTGATGGCTGCGGCCTTGGCCGATCAGAAGAAGTACGCCGAAGCGATCGACCTCTTGACACGAGCCGGTGGAACGAAGCAGTTGCGCAATCCGTCGTTTCGCCACGTCCGACTTTGGTACGCCCTCGCGGACATCTTCGACCGCGCCGGTGACGTCGTGTCGGCCCGTGAGTTGTTCTCCCGGGTAGTCATTGCCGAGCCTGATGCATACGATGCAGCGGATCGATTAGCCGAGTTAGGAACGACTGCTCCGCGCAAGAACCGCAAGCGCCGAACGACGCCGGTTTCGAAGAAGAAGATCGACTGACGGACGGCCCCCGACGTGGCGCCATTGGCCACGTCGGCCCGGCCCGGATCTGGCAAGGCACGGCCGGCCGTCCTGATCAGTCCGGGCAAGGTCCTCGACGAGGGGAATCGGTCGACTCTGCTGGCAGCGATACCGGACTACGAGGTCATGCCCCCGAGTCCGACGAGCGCGCGGGCGTGTTCTATTTCGCCCATATGGCGAAGCGCGTGCTGGTAGACCCAGCATTCGAGAGCGTCGCTACGGGAAATACCATGCTCACCGCCGACGCGCGCCGAAAACGTGTTGGCCACACCCGCGCCGTAGGGGTAGGGGATAACTATGTCCGAGAAAGTCGACGGATCAATCTCCTCCACAAACGTTTCGGTGGCGGCAAAAACCCGCTGCTGAAAGGCCTTGAACTCCTCGTAGTCACCGATTCGTTGGGCCATCATCTCGTCGACGGTGCGCTCCTTGCCGTGGTCTTGGATTGCTAGCCCTAGACGCTCCGCCCAGTCGTCATCGAACTGTGGACCTGGGCCGCCAGCGAAGAGAATGCTGCCGTCTTCGATCAATACCTGATGGACGAGCGAGAAAGCGATAGGCAGGGCCGCGGGACTTTCCACACGGTTGACCTGATCGAGGGTCATGGTTGCGCAGGCGTCATAGTAGAGCGAATGAACGGCACGAAGACGCCGAAGGAGCGACGAGCGATACTGAGAGTCCACGATTCCATTCTTACCGGACCAGGGTTTCGACGCCGCCCGACGATGGATCCCGCCGCAGGGACGACCAGTGCGCGCACGCAGGGGCCGAGCGGCGACGCGAGTGGTGCGTCGATTCGGACTCGAAGGTCGAGGACTCAATCTTGTAGGGTGAGGGCATGGACATTGCCGCACTTTTGGGTGACGAGGCGTCGTCGCTACTCGATCACAAGGCCACTGCTTTTCCGAAGGAACTGCTGACTATTCCGGGCCCCGACTATTTGAATGACGTCTTCACCTGGTCCGATCGCTCACCGACGGTGCTGCGCAATCTCGGCACGTTGCGCGATCACGGTCGCCTCGGCGGGACGGGCTATCTCTCCATCCTTCCGGTTGACCAAGGCATCGAGCATTCCGCCGCGGCGAGCTTTGCGCCCAATCCCACCTATTTCGACCCGGCCCGACTCTGTGACCTCGCGATAGCGGCTGGCTGCAACGCCATCGCCTCGACTCTCGGCACACTCGGGGCGGTGTCACGGCGCTACGTGCACCGTATCCCGTTCATCGTGAAGATCAATCACAACGACCTTCTCAACTATCCCAATACGTACGACCAGATTCCCTTCGCTTCGGTTCAGCAGGCGGCGGACCTCGGTGCGGTCGGTGTCGGAGCCACGATCTACTTCGGCTCTCCAGAGTCCGGTCGACAACTGCGTGAGATCTCGGCTGCCTTTGCCGAGGCGCATCGGCTGGGGATGTTCACCGTGCTCTGGACGTACTTACGCAATCCCGCCTTCAAGACAAAAGAGTCCGACTACCACGTGAGTGCCGACCTCACCGGTCAGGCGAACCACCTCGGTGTCACCATTGAGGCCGACATCATCAAGCAGAAGCAGCCCGAGAACAACGGGGGCTACACCGCGCTCAATTTCGGCAAGACCGATCCGCGGGTGTACTCGCAACTCACAACGGATCATCCGATCGATCTGACGCGTTGGCAGGTGGTGAACTGTTACGCCGGGCGCATCGGGCTCATCAACTCGGGTGGCGAGTCGAAGGGTTCGAATGACCTGGCGAGTGCCGTGCGAACCGCCGTCATCAACAAGCGCGCTGGTGGCACGGGCCTCATCCTTGGTCGCAAGGCCTTCCAGCGTCCGATCGATGAGGGTGCCGCCCTCGTGCACGCGGTGCAGGACGTCTACTTGGACCAGTCCATCACGGTCGCCTAAATCGGCTCGGTCATGGTCACCGACGTAGGTTCTGACGCTGGCTGGCGTACGTGGCCAAATTTCATCACGCTGGCCCGCTTGGCGATGCTCCCCGTCTTCCTTTGGGTGCTCTTCACGACCGACCACCGCGCTGAGGCTGCGTGGCTGCTCGCATTCCTCGGAGCGACGGATTGGATTGACGGCTACCTGGCCCGTCGCTTTGACCAGGTGTCGAACGTGGGCAAGATCATCGACCCCGTTGCGGACCGACTGACCGTCATCGTCGGACTTCTCGGCGTGGCCGGGGCGGCAGGAGTTCCCTGGTGGTTCGCCGTTGCCACGTTGGCACGTGAACTGATCGTCTCGCTGCTGACCGTGGTGCTCGCGGCCCTGGGCGCCGCGAGGATCGACGTCCTGTGGTGGGGGAAGGTCTCGACGTTCGCGCTGATGACCACTTTTCCGCTCTTTTTGCTGACAACGAACCCCCATCACGGTGCGTTGCTGGGCTGGCAACACGTGGTTCGTGACGGATGTTGGGTGATTGGGCTGCTGGGACTCGGCCTTTCGTGGCTGGTGCTGTTCGGCTATGTGAAGCCGGCGCTCCGGGCGCTGCGCACCGGACGTCGTGGTCGCCAAATCTTGTAGATTTTTTCTATGCAGACTCCTGACGACCTCCATTACTCCAGCGATCACGAATGGGCCCGGTCCAGTGGCGACACTGTGCGCGTGGGCATTACGGACTACGCCCAAGATGCGCTCGGCGACGTCGTGTTCGTGGACCTTCCGAAAGTCGGTTCCGCGGTCAGTGTCGGAGGATCCATCGGCGAAGTCGAATCCACGAAGTCGGTCTCGGAGATCTACGCGCCAGTCGCCGGAACCGTGTCCGCGGTGAACGATCGTCTGAGCAGCGCCCCCGAGTTGGTCAACGGTGACCCCTACGGTGAGGGCTGGATCTGCGAGATCGCGACGACCGGGAGTGGTGACTTCGACGCGCTGCTCGACGCGGCGGGCTACCGCGCCCTGACGAATAGCTAGCCCCGACGGCCTCGGAAGATTTTCAGTAGGGTTGCACCCGTGAACTGCCGTCGATGTGGGGAGATCCTCAACGCCAATGCCAACTTCTGTTGGTCGTGTGGTGCCCCCCAGCACGAAGCGACGTCGGCCGAAACGGTGGCCGTGCCCGTGGTGAGCGCCCCCGAGGCGCTCCATCCGAATGCGAACAGGGGTCCGCACGGTGAACACCTTGACGAATTGGTGATCGCTTCGGGACTGATTGCCGGCACGCGCGTGGAACTGGTCAAGGAGATCACGTCAGTGGGTCGTCACGAGAACAGTGACCTGCTGCTCGATGATGTGTCGGTGTCGCGCCACCACGCCGTGTTCACGCGTACCGCGAGCGGACGCATCACTTTGCGGGATTTGAACTCCCTGAACGGAACCTACGTCAACGGTGCGAGGGTTGAAGAGACCACTCTGCACTCGGCGGACGAAGTGCAAATCGGCAAATTCAAGCTGGTCTTTTGGGAGGCGACGCAATGAGTGTCAGTGGGGGGAAGATGCGAATTGGCGAGGTACATACGCTCTTGCGAAAGGACTATCCCGACATTGAGTTGTCCAAGATCCGCTACTACGAGGACAAGGGTCTGGTCCAACCCAGTCGGAGCCGCAAGGGCTATCGGCTCTACTCGGATCGCGACGTGGCCTGCCTGCACGAAGCCATTCGTCTAGCCCAGGAGGAATTCGTTCCGTTGCGGGTCGTTCGCCTGCGTCTGGTCGAGCAGGGACTGCTGGACGACAGCCCTTCGACCCCGGTCGCGCGGCACGCGGCACGCGACGCGACGGCGACCGCGGTGTCAGCGGTAGTGAAGGACACCTCGCCAACGCCGGAGTCCCCGCCACGCGCCGCACTGACCGTCGCGCCCGCCGCGCCATCGGTGGCGAGTGCTCCCGACCCGGCGACGACGCCCGACCCGAAGAGCGCTCATGGATCGAAGGAGTACCTGACGACCCAGGAGTTCTTGAAGACGACTGACCTTGACGCCCACGCGGTCAATCAGCTGATGGCCCTCGGGCTCCTGGCGCCTTCGACCGTCGCCGGCGAGACGGTCTTCACGAAATTTGACGTGCGGGTCGCTCAAAGCGCCGGTGCCCTGCTCGCCCGGGGCGCAGACGGACGACTCCTGGGACCGTTGCGGCGCATCGTGGAGCGTGAAGTCGGGGTCATTGACGATCTCACCGAACCGCTCCGATCGCCGGGAAGCCCGCTTTCGTCCGACGAGGCGCATCGAGTCGCCGCCATGGTCGCCTCGGAAGTCGCGGCGTTGCGGGCCGTGCTGCTGGAGCGGATGCTGCTGGAGCGTCAAGGGCGCTGACGCAGCCCGTTTTGGCGTTGCGGGGTCTAGGCTGGATACATGGTTGAAGTGATTCTGCGCGCCGTACGAGTTGACGTGGGTACGTCGACGCCCCTGCTCTTGCTCGAAGAGGTGGGTGGCAGTCGCGTGCTGCCGATCTTCATCGGCGCCCCGGAGGCGACCGCCATCGCGTACGCACTCCAGAACGTCGAGACGCCTCGGCCCATGTCGCACGATCTGCTCGGCAACGTCATCAGTGCACTCGGTGCTCAACTGTTTTCCGTGGAGATTACCAATCTCGAGAACAACACGTTTTACGCCAACCTTCGCATTCTGCGCGCGGGAACCGAAATCGAAGTCAGCGCTCGTCCGAGCGATGCGGTGGCGTTGGCCCTGCGGGTAGGTGCGCCAATACTCGTCAATGACGACCTCATGGCCGCCGAGGGCAAGTTCATGCAGCTTGACGACGAAGATGACGAAGGCGGCGACGAGGGCGAAGGTCGCTCCGAAGCGGAACTCGTGGCGGAGTTGCGTCAGTTCCTTGACTCGATCCGGCCCGAGGATTTCAACCAGTGAGTCGAGCGCTCAAGTCGCTCGCGATCTTCTTTGCCTTCGTCGCCATTTACACACTGAGTCGCCACGTCGCCAGCCCCAGCAGCGCCACGACGAGCACGACGACGAGTCAGGTAACGACCACGACGACGAATTCACCGACCGGCACAACGTGCCAGGGGACCGACTTCCGTGGCGTCTTCAATCAGGGCCAGGGAGCGGCCGGCACGATCTACGCCAGCATCTCGCTGATCAAGACCACTGCGGGAACCTGTGCGATCAAGGGCTGGCCGACATTGACGCTCCAGGACCGCACGGGATCGGTCCTGCCGTCGGCCACGGTGGACCTGCCGACGGTCAACAGTCCAATTCAGTTCACCGACGCGAAGGCCAATCTGGCACCGTCGCTCCTCTCGTTGCATCAAGGGTCATCGACGACGTTCTCGCTGGCGTACTCTGACGTGCCGCGCGGAATTGAGACCTGTGGCTCGGCAACCTCAATCGCGGTTCAGCTGACCGCGCACGGGTCTGCGGTGAGCGTCACGCCCGCGTACCCTGCGCAGCCGTGCAACCACGGCAGCGTGTGGGTTAGTCCTTTCTACTAACACGAGCGGTTACCGCTGCGTAAGGCGCCATTGCGGGTTCCGTGACGAGGGCCTTGGATTCAACTACGTTCTGTAGTGGCGTTGGCAGCAACGCCGCGCGGTGCGTAAGTCGCACCTTCGGAAAACGTAGGGGGATTCATGAGCGAAGGTTTCACGTCCGATTCACTCGGAGCCAAACTGGAAGTGGTCGGTGGCGAACACGAGCGGCTGCGCCAAGGCGTGCTGGGACTCCTCGACATCTCGGCGGCGACGATGGCCAACATCGGTCCCGCCATGAGCTTCTACTTCGGGTTCGGCTTCCTTGCGATCACGACCGGCTTGGCCTCACCGCTGGTCATCGTCGCCGCCGGTATTGCAATCGCATTCCTGGGCAACACCCTGTCGGAGTTCACCAAGGTGATCCCTTCGACGGGTGGGTTCATAACATTCATCGGCAAGACCTTTGGTGGCCAAGCGGGAGTGACCACCGCGCTGCTCACGGGTGCGGGTTACATCGCCGCCATGGCGTCGGTCGTAGCGATTGTTGGCGGATTCTTCCAGTATCTGCTCCAGAACTACAACGTGTCGGGCCTGAAGAGCATTCCGTGGTTCATCTGGACCGTCGTCTTCTTGTGCTTCGCAGTCTTCATGATGATTCGAGGAATTAAAATCTCCACGAAGGTGGCGGGTCTCTTCTTCGCCTTTGAGATGGCAGTCCTATTGATCGTGAGCATCGCGGCCCTGATCAAGTTCCACGGCCACCTCACCGCTGGCCCCTTCAATCCGAAGAACATTCACAATGGATTCAAAGGACTGGCGCTGGCATTCCCCTTGGCGATCTACCTCTTCATCGGGTGGGAGAATTCGGCCGCGTTGGCAGAAGAGACCAACAACCCGCGCAAGAATGTTCCCAAGGCCGTCTTCATGTCCATCGCCATCATGACGGCGAGCTACGTGCTCTTTGCGTACGCGACGGTGGTCGGTTTCTCGAACAATGTGGACAAACTGGGCACCGCAACCGTGCCGTTCCTAACGGTCGCGCACGGCGTGTTGGCCTTCATGGCGTTCCTAGGATTCTTGGCGGGAATGACCTCGACCCTCGGAGCCTTGATTGCCGGTACCAACTCCCAGGCGCGTCTGATCTTCAATGCCGGGCGTGAAGGGCTGCTCCCGAAGTTCATCGGCAAGGTGGACGGCAAGCATCGCACGCCGGTCAATGCGCTGTTCCTCTTCTTGGGGCTGGCGCTCTTGATCATCGGAGTTTGGGGCCTGGGTCACATCTTCGGAGGACACAGCACGTCGGGCTCGATGAGCGCATTCAACTTCTTCTTCGAGTCGTCGACGTTTGGCACCATCTTGGTTCTGGTGGTGTACGCCCTCAGCAATCTTGCGCTGCCGTTCTACTACCAGAAGCATCACCCGGACCTCTTCAATTGGTTCCGCCATGCAGTACTGCCGATTCTTGGACTGATCACCATTGGAGTGCCTCTGTACTACCTCACCAAGCCGGGCCAGCCAACGCCGTACGACTGGTTCCCGTGGGCCGCGTTGGTGTTTCTCGTGGTCGCGATTGTCTACGCCGTCGCCCTCGTCAGCCGTGACCCCGGCATTGGCGATCGGGTGGGTTCAATCGTCGCCGACGAGTAAGTCATCGTCGAACCGTTTGGCCCGGGGTTGGATTCACCAGGATTCGGCCCCGGGTTGAGCCATTTCTAATCGACTCGAACGCGTCAGGCAGATCCTCCATCTGGATCTCCCGGTCAATCAACGGGGTGAAGTCGATCCGCGTCGCCAGGTTTCCGAGCGCCGCCCAGACGATCTGGCGAGTAGTGGCGGTCGCTTCGACCGCATCGATGCCGAGCAGACTGACGGCCCGAGTGATGAAGGGATAGACGGTCGTCTTCAGTTCGGCGCTGGCCACCAGACCACTGGCCGCGACCGCGCCGCCGTAACGCAGGCTTCGCAGAATCTGGTTCAAGGTGTCGCCACCCACGCAGTCAATTGCCCCGGCCCACCGTTCGCTGCCGAGAACCCGATCGAGCCGGTCACTGATGTCACCGCGACCGATGACGCGGACGGCACCTCGCTCGTGGAGCCACGCCGTTTCGTGGCTCGAACCCGTCGAGGCGACCGGCAGGTACCCCAAGTTGGCGAGCAAGGTCACCGCAATGGATCCGACACCGCCGGTGGCGCCGGTCACCAGGACCTCGTTGCCTTTTCGAAGACCATTCGATTCGAGTGCGAGCACACTGGCCATGGCGGTGAACCCGGCCGTGCCGATCACCATGGCGTCGCGCGTGCTGATCGTCGCCGGGAGGCTGCTGAGGAATCGGGCGGGGGCGTAGACGAACTCGGCGAAGCCACCGTCGCGGGCCACTCCGAGGTCGCCGCCGTGCACCGCCACGCGGGTTCCCGCGGGAAATGAGGTATTCGGCGAGTCCGCGACGGTGCCCGCGGCATCGACGCCGCCGATCAGGGTGGCCACCCGGCGTACGCGACTGGGTGCCGCGGCCACCAGTGCGTCCTTGAAGTTGACGCCGCTGTAGTCCACCCTCACGAGAACGTCGGACGGTTGGAGGGGCGCCAGGTCGACGCTGCTCACCGCGGTGCTCAAGACGCCGTCAACCTCGCTGATTACGAATGCTCTCACGCGAAAAGGATAGAACCCGAAATCTCAACGCCCAGCGAATACGATTACTGGCATGGCGAAGATAAAGCTAAACGGTCATCGAACGTGGGTTTCGATAGGCAAAAGGCCTAAGAAGCGGAAGAAGCGACCGACCGTCGTGTTGCTGCACGGGGGGATGAGTAGCAGTGCGAGCCTGCTGCGCTCGATCGGTCCCCGCCTCGAGAAGTACTACCGCATCGCGGCTTTCGACCGTCGTGGTCATGGGCGCACCGCCGACACCGATGAGCCGTTCCACTACAACGCCATGGCGAACGAGACGATTGCATTCCTCGAGTACCTGGGCAAGCCCGCCCATCTCATTGGTTACAGTGACGGCGGCATAGTCGCGCTGCTGGTCGCGATGCGTCGTCCGGATTTGGTCAAGCGGGTCGTCGTGGTGGGCGCCAACTACCACTACAGCGGACTGGTTTCAACCCCGCCAATTGATTTTGCGGGCAAGGAGTTTGCCAAGTGGGCCAAGAAGTTCGGCAAGCGATCGCCGGATGGACGACGCCACGCTCGCGAAGTGGTGGAGAAGACGCTCGAAATGTTCGCCTCCGAACCAATTCTGCGCACATCGAATCTCGCCAATATCCATGTCCCGGTGTTGGTGATGGCGGGGGACGACGAGGTCATAGCGCTGTCGCACACGTGCTCGATGTACGAGGCCCTGCCCGAATCGCAGCTCGCCATCGTGCCGGGCACCTCGCACGCGGTCTTGAAGGAACGGACGAAAGAGAGTGTCCGGATCATTCGGCACTTCCTCGATTCACGGTTACCTCCCGTGACGCTCTACCCGGTGCGGCGAGCCTCGGCGAAGCCGGAAGGGTAATGAGGCAGCGCCGGCGGCGGTTTGGTCAAATCGGAGTTCGGCCAGAGACGGTAACTACACTTGGAGCGTGTTGGTACGGCTCTCTAACGCGCGCGCTCGTTCCGTAAACTGGTGGACTGCACTTCATGGACTGCACAGCGACGCGATCCTCTACGGCCTGTCGGCCGTTTTCGCGCTAGGCCTCGGATGGGAGTCCCGCGAGGCCGCTCAGTGGCACTGGGGCTACCTCGCCGCCGCACCGTACGCAGCCGTAGCGCTCGTCGCTTGGTTTCTCGGACGGCGCGTGATTCGTAAGACAAACGTCGTACGGATTGTGATGCTCACGATCGTCATGCTCGGCGCGGTCGCAATGCCCCTGGCCCTCGAGGCGCGCTGGCGTCAGGCCCAGCCAGAAGTCTCGGTGATCGTTCGGTCGGCGAGGAACCTCATCAACGGCCAGGACCCCTACCGCACCTACGTGGTGCACGGGAAGATTGTCGACGCCGTACCGGGCATTCCGGCCTACGAGTCGTTCTTTCCGTATTTTCCCCTCATGAGCGTCTTCGGCCTGCCGTCCGCCGAGACCGGCAAGAGCGCGGGTCTCACTGACGCGCGCATCGTCATGACCCTCATGACGATGCTGGTGGGCGGGCTCGCTCTGTTCATGCTGCGGGCGTCGCGATCAAAGAAGATACGCGTGGCCCAATTACTCCTGGCGCTGCCGACCGGCGCGCTCTTCCTGGCGACGGGCGGCGACGACATGCCGATATTGGCCCTGCTGTTGCTCGGCGTCGCGGCGCTGCAGCGAAGATCAAGTTACGTGGCGGGCGTCAGCCTCGCCCTGGCCGCGGCGATGAAGTTGACCGCGTGGCCCCTCGCCGTCGGCTCGCTACTGGTCACGCGCGAAAAGAGCGGTCGAAGCGCGTGGAAGAAAGTCGCACTGATTATCGGGGCCATTGTGGTCGTTTCCATCGCACCCTTCGCCGTGCACGCGCCGTGGGCGTTCATGTCGAATGTCTTCGCGTTCCCCCTCGGACTCGCGGGCGTGCGGTCGCCGGCGGCGAGCCCGCTGCCCGGGCACATGCTGACGGTGTTGTGGGCACCGCTTGGTCATCTGCTGGCGCCGGTGATCCTGGTGATTGGCGGGTACTTCGCGGCGAAGTATCTTCGCCGCCACTGGCCACTGTCGCTTTCCCAGCTCCTGGGGCTTCTGGCCGTTGCCTTTGGCGCGATGATTTGCGCGGCGTCGTCGACACGCATTGGCTACGTCATCTATCCGCTCAATTTCGGGTTGTGGTCGTGGGTCTGCTTCGACCAGCCGGTGAAGACCCCGGAACTGGTGCTAGATCGCGCTTGAATTCTGGTAGATCCGGTACGTCCAGTACGACGTGGCGCCGTGTCGAGCGGTGACCGTGATGCCGACTATCCAGTAGAACGTGTCCGAACCGGCCTTCTGGAAAAGCAGTTGCGGGGCGCCGCTGCTGGACCCGTGGGAGAAGAGATTCCATCCCCGAGCCTGGAGCTGTGCGGTGTAGTACCCGAGCAGTTCGCCCGACGTGGCACGTGTGACGAGGGTACGAAGACAGTCGTAGTCGCCGGCGCCTCCGTTGGGGTGGACCGTGGGTGCGGTGGCTTGGGTCGTGGCCGGTACCAGAAGGGCGGTTGCGATATCGGCCGGGGGGTTGCCCGCCTGTTGGCAACCGGCCAGCAGGACACTTCCGTCTTGGGTGTTGAGACTTCCCACGATGATCGGAATCGTGGTGGGAGTCGATTTCACCGTGGGATTCGCGATGAGGTTGATCGCGAGAAAGATCACCAAGGTCACGACCGCGATGCCCAACACCGCCATCGCCGGCAGGATGCTCGTGGTGGTGGTCAGCGGGGGCTTGACCTGCTCGTTCATCGATTCCAGCCTAGGTGGTCGATAGGACCATGCCCCCGGCCAAGGTGCCATGACGCGGCGCTTATCAGCGCCGCCAGCACGAATGACTTGGCGTCACGAGTCGCATCGTTGACCGAGCGGCCGAGACCCAGTCCGGCGGCGATGGCCGCGGAAAGCGAGCAGCCCGTGCCGTGGTCATTTGTCGTGTCGACTCGAAGCGCGTCGAAGATCACCATTTCGTCGGCACTGACCAAGATGTCGGGCGCCCGACGCTCGGTGAAGGTCGCCTCGGTGAAGTGACCGCCCTTCACCAGGACGTAACGAGGTCCGTAGACGAGGAGGGCATTGGCCAGAATCAGCATGTCGTCGTGCGTCGTGACGTCACGGACGTCAACCTCGCACAGGACCGCCGCCTCGCGAAGGTTCGGCGTGATGATGGTGGCGAAGGGCAAGAGCGCCTCGCGATACGCCCGCACCCCGCCCTCGTCCATGAGACGGTGCCCGGTGGAGGAGACCAAGACCGGGTCGACCACCAAATGGGGGAGCAGACCCTCGCGGGCGAGTTCGGCCACGGCCTCAACCGTGCTGGGCTGGGCCAGCATCCCGGTCTTGACCGCCCGGACGGTGAAGTCGGACAGGACCGCCATGACCTGCTGGACCACGAGTTCGGGCTCGACGGCGTAGACCGCACTGACCCCGACGGTGTTCTGGGCCGTAATGGCCGTCACCGCCGTCGTACCGTGCACTTCGAACGCGCTGAAGGTTCGCAGGTCCGCCTGAATGCCGGCGCCACCACCGGAATCCGACCCGGCGATGGTTAAAGCGGTAATTGGTTCCACCGAGTCAACCTTAGTGAGGGAACCCCTGGGATCAGTACGCTGGATGATGTGGGAGATCTCTTTCAGGTCGGTTCGTTAAGTTCTCCGTCGCGCCTCATCGTTGGCACGGGGGGCTTTCGCTCGATAGAGATCCTCGACGCCTCCCTGGTCGCTTCAGAGGCGACGATTGCCACGGTGGCGCTGCGGCGCGTCGATCCCGGCGTGAAGGGATCGATTTACGACCTCTTGCGGCGCCGGAACTTCTCACTGCTGCCCAACACGGCCGGGTGCTACAGCGCGAGCGAAGCGGTGAAGTTGGCTGAATTGGCCCGCGAGGCCTTTGAGACGAACGCCGTGAAGCTCGAAGTCATCGGCGACGACATCACGCTCCTGCCCGACACCACCGAAACCCTGGTCGCCGCGGAGCAACTCGTGCGAAAAGGCTTCGAGGTGTGGGCCTACACGTCGGACGACCTCATCGTGGCCCAGCGCCTTGAACAGTGCGGATGCGTGGCGGTGATGCCGCTCGGATCGCCGATTGGCTCGGGTCTCGGCATCCGCAACCCGCACGCCATAGCGCTCATCGCCGAACGGATCACGGTGCCCGTTCTGCTCGACGCGGGGGTGGGAACGGCTTCGGATGCCGCGCTCGCCATGGAGTTGGGCTGTGATGGCGTCCTGGCGGCATCGGCGATTAACCGGGCCCTGGAGCCGGTGCTGATGGCTGAGGCCCTGCGTGACGCGGTTCGCGCCGGCTATTTGGCGTTCCGAGCAGGACGGATACCGCCGAGACTGCATGCGGAGGCTTCATCGCCGTTCCTGGGACGTCCAGATTTGTTTGTGGAATAGACACGAACGTAACTACAATCGTGTGGTCCTCCGGGATAGTCTGGACAGGCCTCAGTCGGGAGGGACTACGAATGGCAGATTCTGTAACTACTGGATTCAGCGGCCCGATGGTGTGTCGCCTCACCGGCGTGACGTACCGTCAGTTGGACTACTGGGCGCGCACCGGACTGGTGACGCCGTCGATCACCCCAGCCAATGGCAGCGGTTCGAAGCGGGCGTACTCGTACTCCGACGTCCTGGAAGTGAAGGTCATCAAGTCGCTGCTCAGTTCGGGACTCTCGTTGGCTCGGGCCCGACAGGCGGTCGAGTGCCTGCGAAACGCGTTGGGAGCCGATCTGGCCTCGAGCAGTCTCGTGCTGAGCGACACCGGCTCGGTGCTCGCCCAAAGTGACGGCGACCTCGTTGACCTGCTGCGGGGCGGTCAAGGGGTCTTGAATATCTTCCCTCTCGCGAACGTGGTTGCCGAACTCACAACCACGCTTCGCCAAGCGCAGCTCCCAACGTCGGGGAGAGAGACCCGTACGGCGTGACAGTCCCGTCGTCGATCGGCGAACCTCGTCATCGGCACCCCAGTTTGGCGACACCGACGGGTGCGAAGTTTGCCCACCCCAGCGAAGGTCTTTTTGCGAATCTGCTGACCCTCTACGGTCTGGCGTGGTCGTATGAGCCCGTGGAGTTCCCCCTCGAGTGGAACGAGACGGGGCAGCCGATCAGAGGTTTTCGCCCCGACTTCTACGTGCCTTCTCTTCGGCTCTTCATCGAGTTGACGGTGCTCGAGCAGCGCCTGGTCACCAAGAAGAATCGAAAGGTTCGTCGATTCCGCACTCTCTATCCAGAGATTGAATTGCTCGTGGTGTACCAGCGCGACTTCACGGCGCTTCTGGAAAGACACGATCTGGGCACCCTCGCCGACCACGCGGCGTAGGTCGGCTTAGGATGGTTTCCGTGCCCGACCGCCGTCCATTTCTCTTCGAAACCCACGTCGAGCTAGGGGCCAAAATCGTTCCCTTCGGCGGCTGGGAGATGCCGCTGCAGTACGCAACGGGCACGGTCGCCGAACACCTGGCCTGTCGAAACGACGCCGTGGTCTTTGACGTCAGTCACCTGGGCACCGTGCGCTGCGATGGCGCCGGAATGTTCGAGACACTGCAGAACACGCTGACGAACGATCTGCGCAAGGTCGAGCCCGGGCGGGCCCAGTACACGCATCTCTTGAACGACGACGGGTTCGTCGTCGACGACATCATCGTGTGGTGGCTCGGCGCCGAAGAGTTTGACGTCATGCCGAACGCCTCCAATACCTCCGGCGTGCTGTCGGCACTTCCGGGCGTGGACGTGACGGACGAGCGCTGCGTCCTTGCCGTGCAGGGTCCCCACGCCCGTGCGAAAGTCGCCGACGTTGATTCGCGATTTGCCGACGTCGGACGGTTTCGAGTGACCCGCTTCGACTACCGAGGCGTGGAAGTCCGCGTCGCCGGAACGGGGTACACCGGCGAAGAGGGTCTGGAGATCGCCGCCCCGAATGAGGTGGCGGATGACTTGTTGCGAGCACTGGTCGGCGCCGGTATCACGCCCGCGGGACTCGGCGCGCGCGACACACTCCGACTGGAGGCGGCGCTGCCGCTGTACGGACACGAACTCAACCTGACGTCGACCACTCTCGAGGCTCGGCTCGGCTGGGTGCTCGGCTGGGACAAGCCCGCCTTCAGGGGTCGCGCAGCGGTGGAAGCCGAACGGGCGCGCGGTCCGCGTCGGCTGCTCACCGGCGTCCTGGCTGATGGCCGTCAGCCGCTGCGTGATGGCGGCGAGGTGTTCATCGACGCGAACTCGGTCGGGACGTTGACGTCGGGAAATTTCTCGCCCGTCCTGGAGCGCGGCATCGGTCTGGGTCTGTTGTCCGGCGAACCCGAACCCGCGACGCCGGTCGTCGTGGTCCTTCGCGGGCGTGAGATTCCCGCGAGTGTCACGGCGCTTCCCTTCGTACGAAAGGCTCGTTGACGTGGCTGACTACCTTCCCCACACGCCCGACGAAGTCGCCGCGATGCTCGGTTTTCTCGGAATGGACTCGCTGGATCAACTCTTCGCGCATATTCCGGCGGCGGTTCGACTCTCCCAGGGGTTGGATCTGCCCGCGGGCATGAGCGAGCCGGACGTCGCGGCGGTGTTCGAGCGGTTCACCGATGCCAACCGGGCCACGACGACCGACATGACGTGCTTCGCAGGCGCTGGCGCCTACGACCACGAGATTCCGGCGGTCGTGAAGATGCTCGGTTCGCGCTCTGAGTTCGTGACGGCCTACACGCCGTATCAACCCGAGGTCGCCCAAGGGGTTCTGCAGGCGATCTTCGAATACCAGACACTGATCTCGCGACTGAGTGGACTGCCCATCGCGAACGCGTCGCTCTACGATGGCGCCACCGCGCTGGTCGAAGCGCTCAATCTGGCCGCGGGGGCGACCGGACGGTCCAAGATGGTGATCTCGTCAGGCGTGCACCCCCACTGGCGCGCGGTCGCCCGCACGTTCGCGAAGGGAACGGGTCACGAGATTGTCGAAGCGCCCCTGAAGGACGGCGTGACGGACTGGGCAGGCGTGGACGCTTCGGGAGCCGCCGCCGTGGTCGCGGCCTATCCGAACTACTTAGGAATCCTGGAGGACCTGACGGCGGCGAAGCAGATGGCCGTCGCCGACGGTGCGCTCCTCGTCATCGGCGCCGATCCCGTCGCCGCGGGCGTGCTGAAGACCGCGGGCCAGTGGGGGGCTGACGTCTTCGTCGGGGAGGGCCAGCCCTTCGGCACCGCGCTCTCGTACGGTGGTCCGTACCTGGGACTCTTCGCCTGCACCCTCGAACAGATCCGACGCCTACCGGGACGCATCGTGGGTGAGACCGTTGACTCGAACGATCGTCGATCGTTCGTGACGACGCTGCGCGCTCGCGAACAGGACATCCGCCGCGAGAAAGCCACCTCGAACGTCTGTACGAATCAGACGCTCATGGCGGTCACCGCGGCCATCCAGCTCGGGTGGCTCGGGACGTACGGCCTGCGCGAGGTGGCGACGCGCTGCGCGCAGGGCGCGCACTACCTGTACGATCAGCTGCTTGCGATTGACGGTGTCCGGGCCGTTTCAACCCAGCCGTTCTTCCGGGAGTTCGCCGTTCGCCTCCCCGAGAGCGCGCTGGGCGTGCTCCATCGGATGGCCGACGAAGGCGTACTCGGAGGACTGGCGGTGTCGGCGCTGGCCGGAGGGTCCGATCCCTCGATTGACGACGATATCGACGATGTGCTGCTCGTCGCCGTGACCGAGCGACGCACCCGGGCCGAACTCGACAACTACGTCGACCTTCTTCGAAAGGCGGTTTCGTGATGGCGGCGAAGGCACTTCCCGGAGGTCGCGCCGCATCGGCGCCATTGCTCGGCCACGACATCGAGCCCACGATATTCGAGATGTCGGTGGCCGGTCGTGCCGCCTATCAACTGCGCACCACCGGCGTTGCGGCGACTCCGCTGAACGAGCTCGTGCCGAGCACCCACCTGAACCCTGACGTGGTTCCCCTGGCGGAGGTCTCCGAGCGCGACCTCGTCGCGCACTTCACGCGGTTGTCGCACCGTCAGTTCTCGGTCGATCTCGGGGCGTACCCACTCGGCTCGTGCACGATGAAGTACAACCCGAAGTTCTGCGATGCGGTGGCGGCCGATCCGGGGCTCAATTCGGTGCACCCCGGTGCACCGGCCGAGCTGACCCAGGGCTGGCTCGACCTGCTCGTCACGCTGGAGGAGACCCTCTGTGTGATCACCGGCATGAGCGCCGCGACGCTGCAGCCGTCTGCGGGCGCCGCGGGTGAGTTGACGGGACTGTTGTTGATGCGGGCGTTCCACACCGCCAACGGGGATCCCCGTCGACGGGTGCTCATTCCCGACTCGGCGCACGGCACCAACCCGGCGTCGGTGACGTTAGGTGGTTACGAGGTGACGACAATCTCTTCGAACGATCGCGGTCTCGTGGACCTCGACGCCCTGAAGGCGGCACTCGGCCCCGACGTCGCGGGGATAATGCTCACCAATCCCAACACCGTTGGACTCTTCGAAGAGGAGATTACCGAAATCGCGACGGCGGTGCACGACGTCGGCGGACTGCTCTACTACGACGGGGCCAACCTGAACGCCATTCTCGGCGTGGTGCGCCCCGGCGACATGGGCTTTGACATCGTGCACATGAATCTGCACAAGACCTTCGCGACTCCCCACGGTGGGGGAGGGCCCGGAGCCGGGCCCGTCGCGGTGTCGTCGCGTCTGGCCGAGTTCCTGCCCGGACCAAAGGCGACGAGGCTCGCCGATGGCACGTTCGACTGGACCACGCCCGCGAGGTCCATCGGTCGCGTCCACGGCTGGCACGGCAACGCCATGGTGCTCGCGCGGGCGCTCGCCTACATCGACGTGCACGGGGGCGACGGCCTCACCCGAGTCGCCCAGCACGCCGTGTTGAACGCCAACTGGCTCCGTAAGCGACTGAGCGCCACGCTGCCCGCCGCCTACGACCGTACGTGTATGCACGAGTGCGTTCTCACCGCCGCGCCGCTGAAGGCCAAGTACGGGGTGCGGGGTCTGGACGTGGCAAAGGCGCTGCTCGAAGAGGGCTTTCATTCGCCGACCGTGTACTTCCCGTTGATCGTCGATGAGGCGTTGATGTTCGAACCAACCGAAACCGAGAGTCTGCAGACGCTCGAGTCGTTGGCCGAGGCGATCGAGCGCATCGAACGCAGAGCGGCCAGCGATCCGGAGTCCCTGCATCGCGCTCCCCAGACCACCCCGGTCTCGCGCGTTGACGAGGCCCGTGCCGCACGTCACCTCGTCGCCACCGAGGACGCGGCGCAGCGCTGATCCTTGGCCGTCGAGCTGACGTCGGTGATCTGACCGAGGACCAGGCGTGAGAGTTGGGCGAGTTCGCGCTGCTCGCTGACGTACAGCGCTGCAGCGCACGACGCCGTACAATTTGTTGATGGGAAAACCACTGATCGGACTTACGGGGCGCCGGTGGCCCGCGAGGTTCCTGGGAGGCCACGTGCCTCCCGCCATGAGCGAGTTGACGTTCGATCTCCATTTCTCGGACTATTCGAAGTCGGTCGTCGCCGCGGGGGGACTGCCGGTTGAGCTCACCCGCGACGCCGACGTCGAGGGGATCGTCGAGCGCATCGACGGCCTGGTGCTGAGTGGGGGAGCGGACCTCGATCCCTCGCACTACGGCGCCGAAGCACACTCCCAACTCGGTCAACTCGAACAGGATCGCGACGAGTGGGAGTTCATATTGTTCGCCGCAGCGCGCAAGCGATCGATTCCGATACTGGCCATCTGTCGCGGTCTTCAACTCGTGAACGTCGCTTTTGGAGGCACGCTCCGCCAGCACGTGGAAATCGACGAAGGAGCGGGACACCCGCAGTGGGACGTCGACGGTCGCACCGCGACCCACGACGTGGAGGTGGTGCCGGGAACACTTACCTCGTCCCTCTTGCCGTCGAAGTGGCCGGTCAACTCCCTGCACCATCAGACGGTGAGTCACGTCGGCAAGGGGCTGATCGTGTCGGCCTGCGCGTCCGACGGTGTCGTCGAGGGACTCGAGACACCCGAGCGTGACTTGCTGGCGGTCCAGTGGCATCCCGAACTCCTGGCGAAGCCTGATCCCACCTTTCAATGGCTGGTGCGCGAGGCCGAAGCCCGCATCGCCTGAGAAGCACCGTCTTAGTGCTGCGGCCCTTGGCCCGTGGCGCCGGTCGTTCGATCCCGCACGGCTTCCCGATTCGGTTCTGTTCAGTGGGCGAGTGACATGCCCAACACGAAGGCACCGGCGCAAAACAGTGGGGTAGTGACGACCAGGGCTGCGGCGTAACCCCAGTGGTGCTCTCGCTGCAGGAGCGCCGGAATCGCCAGGGCCGAGGAGAACGTGGTCAGTCCCCCGCAGAACCCAGTCAGCATGATGGTGCGCAGCTGGACGTCAGCCGAACCGATCAATCGATAGGCCGCCCATCCAGCGATGCCGCTTCCGAGAGCGTTCGCGCCGACCGTCGCCCAGGGACGACGCGTGGGATGGTGTCGGCGCACCGCGTATTCCATGACGTAGCGAACAACGCAGCCCAGGGCGCCAGCAAGGGTTACCCAGAACAAGGTCACCTTCGTCTCCGGCCCAGACCGAGCCACCCCGCGAGAACGCCGCTCACGACGGCCCCTACGGCAACCAGAAAGCTCCCGCCAATAGAGAGGTGCCAGATGGCCGCGAAAGCGACAAAGAGGCCCGAATAGGACGTGAACCCCCCGAAGAAGCCGGTGATCAACAGCAAACGCGTTGGATCGTTGGGGTCGTGCTGGCGCAGGGGTCCGCGGAGAAGTCTGGTGGCGATAAGGACGCCGGTGAAGTTGATGGCGAGCAGGATCCACGGGATCTGACTTGTCCAGGACGTCTGGGCGGGGATGTTCGAATAGGTCATCGAACCCCTCGGCACGGGCGTGTGCTGAAGTCCCGTCAGCAGGTCGCGAAGGACCGTCCCCGCCGCGCCACCCAAAGCCACTGCGCCGAGTGCGACAGCGAACTGCTTGGGAGAAAGGGTGATATTTGCTCGCATCGGTACTTCGAAACTACTTTGTGAAGTGTTGTGGCTTGGAGATGGGGAGTGTCGAGGGAAAAGCCCTCTAGGGCCAGACCCTAAAGTCTCACCTTAACTTTACATAACGAACATTATCGGCGTTACTGCTGGTGGAGACTGGTATAGTGCCTTCATGCGTCGAGTTCTTTGTGCCGTTCTTTTCGTGGCCTCCAGTATCGGGATCTACATGGTTCCCGCTGGTGCCGATCCGTCCGGTCCGTCCGGCCAGGCCAACGTCTCGCTGTCCTATGACTTCAGTGACAACAATGACGCCGCGTCGGCGAGCAACGGCGTCTTCAACATCATCGTGGACGTTCTGCCCGAACGTACGCCGGGCGTCGTTCGCATCGTGGCCGTGGCCCCGTCCGACGCCAACGTGTCGAACCTCGTCTGTCGTTACCAGGTCGTGAGCAAGAGCACCGTCGAGTGCGCCTTCAACTTCACGGCCGGTGGAACCTGGGCGATTCACGCGCAGTACGCGCCAAGTCGAAGTTCTGACGTGGTGGCGACCGCAGTCACCAACATCAGCGTCGCTAGTTAGTCGCGAGCCCGTCGGGGCCGACCCTCTTTCGCGTCATCTGGGGCGATCCCTTCAAGGGCGTCACCCAGGAACTGGTGCAGGCGCACGACGTCGAAGAGGCCCTCGCCACTGCCCACGAACGCCGACCGGAGCTCCCCCGCCCTCGAACCGCATTCCTGGTGACGGTGAACGAGTCCCGGACAATGCCCTACAATTCGCCAGATGAACCCTCTCTTTGATGTCACTGGCAAGGTCGTTCTCGTAACTGGTGGGAGTCGCGGCATTGGCGAGATGATCGCGCGCGGTTTCGTCGAGGCCGGGGCGATTGTCTACATCTCGTCGCGAAAGGTCGAGGCGTGCAATGAACTCGCCGCGGAGCTGTCGAAAGTCGGCGTGTGCACCGCCATTCCGGCGGACCTCTCGACCGAGGAGGAGTGCCGTCGCCTGGCCAGTGAGATGACCGCCCGTGAGGGCCATCTGGACGTCCTGGTCAACAACGCCGGGGCGACGTGGGGCGCGCCAATGGCGGACTACGACGAGAAGGCCTTCGAGCGCGTCTTCGCACTGAACGTCAAGGGCGTCTTCCATCTGACCAAGTTCCTTCGCCCGCTGCTCGAGGCGGCCGGCAGCGCGGAGAGTCCGGCGCGGGTGATCAATATCGGCTCGATCGACGGTCTGCACGTGCCGGCGATGGAGACCTACGCGTACTCGGCGTCCAAGGCCGCGGTTCACCAGCTCACTCGTCATCTGGCCAAGCAGCTCGCACCGAACGTGACCGTGAACGCGATCGCGCCCGGACCGTTCGAGTCAAAGATGATGCGAGCGACCCTCGACGCCTTTGGCGACGAGATAGCTGCCGCCGCACCGATGAAGCGGATCGGCCGGCCGGCGGACATGGCCGGCACCGCAATCTTCCTCGCGTCACCGGCGGCCAGCTACATCACCGGCGTCATCCTGCCCGTTGACGGCGGAATCGCCACCCTGGCCTAGCCGGGCTGGGTGCCGAGCGTGATCTTTAGCGTCAGATGCTGTTTGCCCCGGACAATCCCAACCGTGATGGTATCGCCCGGGCGCTTGGCCGAGACCACGCTGGTGAGGTCTTGGGCGCTTCCGATCCGGATCCCGTCGATCTTGACGATGATGTCACCCTGCTGGACACCGGCCTTGGAGGCTCCGGTTCCGGAGATGACGCTCATCACGACGGCGCCCGATGAGACGGTGAAGCCGTACTGGAGTTGTAGTTCCGGGCTCATCGACATGATCTCCACACCGATGAAGGCGCCGTGGTTGACGACACTGGCTCCGGCCATCAGTGACTTCAGCAACGATTGGATGGTCGCCACGGGAATGGCGAAGCCGATGTTCTGGGCACTGGTGCCGTCGGGCAGTGTGCCGGCGACCGCGGTGTTCATGCCGATGACGTCGCCGTGCGAATCGAGCAGCGGACCACCGGAGTTGCCGGGGTTGATCGCCGCGTCGGTCTGAATCATGTTGTTGAGCGTCTCGGACGTCGCAGAGGTGCCCGCAGTGACGGTGCGGCCGAGGGCCGACACTATTCCCTGGGTCACCGTTGGCGTGCCGGCGGCGAGGCCGAGGGCGTTGCCGATCGCGACCACGGCGTCACCCGACACCAGGGCGTTCGAGTTGCCAAAGGTCACGCTCTGGAGTTTCGAGGCGCCGCTGATGCGGATGAGGGCGACGTCGTCAACGGGATTGGTGCCGATCAGCGTCGCGGGAAGGCTCTTGGTTGATCCGGTGCGCGTGACGGTGATGGTGCCCCCACCCGCGGCGGCGGCGATGACGTGATTGTTCGTAATGACGTAGCCGTTCGCGGAGATGATCATGCCGGTGCCCTGATCCTCGGTCCCCTGTCCCTTCACGTCAATGGAGACGACTGATGGGGTGACCTTCTGCACCAGGGCTGGAATGCTCAAGCCGCTGGGCAGAATCGCACCGCCCGGCGCAGTGCTCACGGCGTTCACGGTGAGGCCAGCACCACCGGACCTCGGTGCGCTGAAGTGACCGGCGAGACCGCCCACGAGAGCCGCCACGAGCAACAGCGAGATGCGGGTCGACCAGGGGGTGCGCGATGGGTGCCCCTGCGAGGAAAGCGGGGCGGCGTCGACGAAGGGCGCCGAGGCCCGAGGGTCAGAACCCGCGTGATCAGGTGCTCCCCCGCTCTCGGGGCTCGTGGTTGTGGCGTCCGACGCCGCGCCGGGTGCGCCGGCATCGGGCTCGGACGCAAGCAGTGACGAGCCGTAGGGCTGCGGGGTCGGCGACATCGCCGACTCGTTGAGAGGTCTATGGTCTGGGGCGTCTGATGGGAAGTCACTCACCGGGCCATGCTAGGCACCCCAACCTAAAATTCATCTAAATCTGAGTGAAATATTTGGCGTGAGTCCAACGACTAGATTGGAACCCTATGTCTCGCCGGATTGAGATCGAAATCACCAGCCTGAAGGGCGACGTCGCTACGTGGCGCGCCGCGGGCGCGAAGCTCCCGAAGGGCGTCTTAAGTGCATCGTTGGTGCCCGGTGGGGCCGTGGTGGGCGGCGTCTACCGAGCCGACGTCGAGCAGTACATGGAGGGCATTGAGGTCCTCTCGGTGATGGCGCCCAAGACCGCATCGCCACTGGACCCCCGCAACGAGCGTTTGCAGTTGATCCCGACCACCAAGACCGGCCCGGACGTCGTCGTCACCTACGCACCCAAGGGTCGTGGTGGGCGTCGAGACGCAGAACGTCGCGAGGGCGACCGCTACGAGGGCGCGAAGCGCCCCACGGGCCGTCCCTCGACGAAGGACCGACCAAGCGGAAAGGAACGTCCGACTGTCGAAGGAGGCGCCGAGCGCGGTCCTCGCAGCGAACGTGCACCCCGTCCCGACCGCGGCACCAGTCCCGAACGCGGGCCCCGCCCCGACCGGGGCACCAGTGCCGAGCGCGGGCCACGCCCCGACCGGGGTGCTCGATCCGAGCGGTCCGGCCGTCCCGGTCGCGGTGAGCGTCCGAGCGGTCCCAGCCAGCCGCCGATGACGACGACGCACCGCAACGCGCTGCTCGCCACGCTCTCGCCCGAGCAGCTTCCCGTCGCCGAGCAGTTGCTTCGCGGCGGCATGCCCGCCGTGCGTAACGCCGTCGCGGAGCAGAACAAGAACGCCACGGCCCAGGGACGCACGACGGTCGACCCCGCCACCATTGACCGCATCGCCGAGGATCTACTCGGCCGCACGAACCTGGCGCTCTGGAAGGACCGCGCGTCCGGAGCGGTCGCCGCTGGACGTGAACTTCGTTTGCGCGATCTGCGCGCGGTGGTGACGTCAGCCAAGACCGTGTCGCTTGACGAAGAGTCGCGAGCGCAGTTGAAGGAACTCCAGACCGCGTTGACGGCTCGTCTCGAGACGCTGCGCACGCAGTGGAACGAGAAGCTCGAGGCCGCGGTGGGATCCAAGAACGTGCCCGAGGCGTTGCGCCTGGTGGCTCGTCCGCCAGACATGTCGACGCGGGTCAGTGCCGAGATGGCGACCAAAGTCGTGGCCATCACCTCCGAGGCGCTGACGGCAGAACAGAACGTGGCGCTGTGGAGCGAGATCGTGACGCTGGCCGTCGACACGTCCATACGTCGAAACGTGAAACCGCAGGGTATTCCCGGGGACGAATCGTGCAAGGCACTCGCCATCAAGAACGCCGGGGCGATTCCCGAGTTCGCCAAGTTGCTGGGGATGAGGGTGCCACCGCCACCGCCACCGACGCGCGCACCGCGCCGGCCCACTACTCGGCGTGCATCGTAAGCAGTCGCGCTTTCCAGCCGAAGGACTCGTAGAGCGATTTGGTCGCCCGATCGCCGGGCAGCGCTAAGGCGTCAACCGGTGGCTGCTCAAGTTCGCGAAGCGCATTCACCATCGAGCGCGCCACTCCTCGCCGGCGGTGGTGGGGATCAACATAGAGCGCCTCAATCACGCGGTCGCGGTACACGACGAATCCGACGGTCGCGGTGCCCCTGGTCGCCAGCCAGAGCCCTCGCTGGTCGACGAGGTGACCGACCATTTGGTCAACGGCGGTATCGCCGCGAATGGTGGCGACCAGCTCCGGGCCACCGCGTTTCGTGCCCGCCACGCGAACGGCGTCGCCCCACAGGCTCAAGAGATCGTCGGACGCGTCGGTGGCGAGCTTGAACGCCACGATCAACTTCGGTCCTCGCGGCGACTCGTGGTCAAGCGATTACACGCAGTCGCGGCAGAGCAACTTCGACCTCTCGGCGAGCTGGCTGGTCTTCTTCAAGAGCCGACAGGACGCGCAGCGAAACTCGTCATCTTGTTTGGGCAAGATCGCCTCAGCCGCGTCAATCGCGGTGTCGACCTCCCCCACCGCCTCTTCGTCATCCTCGGGTGTGGTGGTGCGGCGAATTGTCTCGGCGAGCACCTCATCGAGCGCGAGCTCCACGTCGGCGTCGTCAACCACGTCCTCTTCTTCTTCGGGAACGGCCACCTCGACCAGGACCTCTTCGTCCTCGATCTCTACGGTGTCGTCGCCCTCGACATCCTCGTCGACGTCGACTTCCTCGACGTCGAGCTCGTCAACGTCCGCGACGTCGACGAGCTCGTCGACGCCCACAATCTCCTCGTCGAAGCCCTCAGCGAGTTCTTCTTCATCAAATACTTCTTCTGTGTCGCCATTACTTGCCATAAATTCCTCTTCTGTAGCGCTGGCAGTGTAGAGCCTTTTTGACCGTGCGTGTGGCGTTTCTGGATAAGGAATTGATAATCGCTTGGTATTGCTAGCGATTCAGCCGATTTCGCTCGGCACTTCGTTCCGCCTCAAGGCGTTCCAGGTCGGTTTCAGAAAAGTCTACATATTGCATAGAATCAGCAATCGCGGTGTGACCAGCCACTTCGCGAATGAGCCGGACCATTTCGTGAGCGACTCGTCGGTAGCTGGGGTGCCCCTGGGGGCCGGAGCGCAGTTCGATCAGGTGCATCGCCTCTCGGGCGTTCATCTGCATCACGTAGCGAATTCGAAAGGCCAGCGCGACGACGTACTGGCTCTGCTCGGGGAACTCGCCGCGCATGTCCTGGAACAGGTCGG
Organism: Acidimicrobiaceae bacterium; assembly: GCA_003133665.1. Classification (GTDB taxonomy): domain Bacteria; phylum Actinomycetota; class Acidimicrobiia; order Acidimicrobiales; family RAAP-2; genus RAAP-2. The sequence continues at coordinate 19,068 of PKYK01000060.1, read as the reverse complement.
CGGAGCGCTGGAGCGACTCCTCGTATCGCTCGGCCAGGCCGGCCTCACGGATGACCTCGGGGACGTCGTAGCCCAGGTCAACGGTCAGTGGCTGCCACTCGATCGTCAGAATGCGGTGGCGCTGCAGATCGCGAAACGCACCGTAGTCCGTCACGAGTTCGAAGCGGTAGTCGGTGCGCTCGAAGGCGCGCCCGGGGCGGTGGCGACGATTGCGCCGCTCGCCCACGTAGACCCTCATCAGGTTCGAACGCTCCAACTCGTTCAGGGAATCGACGCGGCGAACCGCCTCGTCATTTGACATTGATGAGTTCGCAAAGACGATGGCTTCGAGTACCCGGCGCTCCCCCTCGGGGTCGTAGGCCACCAATCGCACGGACTCGCCCGGTTCGTTCGCCGCCAGGTCATCCCACATCGAACGCACGAGCTCTCGCGTGGCGCCGCGCGTGTTGGCGAGGTAGGCCGTCCACGCCACTCCCCGCTCGGCGACCTCGACCCGCTTCAGGAACGACGGGATGACCTTCATCAGTTCGTCCATCATCATCTGGGCGTAGTCGCGCACCTCGGGCAGTGGGTGGGCTCGCATGCGAAGAAGGAGAGCCTCGTAGGCCTGGCCCGAGGCGTAGATTCCGAGGTTGGAAAGGGAACTGGCGGGAAGCAGCCCGCGCACCGCGTCGAGCGCCTTGGCTCGAATGGCCTGACGGTAGACGAAGTCGGTGTCCTCCGGGGTCTTGGGGAACTTCTTGGTCAGCCACTCGGTGAGTCGCGGCAGAAGTTCCGCGTAGGTGTCGAACATTCGGTCCATCTCGCCGACGTAGCGCGCGCCGAAGCGCGACTCGAGAACGTCGTGATCGCGGTAGAAGCGGTAGTGACCGTTCCCGAGTCGACGGTCGTATCCGAGGTAGCGCGTCGACTGCTCCAGATAGCTCATGAGACGGCCCCACTCCAGCACCTTGGTCAGGATGTTGCTCGCTTGCTCGCACGCCAGGTGCACGCCGCCGAGTTGGGCGACGGAGTCGTCGCCGTACTCGTAGAAGATCTTCTGGTAGAGGTCGTCCGCCCGGTCAAGCCCGATGGTGGCGTCGACCGAAGCGTCGCCCGAGAGGTCCAGGTCGCCCACGAACTCGTCGAGGAACAGCCGGCGCAGACTCTTTGACGAGCGTGAGTAGCGCGCGAAGAGGGCCCCTTTTACGACCTCGGGGAGGTTCACCAGGGCGAAAACCGGCCCCTCGAGATTGGTGAAATACCGGCGAAGAATCGAGACCTCGGCATCGGTGAACTCTTCGGCGACGTAGGTGTGCATGGAGTTACGAGATTAGAACTGAATCTACGCGAGTGGGTGGACGCTGGAGGCACCCGCCACCACGCTGCGCAGCACCGCCTCGCGGGCCTCTGCGGCCACGTCCGCGACGTCGGTCAGGTGGTGCATCCTCGACAGCTGCTCGCAGAGGTCGGCCACCTGCTTGGCGTTTCGCACGAAGTCGCCGGGCGACGTCTGGCCGATCTCGACGTCCGCCAGGTCCAGAACGGTGCCGAGCGATGCCCCCCTGGCCCAGGCGGCGATCGTCGTGGCGAACTTGCCGTCGGGCTCCTTGGCGTGGGGAACCTTGAAGCGTTCCTCGATCTCGCGAATCATCGCAGCCGTCACCGAGATCTCACGGATGCGCTCGCTGATGTTGCCGCGGCGTTCTTGACCCAGACGATCGTTCAGCGAGCGCTTCTTCTTCGTGGTGACGTGTTTGGCGGCGTGGGGAGTGCGTGAGGACCGTTTGGACTCGAAGACGAAGCACGAAAGCAGCCCCGCCAGTTGCGCCGGTTCCAGTCCCTCGAAGACGCCCGCGCCAATGGACTCGGCGATCAGGAGATCGCACTCGTGATAGATCGAGCGCAGCAGTTGGCCCTTCTGGTTGAGCTTCCACCCTTCGGCGTACCCCAACTCCTCGAGCACGTGGTGGCGAGCGATCATCTGCTCTCCGAGGGGACGCTTGGTGCCGGTCGGGCGATGGTCTGCTTCGAACTGGGCGTAGGAGCGTTGCACCACCTCAATCGCGGTCTCGAATTCGAAATGATTGATCAGGTTGGCGGTGAAGTTGTACGTCGGGCGAAACGAGGAGTGCAGGTCGGAGGGCGGCGCCAAGGCCACGCGGGCCACGTCGTGCAGCGCCACTTCGTTCGTGAAGCAGACAATGGCGTGACCTTCGTCGTCCAGGCCCCGTCGACCAGCGCGCCCGGTCATCTGGGAGAACTCGCCGCTCGTGAGGAACTTGCGCCCGGCGTCGGAGTACTTCGTGAACTTCTCGAGGGCCACGGATCGCGCCGGCATATTGACGCCCAGGGCCAATGTCTCGGTCGCGAAGACGACCGCCAAGAGGTTGCGCTCGAAGCACGCCTCGACGATCTCGCGGAAGGCCGGAACCATCCCGGCGTGGTGCATCGCCAGACCTCGTCGCAGGCTGTCGATGAAATCCGAGAACTCGAGCGCCTTCAGATCGTCGTCGGAGAATCCGGTGAGGCGCGAGTGGGCGATCTCCTCGATCTCGTGGCGCACCTCGGGCGTGGTGAACAAGAGACCGTCGCGTCGACACTGGTGCACGGCGTCATCGCAGGCGGCGCGGGAGAAGATGAACACGATGACCGGCAGGAGGTCGGCGAGTTCGAGCGCCTGGAGCAGTTCGCTTCGCCGAGGCGAGCGGAACGGCGGAGGAGGCGCACTCGATTTGGGACCACTCCATTTGGGACCGGGCCGGAATCGGCGTGTCGCCTTCATCATGTTGTCGATGCGACGTGAATCGTCGGAAAGACGCTCGCCGTCGAGCAGGTCGACAATTTCGGCCTGGGGCTGGCCGCGACGAACGATGGCGACGTGATCGTGCAATTTGATGGGGCGTTCCTTCTCGACGATGATGCTGGTCGGGCCGCGCACCTCGCTGAACCACTCCCCCACGAAGTTGGCGTTGCCGATGGTGGCCGATAGGGCGACGAAGCGGACTGCCGATGGGGTGAGGATCAAGACCTCCTCCCATACGCCGCCGCGAAAGGGGTCCTGCAGGTAGTGCACCTCGTCGAGCACCACTAGGCCGAGCGACATGAGTTGCTCTGAATCGGTGAGCAGCATGTTTCGAAGCACTTCGGTAGTCATGACGATGACGTCGGCGCTGCGGTTGAGTGAGTTGTCACCCGTCAAGAGGCCGACGCGCCCCACACCGAACAGTGCGCTCAATTCGTGGTACTTCTGGTTGGAGAGCGCCTTCAGGGGCGTCGTGTAGAAGGCCCGTTCGCCTCGTTCCAGCACCCGTCCGATGGCGTAGTTGGCAATCAGGGTCTTTCCCGAACCGGTGGGCGCGCTGACGAGCACGTTGACGTGCTGGTCAATGGCGTCAATGGCGTCGAGCTGGAACGCATCGGCGCCGAAACCGAGATTCTCTATGAAGCGACTTCGATAGTCTCCCGAGGTCACCGGCGCAACAGCTTGCCGATGCCAATGGACATGAAGTAGAAGATGGTGAGCGGTGCGGCCAGCGCCATCATCGAGAGTGGGTCGCCGCTGGGCGTGAAGACCGCCGAGGCGATGGTGATGCCGATGAGTGCGTATCGCCAGGACTTCAGGAGTTGATTCGGCGTCACCAGACCGGCAAGCTCAATCGCGACGAGCACGACCGGGAATTCGAAAGTGACCCCGAAGATGAACATCATCAGCAGGAACAACGTCAGGTACTGGTTCGGGTTGTAGGCGCTGATGAGTGATTTGCCGCCAATGGCCTGCAGGAAGGCGATGGCGTGACCGAAGCTGAAGTAGGCCACGACGACCCCCGCTATGAAGAACGTCAGCGAGGCCGCCACGAAGGGCACCGCGTAGCGCCGCTCCTTCGCCTTCAGTCCGGGGGTGATGAACCGCCAGACCTGCCAGAAGAGAACGGGTGACGCGAAGAGCAGCCCGCCAAAGAACGCAATCTTGATGCGAAGCGTCAGACCATCCAGTGGATTGGTCACGAGGAAGGTGCAGTGCCGCGGAACGGCGCGACAGTAGGGCTGCTGGAGCACGTGCAGTATCTGGGGGTAGATGAGAAAGGCCACGACCCCGAGGCTCATCACGGCCACGGTGGAAAGCAGAAAACGGTGGCGGGCCTCGGCGAGGTGCTCGGCCAACGTCATGCCGGACGCGGCATCGCGGAATCGTGCCATGACCGACCTAGTTGAGCGACGGGTCGAACGAGGGCGGCGTGTCGTTGGAGCGGACGACGGTGGGTACGTCGGGTGCCGGAGCGATCAGCGGTTCGGGCTCGTCGGGGGGTTCCTCGGACGAAGGCGCAGCTTCGCTGGCCAGCGCTATCTCTTCCTTGGCGTCGACCCGGTCGGCCAACTGATTGAGCAGATTGACCGGGCTACGGGCTATTCGCGCGATATCACCCGAACTCGGCAGGTCGGGAATCGCCTCGCGAACCTCGGATTCAACGCGCTCTTGAATCCGTTTCAGGGCGCGCCAGCTGGATCCGAGTTTGTGGGCGACGTCGGGCAGTTTGTCGGGTCCGAGGAGCAGCAACACCACGGCCACAATCACCATGATCTTGATTGGACTCAAACTGAACACGGCCCCATTCTAGAGGCGGCGCCGCGTTCAACTCTTAGAGGAAGCCAATTCGTGACACGGGCCAGATTCGCAGGAAAACCTTGCCAATGACGTCGGCCTTGGGCACGCTGCCCCACATCCGGCTGTCGCACGAGTCAGCGTGGTTGTCGCCCATCATGAAGTACGCGTTCGGCGGTACGATGACATTGCCAATGGAGGTACCGAGCGGCTCACTGTGGGTCCAGGTCTCTTTGACCGCCAGTCCGTTGTCGTAGATGGTGTTGCCCTTTGAGGTCAGGTGGTCGCCCGGCAACCCGATGACGCGCTTTACGAGGTCGGTCACCACTTCACCGCAGTGCTCGGCGGGTGGTGCCTTGAAGACCAGAATGTCGCCCTGATGGATCGTGCCGAAGTCCACGCTCAACTTGGAGACGATGATCCGGTCGCCTATCTGCAGCGTGGGCTCCATCGACGCCGACGGAATGTAGAAGGTCTGCACGACGTACGTGCGCATCAGGAATGAGACCAGCACCGCGGCTATCACGATGATGATCCACTCGGCGACCACTCGACGGCGATGCTTCATCCGTCGCGCAGACGCGCCGCCGCCGCCGCTCTCGGGCAGCGGCGCGGCAAAGGGTTCGGTGGGAGTCTCTTCGAGCACGGAGTTAGGTTACTCGCGCCGGTCGTGGCGCTCGAGCGAGAGCAGCAACTTCTGGAATCGATCGTCATTGCTCTTGAATGGATCCTTGAGCAGCACGGTCCGTTGCATCTCGTCGTTCAGCTTCAGGTGGACCCAGTCCACGGTGTAGTCGCGCCGCCACTGCTTGGCGGCCTTGATGAACGTGCCACGCATGTGGGCGCGCGTGGTCGCCGGTGGCGTCTGTGATGCCGCGGCGATGTCGTCGTCGCTCACCATGCGCTGGAAGTGCCCGCGGGACTGGTGACGGTAGTAGAGGCCCCGTTCGTAGTTCGTGTCGTGGTACAGCAGGTCGATCAGGGCGATCTTCGGATCGCTGAGTTCCACCCCGCTGCGCTCGCGCTCGCGCTCGATGATCTGCAGCTTGGCGATCCAGTCGACGCGATCGGCGAGCATCATCGGATCGCTGCGGTACTGTTCGATCACCTCGCGCCACAGACGCACCGCGTGGACCTGGTCGGCCGGCAGCTGGTGGTTCTGCAAGAACAACTCGGCGCGCTCGCAGAGGTCTTCTTGGATCTCGAGGGCGGTCATGTCGCGTCCACTGCTCAGCTTGACCGGCTCCTTGCTCCAGAGGTCGTAGGAGATGTCGCGCAGCGCGTTGATCGGCGAGGCCATGTTGTAGTCGCGCAGCACCGTTGTCTTGTCTTCGATCATGGCGAGGATCACGCTGGCGGTCCCCACCTTCAGATAGGTCGCGAACTCGCTCATGTTGGAGTCGCCGACGATGACGTGAAGACGCCGGTACCGCTCGGGATCGGCGTGCGGCTCGTCGCGGGTGTTGATGATGGGCCGACTGCGGGTGGTGGCCGACGAGATCGCCTCCCAGATGTGCTCAGCGCGCTGGCTCATCGAGTACACCGTGCCCTTCGCGTTCGTCACGACCTTGCCGGCGCCCGTGAAGATCTGGCGACTGATGAGGTACGGGATGAAGACCTGCTCGAGGCGGCTCAGATCGTCGATGCGCTCGATGCAGTAGTTCTCGTGGCAACCGTACGAATTGCCCGACGAGTCTGTGTTGTTCTTGAACAGGTAGATATCGCCACGAATCCCCTCGTCCGCCAACTGGTTCTGGGCGTAGTCGACCAATTCACGCAGGATCGCCTCGCCGGCCTTGTCCTGGGCGACCACGTCGGCCAGGGTGTCGCATTCGGCGGTCGCGTATTCCGGGTGGCTGCCGACGTCGAGATACAGCCGACTCCCGTTCTCGAGGAAGACGTTGCTCGAACGGCCCCAGGCGACCACTTTGCGAAAGAGGAACCGCGAGACCTCGTCGGGGCTGAGTCGACGCTGACCGCGCAGTGAGAAGGTGATGCCGTACTCGGTTTCGATGCCGTAGATGCGCCGCAGCATGGTCGGGGCCGTCGCTGACCGCTCAGCGCAGGAGCTCACTCAGTTCGTCGTCGGTGAGGCGCTTGAAGGTGCGCCGACTCCCGCGGTCCTCGAGGAGGCACACCTCGAGGTCGGCAACCGGGATCGTACGGTCGGGCCCCGCGAGGGCCGCCACCGCGTTCTTGAGCGTCGTGGCGAGCGGCTCGAGTCTCTCCTCGGACGCCGCGAAGCGCCCCTTGATGGTCTCGGCGTCGCCGCCGAGCACCGCGAAGCGGGTCTCGTCGGAGATGGTGCCCTCATAGGCGATCCGGTAGAGCTTGGTCGGGCGGAACTTGCTGCCCAACTGGGCTACCAGAATCTCGACTTCGAGGGGCTTGGGACCCTCGGTGAACATGTCGCCGACGTGCTGGGCGTAGTAGTTGGCCAGCGCCCGCGCGTCGACGTCCTCTCTCGAGTAGGTGAAACCGGTGCCGTCGGCCCAGCGAATGCCCGCCTCGCGCAGGCGGTCGAATTCGTTGTACTTACCAACCCCGGCGAAGGCGATGCGGTCGTAGATCTCGGAGATCTTGTTCAGCGACGCGGAAGGGTTCTCGGCGACCATGACGACACCAACTTCGTAGATCGCCGCCACTATTGAACGCCCCCTGGCAATCCCCTTCTGCGCGAATTCGGCACGGTCCTTGATCAACTGCTCGGGCGCGACGTAGAAGTAATTGCTCATCGCAGCGTGCCTCCGGCGAGGCCCCCCGTTTGGGTACGACGCTCGTTGATCGCTCGAAAACGGTTCGCGATGTCATCGTTGGCCAGCTCCTGGAAGCCGTCGGCGTTGATCGTCACCATCATCGGATAGAGATTGCGAACGAAGTCGGGTCCCCCGGTGCTCGGATCGTTGTCGCCGGCTTCGTAGAGGGCCAGCGCCCCGAGCTGCAGAGCGGCCTCTAGGTCGAGGTCGCTGCGAAATCCCAGGCGCAGGGTGTTCTCGGCGAACGGTGAACCCGAACCGATGGTTGAAAAATCGAGGCGTTCGTAGCAGCCCCCGGCGCCGTCGTACTCGAAGATTCGCCCGACCTGGTGGCTCGGGTCCCAGCCCGCGAGCAGGGGCAGCACCATCAGCGGCGACGTGAGATTGTTCCGTTGGATTATTGGCGAGAGGTAGTTCGCCTTGCCCTCGAGGCTCAGGGTCGCGTCGGTCATCTTCTCGTAGTGCTCGAAGGAGAGCTGCGCCATTCTGATGAACTCGATGCCGCGTGCCGCTGTACCCGAAATGGCAATCGCGGTGTATCGATCAGCGGCTTCGATCTTTCGCACGTCGCGACTAGCGATGTAATTACCCGTTGCTTGGCGGTCGCCAACCATCACCACCCCGCCCACGTACCGCACGGCAATGATGGTGGTCGCGTGTGGCAGTGCGAAGTCCGTGGGCCCCGGCGACGTCGTCAGACCCGCGCCTTCGGCGTAATGGAAGAACGACGGTCCGGGATCACTGTGAGCGCTGTACAGCGGAAGGCCCATGGACTACTGACCGCCCTTTTGCACGTAGTTGCGCACGAACTCCTCGGCGTTCTCCTCGAGCACCTCGTCGATTTCGTCGAGCAGATCGTCAAGGTCGGCCTTCAACTGCTCGCCTTTGGTCGCGTCCACCGACACGTCGCTCGCCACTTCGGCGGTGCGCTCGACGCGCTGTTTCTGGATTCGCTCTTGTTCACTCATATCTTCAGTTCTACCTGTCTAGTGCTTCGAGTAGGTCATCGGCCGTTGGACACGTTTCTAGCAAGTCAGACGTCAGTTCGGCGGTACCTCGCAGCGGGTCCATCATAGGAACCCTCTGGAGCGGGCCCTGGCCGAGGTCAAAGACCACGGAGTCCCAGTTCGCAGCCACGATCTGGTCCGGGTAGCGGGCCACGCACTGGCCCCGAAAGTAGGCGCGCGTGCTCGTTGGCGGGTTGTGAACCGCTTCACGAACCTGCTCCGGGCTGAAGAGCTGGCGCAGTCCGACACGCTGTGCGAGCGAGCGTTCCGCTCGAAGATCGTGGTACTGCAGATCAATTGCGCGCAGCCGGGCGTCGCCGGCGGCCAGGTCGTAGCGCTCCTGGTATCCGTTGACGACACGCATCTTGGCTACCCAATCCACGCGGTCGGCGATCGCCCCTCGGTCGTCGCGCACGCCGTCGAGCATCTCGCGCCACTGGTCGACGATCGCACGAACCTGTTCGGGCGGCCCCACCGCGTCCCCGCCGCGCTGCTCGACGTAGTGGTCGGCGAGGTGCCAGAGCTGGTCCTGGAAGTCCCACGCGGTGCGTTGGCGATCGTCCTCGCACTCCGCCGCCACCAGGAGCGTCGTGTCGAGGGAGAAGAGCCGCAGCGCCCGCACGGGGTGTCGCGGTGGGCTCGGAAAGACCTCGGCCCCCCGGTCCTCCAGGACCGCGAGGAGTAGCGCCGTGGAGCCGAGCTTGACCAACGTGGCGACCTGACTGAGATTGGCGTCGCCGATGATGACGTGGAGGCGGCGGAAGCGTTCGGCGTCACTGTGCGGCTCGTCACGCGTGTTGATGATGGGGCGCTTCAGCGTGGTCTCAAGCCCCACAACCTCCTCGAAGAACTCGGCCCGCTGGCTGATCTGGAAGGCCGGATTCGTCTCCAGCCCGTCCTCGGTCTCGGCGCCGACCTTGCCGGCGCCGATAATGATCTGGCGCGACACGAAGTGCGGCACCATGGCTCGAATCACGCGTGCGAACTCAACCTCGCGCTCCAACAGGTAGTTCTCGTGGGTGCCGTAGGAATTCCCCTTGCCATCCGAGTTGTTCTTGTACAGCGTGATTGCCTGGTCGGGTTCGAGCGACTCGTTGGCAGCGAGCAGGGCTCGGCGCAGCACCTCCTCGCCCGCGGTGTCGTAGAGGGTGGCTTCGAGAGGCGTTCGACACTCGGGTGACGAGTACTCGGGATGGGCGTGATCCACGTAGAGGCGAGCGCCGTTGGTAAGCACCGTGTTCGCCAGATGCGTCTCCACGACCGGCGCGAAGGACGTGAGGCCCGGCAGCCCGCGCGCGTCGAGATCGGGCGTCTCGCCTTCGAAGTCCCAGTTGATGCGCGTCCGGCCCTGCTGGGCGTAGGCGTTCACGATGATGCTCGACGCCACTATCGGATCGAGGTCCGGTCCACCGGCGATGCCGAACTCGGTCTCGACACCGAGTACCTTCGCGATGGCCATCGCTTTAGAGGTACTGCCCGGTTCCGACGTGTTGGATGGAACGGCCACCCTTGACGTCGGTCTCCTCGCGGTTAATCAGAGTGCGGATGAAGTTGATCCGCTCGCCCTTCTTGCCCGAGATTCGCGCCCAGTCGTCTGGGTTCGTCGTGTTGGGGAGGTCCTCATTCTCGCGGTATTCCTGGCGAATCGACTCGAGCAGGTCTGCGCTGCGCAGTCCGCGTCCACTTCCGGCGATCTCGCGTTTCACCGCGAGCTTCTTGGCGCGACGCACGATGTTCTCGATCATGGCGCCCGAGGCGAAGTCCTTGAAGTACAGGATCTCCTTGTCACCGCCCTGGTACGTGACTTCGAGGAATCGGTTCTCATCGTCCACGCGGTACATGTCGGACACGGTCTCCTCGATCATGCTCCGGATGGCCTTGTTGCGGTCACCACCACCGAGTTCCTTCACGAGTTGCTCGTCAATTGGCAGATCAGAGTGCAGGTAGCGCTGGAAGATCTGGGCGGCGGCATCGGCGTCGGGCCGCTCGATCTTGATCTTCACGTCGAGGCGCCCCGGTCGCAGTATCGCCGGATCGATCAGGTCTTCGCGGTTGGTCGCCCCGATGACGATGACGTCGCGCAGCGATTCCACGCCGTCGATCTCGGCGAGGAGTTGGGGAACGATCGTCGACTCCATGTCCGAACTGATACCCGTTCCGCGAGTACGAAACAGCGAATCCATCTCGTCGAAGAAGACAATGACCGGTACGCCCTCCTCCGCCTTCTCACGGGCCCGTTGGAAGACCAGTCGAATCTGACGCTCAGTCTCACCCACGTACTTGTTCAGCAGCTCGGGACCCTTGATGTTCAAGAAGTACGAACGCACATTGCGGTTGCCGCTCAACTCGGCGACCTTGGCCGAGAGTGAGTTGGCGACCGCCTTGGCGATCAACGTCTTGCCGCAGCCCGGCGGACCGTAGAGCAGGATGCCCTTGGGTGCGGGCAGCTCGTAGTCCTGAAAGAGCGCGCGGTGCAAGTAGGGCAATTCGACGGCGTCGGTGATCGACTCGATCTGAGCATCGAGTCCCCCGACGTCGGCGTACGTGATATCGGGAACCTCCTCGAGAACGAGTTCCTCGGCCTCTTGGCGCACGAGCTTCTCGGTGAGCAGGTTCGAGCGCAGATCAAGGAGAAGCGCGTCACCGCTGCGCAGCTTGACGTCGCTCAGCGCATCAGCGAGTTCCACGACCCGCTCCTCGTCCGCGCGACCGTAGATCAGAACCCGGCGGTCGTCGAGCACCTCTTTGACGGTCACGACCTCTCCCTGACCGTCGGCGTCGCGCACGCCGATGACCGTGAAGGATTCGTTGAGCACGACCTCGTTGCCCCGATCGATCTGCCCGGGGTCAATGCCGGGATGCAGGGCCACGCGCATCTTTCGGCCCGAGGCGAAGATGTCGACGGTGCCGTCGTCGTTGAAGTCGACGAAGGTGCCGTACACCGCAGGTGGTTGCGTAAGCTTCTCGACTTCGTCGCGCAATGCCGCAATCTGATCACGAGTCTGTTGAATCGTGATGGTCAGCTTCTCGTTGTTCGAACGGGTCTGGGCCACCTGACCTCGGGCCTCGAGCAGTTGTTCCTCGAGCATTTCGATGCGACGCGTGGCCTGCTCGACGTCGCCCAGGATCTGCTCCCGTGGCGAACTCACGACAATCTGGTCGTCGTCGGGACGATTGGGGTTAGTGAATCGCTCGGAACGGTCCATAACGCCACCCTAGGTGAGTGCGCGCCGTAGGGGAAAGTCACGAAGTTCGGAACCTTCCCGCTAAAGTGACGAGACTAGAAAAGAGCCATGGAGGGCACGTAGATGAAGGTGTGGATTGACCAGGACCTGTGCACCGGTGACGGACTCTGCGAAGAGATCTGCCCCTCCGTCTTTACCCTTCTCGACGACGGATTGGCCTACGTGAAAGAAGGCGCCGAGGTCAAGAGTTCGCCCGGCGGAGCCGAAGGATTGGCCGCGGTGCCGGCCGGCATGGAAGACGCGGTCACCGAAGCCTCCGAAGAGTGTCCCGGCGAGTGCATTTTCATCGAGCGCGATTAGTCCGTTTCGACGCGGCGCACCAGTCGGCGCGCTGAGGTGAGAAAGCCCGTGTGGGCCACCATCCGATGATCCGGCCGTACCGAACGGCCATCGATGTGCCACGTGCGCCGAAGGATCTCCACCGTCTCCTCCATCCCGAACGAATGCTGGCGGAGGGTTTCGCGCAGGAGCTGGGTCTGGTTGATCGTCGGAAGGTACGCGAGGAAGATTCCCCCGGGGCGGAGCGCGAATTCGGCGTGCTTGACCACTGCCCACGGCTCAGGCATATCGAGCAGCACTCGATCGAGGTCCGCTTCATCGATGCCGAGGGTCACGTCTCGAATCTGGATGCGGTACGCCACATCCGGGCCGAGCATGTCGTGGACGTTCTTCGTGGCTTGGATGGCAAAGTCCTCGCGTATTTCGTAACCGGTGATGATCGCACCGGCGCGCAGCAGGGTCATCGAGAGGGCCCCCGAACCGACGCCCGCCTCGAGCACGCGCATGCCCGGTCCGATGTCGGCCTGCATCAGGATGGCGCCGAGATCCTTGGGGTAGATGACCTGTGCGCCGCGTGGCATCTTGAGCACGACGTCGGACAGGGTGGGACGCAGGACCAAGAAGCTCCGTTCGGTGTTTCCCCGCACCAACGAGCCCTCGGGAGTGCCGATCAGGTCATCGTGCTGGACGATGCCCGCATGGGTGTGAAAGGCCGCACCCTCACGCAGCGTCAGCAGGTACCGCCGGTCTTTCGCGTCAATCAGCATGACGCGCTCGCCAACGCGCAGTTCGGCGGTGCTCACGCCGGTTTCTTCTTCGACGCGCGCCGCCCCGCTCGGGCGGCCAAACGGTCGAGGACCCGAAACAACGCAATCGCACCCGCCAGCGAGAGCCATTTGTTCGATCTTTGGGCCCAGGCGCGTCCGATCGCGGTGGCGAAGGCGAGACGGAACAGGCGGCGCAAGATCAACGGGTGCGCCTCGGGCGGGACCGTCGGCCTCGGAGCCAGCCCCAGACATAGCCCGTGAACAGTCCGCCCACACCAACCGCCGCCATCGTTGGCGTCTCGCCCGCCACAACTTTCCTGAGCGAACTCTGCTCGGGCAGGAGCTCGCGGATCGATCGTTCCAGGTCGCGACGGGTTTCGGACTGTTCGGTCACTTCGTCTCCTTCAAGCGGCGCTTGGCCGATCCACTGACGATTCTCCAGAGTGTCAGCCCCATGACCGCGACGGCCAGTACTGCGACAATCAGGTACGGGATCCAGGAAAGGGTCCCGTCCAACACTTTGAATTGCTCTTGAAGGAACCGAAGAACGCCGAGCAGCAGCAACATCGCACCGAAGCCCACGAAGATGCTCCCCAGAGCCCCGTAGGCCGCGAATCGGCCCGTGTCCTTCAGCGGCTGGATGGTTTCTTCCTTGATGTAGCGCACGGCGAGATCACGGATCTCTTCCAGATCGCGCTGGAGAGAGGCTCCGCGGAGGAACTTGCGCCACGACGGGGTCTTCATGGCACCAATCCTACTCAGTACGTTCTTTCAGAAGGTACGTTGAGCTCGCCGTCGCGATAAGCTGGTCGTTTTCATCGACAATCCTCGCCCCCACGAAGGAGATCACGCTACCCGCCTTCAGGACCGTCGCAGTACAGGTGAGCAGTGCGCCGCGTTGGGCCGGGCGAAGGAGCGAGACCTTCATTTCGGTGTTGGCGACGATCACCTTGCGGTCCCCCACCGTGGTCACCACCGAGGCCCCCATGGCCGAATCGGCCATCGCCGCGAGAAATCCGCCCTGCACGATACCGGCCGGGTTGAGGAACCGATCATCGATTCGCATCCGCCAGACCGATGTGCCCCGCGTGGACTTGTCAACGCAGGTCAGTCCCAAGGTGAGATCGCAGTTCGGCGGAATCTGCAGTGTCATTGGCCAAGGCTACCCCCGTCCTCCCAAACCGGTCGCTGCGCATTCACTACTCTCGTAGCCATGGCTGACGACATGTTTCGTGGTGCGAATGAGCTGGAAGGCCGCGCCATTCGTGAGATCGCCGCCCTGGCGATGGACGCACCCGCCGCGGCCAAGTCGGGTCACAGTGGCACCGCGATGGCCCTGGCACCCCTCGGGGTCATGCTGTTCTCGCGCGTGATGCGTCACGATCCGACCGACGAGCGTTGGAGCGACCGCGACCGATTCATTCTGAGTTGTGGTCACGCGTCGATCTTGCAGTACGGGCTGGCCCACGCTTTCGGGTACGACATGACGCCAGAGGATCTGCGAAGTTTTCGCCAACCCCACTCGCGGACCCCCGGACACCCCGAAAACGGCGTGGCGCCGACCGTGGAGGTCACGACCGGCCCGCTGGGCCAGGGCCTCGCCAACGGCGTCGGCATGGCGATCGCCGAACGGATACTGCGCAGCGACTACGGCGAGGAGCTCGTCAGCCATCGAACCTGGGTCATCGCCGGCGACGGATGCCTCGAGGAGGGCATCAGCCACGAGGCGGCGTCGCTCGCCGGCTCCCTCGGCCTCGACCGTCTCACCGTCTTCTACGACGACAATCACATCACCATCGACGGGCCCACCGAGTTGGCGCTTCGCGACAACGCAGCGGAACGCTTCGCCGCCTATGGCTGGCACGTCATCAACCTCGGAGAGCAGGCCAACGACCTCGACGCACTGGAGGCCGCGACCCGCCTCGCCATCGGCGAGACCTCCCGTCCGACGCTGATCATCGTGCGTTCGCACATCGCGTTTCCTTCGCCCGAGATGATGGATCGACGAGAGGCGCACGGCTCCCCGTTCAGCGCTCCGGTCATCGAGGCGGCCAAGGAACTCCTCGGCGTTCCCAACGAGCCGTTCCTCTTCGACCCCGAACTGCCGCACTTGATGGTCGAGGCGCTGGCGAACCGGCGAAGCGAGCGCGTGGCCTGGGAGGCCCGGATCACGGCGGCGGGCCAGCACGGGGTGCAGTTGCTCGAGCAGCTGCAGTTCAACGGCATGGCCCTGGTCGAGACCGAGCCGGAGCCTTTCGCCGGTGGATCGATGGTGGCGACGCGCAAGGCAATGCAGCGGGCCATGGACGCGTTCGCACCCCAGTGTCGAGGGTTGACGGCGGGATCGGCCGACCTGACCGACAACACCGGCGTGCTGCTCGCCCACTCGCCGGCTCAGGGCGCGGCGTCGCCGGGAGGCCGGCAGATCTACTACGGCGTCCGGGAGTTCGCCATGGGGGCGTGCATGGTCGGCCAGGCCCTCCACGGCGGGTTCCGTCCGATCGGTTCGACATTCTTCGTCTTCAGCGATTACGTCCGTCCCGCCATTCGGATGGCCGCGCTCAGTCACGCGGGCGTACTGTTCGTCTTCACCCATGACTCGGTTGGCGTTGGCGAAGATGGCCCCACTCACCAACCCGTTGAACAGCTGATGGCGCTTCGTGCGATGCCCCGACTGCACGTCGTGCGCCCGTCGGACGCCAACGAGACGCTCGACCTGGTTGAGCAGTTCCTGAGCGCCAAGGAACCGGTGACGACCGCGTTGATCCTGTCGCGCCAGGACATGCCGGTCTTCAGCGGCGACGATGCCGCCGCGTCAGCGGCTGGCGCACGTCGCGGTGGCTACGTGCTTCGAGAACACGACGACGCCGTCTTCACCCTGGTGGGCACCGGCTCGGAACTCGGGCACTGTCTCAGCGCACACGACCAACTGCTCGCCAAGGGCATCGTCACGCGCGTGGTGGCGCTGCCCTGCTGGGCGTGCTTTGACGAACAGCCCCTCGAATACCGAACTGGCGTCCTTCGCCGCGCCATCCCCTCCGTCGCGCTCGAGGCGGGCGCCACGCTGGGCTGGACGAAGTACGCCGACGAAGCCATCGGCATCGACACGTTCGGGCTGTCGGCGCCGGGTGCGTACGTGTTCGACTACTTCAACATCAATCCGGCGGCACTCGTCGCCCACGTCCAAATCGTTCTAGGAGATTCCCGGTGACCAGACTTCACTCGCTGTTTGACGACTATGGCCAGAGTCCGTGGATCGACAACATCCGGCGAGATTGGCTGAATGACGGCACGTTGGCCTCACTGGTCGAACAGGGCGTTCGCGGCGTGACCTCCAACCCCGCCATCTTCGCGAAGGCCTTCGCGACGTCCTCGGCGTACGACGATCAGCTCACGAACGCCACCGTCGCTGACGCCGAAGAACTCTTCGAGACGTTGGCGGTGGCTGACGTTCGCGACGCCTGCGACGTGTTGCTCGAAGTCCACAGCGAGTCACGCCGCGAGTTTCGCAGCGGCCGTCGACGCTACAGGGATGGCTACGTCTCGCTCGAAGTCTCGCCCCACCTGGCTCGCGACAGTGCCGGTACCGTCGTGGCCGCCAAGCGCCTGGCCAATGCCGTGGGGCGCGAGAACGTCATGATCAAGATTCCCGCAACCGCCGAGGGCCTCACGGCGGTCACTGAAGTGCTCGGTGAGGGTATCAACGTGAACGTGACGCTCATCTTCTCCATTGATCGATACGACGAGGTCATCACCGCGTGGATGACCGGCCTGGAGCGAGCGAGCGCCAAAGGACACGACCTGGGCTCCATCGCCAGCGTGGCCTCATTCTTCGTCTCCCGAGTCGATGCGGCGATTGACGAGTTGCTTCCCCTGGGAGACGTGCGACGCGGTACCGCGGCCAATGCCCAGGTCGCCCGGGCCTACGCCCTCTATCGAGAGCGTATGGAGAGCGATCGGGCGCTGGCCCTGTTGAATCAAGGTGCTCAGGTGCAGCGTCCGCTGTGGGCCTCGACTTCGACGAAGAACCCCACCTACTACGACCTCTTGTACGTCGACAACATCGTCAGCGACGAGACGGTGAACACGATGCCCGACCTGACGCTCGCCGCCGTGCTCCACCACGGCGATTTCACGACCTCGATGCTCGAGAGTCCCGAAAGCGCTGCGAGTGCCGCCGCCGCGCTCGAACTCCTGCCCGACGAGATCTCGCTCGACGCGGTGACCGACAAGCTCGAAGCAGAGGGTGTGGCCGCCTTCGTCGACTCGTACGATGAACTGCTGGCCACGGTGGCTGCGAAGCTCCGGCGTTCGAGCTAGCCAAATGGGCGACGACCAGCTCGTACAGCGACTACTCGACGGCGACGCGGCGGCGTTCGCTGGATCGACGGCGGCCCACTCGCTCGGCTGGTTGCGTCATCCGGAGCGATACCTCGGAGAGTGGCTCGACGAGACCGCGGCGCGACTGCCCGACCGTTACGAACGCACGCTGCTGCTCGGAATGGGCGGCTCGTCATCGCCCGCTCGCCTCTACGCCGAGGCTCGACCAGAGACCCGTCTCACGGTCCTGGACACCTCCAATCCCGACACGGTGGCGGCCACCGATTTCAGCCACGCCACCGTGATCGCGTCGTCGAAGTCGGGCACCACGATCGAGACCCAGACCCTGCTCGCCCACGCTCTCGACAACGGGCTCGAGTCCGAGAACCTCGTCGTGATCACCGACCCCGCCACGGCGCTGGGCGCACTGGCAACGTCGCTGGGGGCGACCCTCATCGAGGGGGACGTCAACACCGGCGGGCGGTTCTCGGGCCTGTCCCCCTTCGGACTGGTCCCGGCGATCTACGCCGGTTGGTCGGTCGACGAGTTGCGCGCTGAGCTAGGGCCGTGCTCCCTGTCCGAGGCCCTCGTGGCCGGCGCCGTCGCCGAAGCGGCGCGTCGCGCCGCGACCATTCACGACGGCGAGGCCTTCTACGCGCTGGGCGCCGATCCGATCACCTCAGGCGGCGCCCTCTGGCTCGAGCAGCTGGTGGCCGAGACGACCGGCAAGGACCAGCGCGGGTTCATCCCGGTGCTGGCGGCGGAGACGTCGTCGTATCGTCCTTCGCAAATGCAGCACCATCACCTGGTCGCCGCCCTCCTCGCGCGCCACCTCGACGTCGACCCCTTCAACCAACCCAATGTCGAGAGTGCGAAGAAGGACGTCTTTGCGTTGTTGGAGGGCGAGGTCTCGTGGACACCCGGCCAGGTCAATGTCGGCGCCCTGCGTGAGGCCCTCAGCAGCTCGACCTACAACGTGTTGCAGGTCTACGCGCCGATCAGTACGTCGTCAGCGCTCGCGGGCCTGCGTGAGCGTACCCAGGCCGTCTACGGAACCACCACGGCGAATCTGGGTCCGCGCTACCTCCATTCGACGGGCCAGCTGCACAAGGGAGGTCCGAGGGGTGTCGTCGGGGTGCAGATTGTCCAGCGTCCCTCGAGCACCCCGGTGCGTATCGCCGGACGCCACTACACCTTCCACGATCTCCACATGGCCCAGGCCCTCAGTGACCTGCGCGCAATGACCGCAGCGCGTCGGCCGGTCTGGCAGCTGGTCGTCGACGACTTCGATGAGGCGGCACAGGTCCTCGGACTGCAGTCCTAGGATGCACCTATGACGAGGCTCGAACTGTCGGCGACTGTTTCGGACCTGGTGGATGCACCGCTGCGCGAACTGGCCGACGCCGCGTTCGCCCGGGCCCGAGCCGCGCACGGCCACGTGGTGACCTACTCGCCGAAGGTCTTCATCCCCCTCACCAAACTCTGTCGTGACCGTTGTGGTTACTGCACATTCGCCCAGGCCCCGGCGCACGTCGCGTCGCCCTACATGAGCCTCGACGAGGTGATGGCCATCGCGCAGGCCGGAAAGGCCGCCGGCTGCACGGAGGCACTCTTCACGTTGGGCGAACGACCAGAACTGCGCTACGACGAAGCGGCGCGGTGGCTGGCGGCCCGGGGATACCAATCGACCGTGGACTACGTGGCGAGCGCGGCCCAGATGGTCCTCGAAGCCACGGGCCTGCTGCCGCACGCGAACGCCGGTGCGCTCTACCGGCACGAACTGGAACAGCTCCGCGAGGTTTCGGCGTCCCAGGGCATGATGCTCGAGACGCTGGCGGACGTTGCGGCACACCGTTTGGCGCCCGACAAGGACCCGAGTCGGCGCCTCGACACGTTGCGCTTCGCCGGCGAACTAAAGATTCCCTTCACGACGGGCCTGCTCGTGGGCATCGGCGAATCGCGCCGGGATCGTCTGGAGACGTTGGCGGCCATCGCTGAAGCGCACGAGACCTACGGCCACGTGCAGGAAGTCATCATTCAGAACTTCGTGCCGAAGCCCCGCACCGCCATGGCACTGTCGCCAGCGGCGAGCGACGAGGAGTTCCACTGGAC
>PKYK01000050.1 GCA_003133665.1 Acidimicrobiaceae bacterium | reverse complement strand
CACCCCTTGAACCCGGGGACGTCAACAATCTCCGACTGGCGACTTGAGACTTGGACGCCATGAGAGGATTTCGGTATGTCGACCCTCTTCATCTCACGGCACGGTGATTGTCACCGTCTTATTGATGAGGCCCACGTTGGTGTTGAAGTTGCCACCCACGATCTTGAACTTGTAAGTCCCGGCGTGCGTCAGATGGTAGGCGTGGGTGAGGTACGGTTTCACGTTAAAAACCTCGCCGCTGTTGGCGGAGAGGTCGCTGACGGTGATCATGTACTTGTAGGCGGTGCCGACGTCAGTCACTATCACCGTTGAATGGTTGGGTAGGACGTTCCCGCTCGGCACACCTGGCACGAACGCGCTCTGGATCGTATTGGCGACGGTGTTGATGTTGAGGTGAGTCGTGATCGGCGGACAGGGGTTCTGCTGGTTGATCAGATCGGTGGTGAAGAAGTTCACCTCTGCGAAGGCCTGGCTCCAGTCGTAGAGAGAGCCGAAGTGCACGAAGCCGTACACCGAACCGTCAGCGCCGACGTTGAGGTTGAGCGACGACACTGGCGCGCAGACGGGCGGATTCACGTTCACCGTGAGGTTGGCGAACGGGCTGACCGTGACACCCAGACCTCCGAATCCGTAGAGGGCCGCCTCGTAAGAAACGGGGAGGCTCAGTTTGGCGGTGGCGTTCACGTTGAGCGAACCAAGCGTCGATTTGTGCACCCAGCCCGTGCGGACGGCACCCCAGGATCCCCCGCTCGGCTTAGACGCCCCGAGCGTCGCCCCCGCTGAGTAGGTGACATTGACAGAGGCCGAGCCACTCGCCACGATGTCCAAGGCGAGATCACCCGAAATGCTCTGAGTGATCCACACCGGCACCCATCCGATCATGAACTCGATCGGGGGCAGGTCCACGTTAAAGACCGGCTGCGACAAAGTGCAGTTGCCCGCCCCGGACACAGCGGCACTCGCGCTGAAGGAAAACGAAGGACTGTCGGTGATCGTCGCCGACTTCAGACCATGGGCCCAGCTCCAATGCGCCTGCAGGGTGAAGGTGCCGCCGTTCGCGCTAGCGGCAACGTTGGCGCTAGTGGTGATCGAGCCGGAACACGACGCCGTTAGCCGCGGTGCCACCGAGGAGCCTGCAGGCGGAGCGTCCGTGCGGAGAACGGCAACCGCAGGCCGGTTCGCCACCGCGGGCACCGCCGACTCCGTACCAGATCTGGTTTTAGAAGCAGTACCCGTGATGGGACTGCCATTCGACAAGGCACCATTCGCGCTCGACACGGAGAGGTTCAGTACCGAGAAGATCTCGCCCAGGGAGGCCGGCATCGTCGTAACGCTCTGCCCGTTGATGGCGGTGACCGTACCGTAGAAGGGTCCGGTCGCGGTGCTCACGACGAGGATGCTGCCGACGGCAATCGGTGTGGTGCCAAGGTACGTCAACATCTGCCCGACGGTGTGGTCGGTGCTCCGGAAACGAACGGCGTCGGCGGCGATAAGCACGGCCTTCGGATTCAAGGTGTAGTTGGCGACCACTATCGGTGCACTTGGTGACGACGATCTCGCCGACACCGCACCGGTAACTCCGGAGCTTGACGTTGCCGCTCCTGACGTCCGGACCGAGAAGCCGGCTACGGCGAGGCCGGTAGTGGCCAGCACGAAGCTTACGGCGACTCTCGAAAGACGAATCGGCTTGCGCATGACACATCCCCTTAGTGGACGACACAACCGCACTCCACGTAGCGAACACTAGGTACATGGCAACCACGACCTGACGACAGGCCAACTCCATTGACACAACTTTCACAACTATGGCTGAAACAACAAATTAAGTAGTTCGATATAGACACGATGTGGACGAGATGGACGTCTTAGTAATCGAATCATGCGGGTTCTGCGAAAACACACGTGGCGCACGGCGCGCCTTTGGCAGTGCTTCGGGATCTGACATGGTGTGACCGTGGCGATACGTCGGGACCACCGCCTCTTCAGTGGAAGGCGTCCACTGAAGGGAGCGGGCCATTGGTGGTGCCTTCCTCGTGGCTGTTCCCAACGAAGCGCTTCGATGCGCCTGACGGGATCACCCGGCGCATCTCAAGCCGACTGAGACACCTGATGATCAGGTAGCGAACGCGACGTCCTCATTCTTGGGTCCATTTATCCGCACTTGGTCGGGAATCCCGTTGCCTAGTAGGCATGCGGAAGCATTTCAGTCGAACGAGGTGGACCGAGTCGAAAACCGATCGACACTCTCGCAGTTGGTGTCGAAGGCCCGACGTGAACCCTCACGCACCAGCGACAGAGCCCGAGTCCACCCAATTGTTCTTGGCTCTGCCGGCTTCGAAAGTTAGTTTGCCCGCAGAATCAGTTACGCCCCATCGGGTCACTGTTTGTAGAAGGGGAACGGATGGATACGCTGAGAGCGAATGCCAGAGCCCACGACCTCGAAACTGCTGACCGACGCCACTGCGATCAGCAGCGAGTGGCTTCGCGAACTCAACCTGCGCAGTCTCATCGAAGAACAGTTGAAGGCGTCCGGCATCGCCGATGTCGATGTTGACGTCGTCGCCATTGGCAAAGCCGCCATCGAAATGGCCACGGCCACCTCGGCAATCCTCGGCACCCGGGTACTGCGCCGTCTGGTCATCTGCGATGAAGAAGGCGCTGCCCAGGGACTGGACAAGGAGGTCGTGGTCGGGGAGCACCCGACACCCGGCGCCGGGAGCCTGCAAGCCGGCCGGGAACTACTCGAATTCCTCAGCGTTCCGACGAGCGCGCAGTGCACCTTGTTCCTGCTGTCGGGTGGCGCATCGAGCCTCTGCGCGCTGCCCGAGACACCCTTGACGCTCGAGGACATGCGAGGCGTCTGGGCGGCGGCCCTGACGTCGGGCATCGACATCACCACCTTGAACAAGTTACGCGCCGCCACGTCCGCAATCGCCGGTGGCGGCGTCCTCCGTCACGTGCGCACCGCGCGTTCGCAGACGCTCATCATGGTCGACAACATCATCTCGGGAGCCCGATGGGTTGGCTCTGGTTTGACCTACGACTACGCCCCGGGTCGCGACGAGTTCGCCTCGCTGCTCCGCCAAGTCGGTCTCGCCGGATCGGCGCTCGGGGACCGACTCTTCGCGGCGTTCGAACACCGCAGCATCGCCATGGCGACGCTGGTCACTTCTGTCCACGAGAACAGCGTCATCGCCGAACCGGGGCTGATGCTCAGCCTCGCTGTCGAAGAGGCCCGACGACGTGGCTACCGCGTCGTTCAGATGGGCAGTCACGTGCACGGCGACGTGGCGAAGGTCACCGCGCAGTGGAGAGAGACGATCCTCGCCGAGACCCAAGCCGGTGACCCGGTCTGTGTGATCGGCGCCGGCGAGGTGACGGTGAAGGTGCGCGGAACGGGTGCAGGCGGACGCGGTCAGGAGTTCGCGTGGTCGATGGCCAGCGTCTTGGCCGGGCTGCCACGTGAAGGCGCCTTCGTCGCCAGGGCCTCCGATGGGCGGGACTTCGTGGCTGGTGTGGGTGGCGCTTGGGTCGATCGGTCAACCATCGAGCACGCCCGTCAGCGTGGATTCGAGTGGTCCCGCGTACTGGAGGACAATGACACCAACTCCGCCCTTCAGGCACTGGGTCAAGTCCTCGCGGGCGGTCACACGGGCTGGAATCTCTGCGATCTCTACGTCGCGTTGATCAAGGCCGCGCCCTCCGTGTGATTGAGTGGGGCCCAAAACACGTTGGGATTGAGGTCACTCTTGGTTGCCAGGAATCGCCGAGGTGCGGTTCTGGCAACCGTGATCAGTCTTGGAATGAGAGCGGCGTTTAGCAGGAGACTTGGACGGGTATGCCATAAGCCGTCCTGGGGAACTGGACGCAGATAAAGACGGCGAAGGTGTTCGATCCCGTTTCCACCTTCGTCGTGAACCTGACCTTGCCGCCCTGGCCAGCGATGAAGGTCGGCTTTGGAGCCAGCGAAGTCCTCACGGACGCGGCGGCGGCTGCAACGTCAGCGCCAGAGACAGCCTTGTGGTGCGACGCGGCGGCGGCCACCGCGTTGCGGCTCAGGTTGAGCAGATTGGGCAGGACCAGCAAGGCAGCGTGGGCCTTGCCGGAGCCGGGAACGATCTGCGGCGATCCGGCGATCGAGTTCGGGAAGCTGACGCAGGTCCATGCGTAGGTGCTGCTGTTGATCCACCCAACCACCCGGGGGGTTCCCAGAAGGTTCCCCAGGTTGTACTCCAGAATGAGTTGGTCATTGAGCGTCGTGAAGGTGGCTACTGCGTTACTGACATCAGCCGCGATAACGACGTGAGCGGGCTGGTCGTGAGTGGCAGTGGCGACTGCGTACCTGGCCATAACTAACGCGGCTGGCGGCGATGCGGCCTCGGCGAGAGGACTAGCGAGGCTTAGCAGCGTTGTCGCCGTGGTGGCTAGGAACAGCAAGCGCGAAGAATCACGGAAAGTCGAGCGAAACCAACCCGAGTGCTGGGCCGGCACAGGTGAATTCGTCGTTGGAGCTTGCTCAGCTGAGACTTCGTGGCCATGCGGTTGCGCCGACATCGCGGTCCTCCCTGTGACCAATCGTCATTGCATCCTTCACTACTGCAACGGACTTCGCCAACCACATCAATTCTGAGCCTGTTTGGGCCCACTCAATCACACGGGGCGCCGCGCCCGATCGAATGGCTAGGTCCGCAGCACGACGTTGAGAGGCTCTTCGCCGCGCAGCATCCGAGAGATCTGCTCGTTCAAGAGCCGCGCCATGCGCGGTAGCATCGCCGACGTCGCACCGCCGACGTGGGGCGAGATGATCACATTGGCCAGTGCGAAGAGCGGATGCCCGTCGGGCAGCGGCTCGGGGTCGGTGACGTCGAGGGCCAAGCGGAGCCGTCCAGAAGAGGCCTGGGCCAGGAGCGCCGCCGTGTCGGCGACCGGCCCGCGCGAGACGTTCACGAACAGGGTGCCGTCGCGCATGTGCGAGAGGAACGCGTCGTCGACGAAGTGCGTGGTCGTCTCGGTGAGGGGGACACTCACCACCACGATGTCGGCCTGGGCGAGCAGATCGGGCAGGAAGGTGGTGGAGTACACCACTCCTCGCTCGTCGAATCGCTCGGTGCGCGCCACGCGGATGACCGTGGTCTCGAAGGCCAGCAGCCGCGATTCGATCGCCCTGCCGACTCCGCCGTACCCGACGAGCAGCACCGTGCGGTCGGCCAGGCTCTCGTGCCATTCGGGCGCCCACCGGCCCAGTTCGGCGGCGCGGACGAAGGCCGGGATGCCGCGTTGGGACGCGAGGATCAGCGCCAGGGCGAGCTCGGCGGTCGAGGTCTCGTGGACCGAGGCCGCGTTGGCGAACACGATGCCGGGCGGCAGCACCGTTTCGACTCCGTCGTAGCCGACCGACTGGCTCTGGACGAGTCTGGTCCGCACGCCGGCGAGTCGCGGCAACAGTTTCGTCGTTCCCATGTACGGCGGCACCACGATCGAGATCGCGTCGAGCGGCGCCGGGTGGGTCATGTCCCACTCGACGAACGACACGCCCTCGGGGGCGGGGCCGAGCGCCTCGCGGAGTCGGTAGTCGGGCATGCTGACGGTCAGCCGGGGGACGTTCACGACCTGAGCCTAACGAGGGCGCACGGAGAGTATGGAGACTAGACAGTTTGGAAATCCGCTCACGTCCTTCGAACGTCGACGAGTGTTCAGACGAAGAGGCTCGCGTAGCCGTTGATCGCCGGTTGGCCGCCCAGGTGAGCGAAGAGCACGTTCGCGTCCACGGGGATCTCGCGACGTTGCACCATGTCGATCAGCCCCGCCAGTGACTTGCCCTCGTAGACCGGATCGGTGATCATCGCTTCGAGTGAGGCGCCGAGCCGCATGGCCTCCAACGTCCGGTCATCGGGAATCCCGTAGGTTTCGGCGTGGTAGCGGCCGTCCAGGATGATCTCCTCGTCCTCGATCGGCCGACCGACCTCGATGAGCGCCGCGGTGTTGCGCGCCAGTCGTGCGATCTGCTCGTGGGTTTCGGCCGGTTTCGCCGATGCGTCGATGCCGATGACCTTGCGGGGGAGGCTGTTGACGGCGAAACCGGCGATCATGCCGGCCTGGGTCGATCCCGTGACCGAGCAGACGATCACGTAGTCGAAGGCGACACCGAGCTCGGCCTCCTGTTGCTCGACCTCGAGCGCCCACCCGGCGAAGCCGAGTCCGCCGAGTGGGTGATCGGAAGCGCCGGCGGGGATGGGGTAGGGCTTACCGCCGCTCTCTTCGATCTCGCGAATCGCGTTCTCCCAGCTCTCCTTGAAACCGATCCCGAACCCGGCGCGAACGAGACGCACGTCGGCCCCCATGAGTCGGCTGAGCAAGATGTTGCCCACCCGGTCGTAGGTGACGTCGGGCCAGTCGACCCAGCTCTCCTGGATGAGCACGCACTTGAGGCCGGTCTTCGCGGCGACCGCCGCCACCTGGCGGGTGTGGTTGGACTGCACGCCGCCGATGGAGACGAGGGTGTCACAGCCCTTCGCGAGGGCGTCCGCGACCAGGTACTCCAGCTTTCGGATCTTGTTGCCCCCGAAGGCGAGGCCGGAGTTGACGTCGTCGCGCTTGGCCCAGACGGTCGCCCCCTCCAGGTACTCGGTGAGCCGGTCGAGTCGGTGGATGGGCGACGGGCCGAACATCAACGGATAGCGGGCAAAAGAATCCAACGACATCAGTTCCTCCAACAATCGCGCCTACTGTCGAACATACCGCACGAATCGCAGCGTCGATTTCGACGTCGAACGACTGGTTGTCACGCCGTTGGCGTCCCGGTGCCCGTCATTCGTGAGCGTTTCTTCTCGTCCTTGAAGACGCGCGGCAGATCGTTGGTCCGCGCACGGTACATGTCGGCGACCGCGCTGTTTGGCTGGTAGACGACTCCGCGGGGTCGAAGCGACGCGAGGTCACCGAGTCGGTGGTTCCCCAGGGAGACCGACGCCATCAACGCCGCGCCGCGCAGTTGGGCGACCATGGGTTCGGGCACCTGCTCCACCTCGCGCCCGAGGGTGTCGGCGTAGATCTGGCACCAGAGCGTCGACTCGGCGCCACCGCCCAAGAGCCGAAGCGGCGACAGTGTCCGGCCGGCGAACTTCTCGACGTACGTGAAGAGCCACGCGCTGTTGGTGGCGACGCCCTCGAGGACCGCGCGAATGAGGTCCGGGGTCGTCGTGGTGATCGACAGATTCGTGAACCCCGCCCGGACCCGCTTGTCCCCGACGGGCGAGCGTTCGCCCGCCAGCCACGGCGTGAAGGTGACGCCGTTGGCCCCCGGCGGCGACGTCGCGGCGAGGGCCGTCATCTCGGCGAATCCCATCCGCTCGCCGGTCCCGGCGAGGATCCCCTGGAACCATTCGAGGGCCTTGGCCCCGGTCTCCTGGTTGTCGATGATCAGGTAGGAGTCGTTGGTCAGCCCCGGAATCGAGGCAATGGAGTGGGCGACGTCGGTCTTCTTCTTCGGCACCGGGCAACTGATCCACGACGTCGTCGAGAGCGCGAGGTGCGCGTCGAAGAACGCGGTTCCCCCCGAACCAATGGCCGCGGCGTGCAGGTCGGGCAGACCCGTGATCACGACGGTGTCCGTTCCGAGGCCCAGTTCGGCCGCGACCGCGGGCGTCACGGTGCCGACGCTCGCCCCGATGGGCAGCAGTGGCGGCAGGCGTTCGGCGCTGATCCCCACCGTGTCGATGAGTTCCTGGTCGTAGGCGTAGCGGGTGAGGTTCCGGTTGTCGGTCAGCCACATCGCGAGACGCGACGCGTGCGTGCCCGACGCGACGCCGGTGAATCGCATGGTGAGATAGTCCACGGGTTCCATCAGCCACCGGGTGACCGACATGACGTCGGGTCGCTCGTTCATGAGATAGAGGATCTGACCGACGGGATCGGCCCCCGACGGAGCCGGCGCTCCGCCGGTCTTTCGGATGAAGCGCAGCACCTTTCGTGGGTCGTAGCCCTGGACCGGTCCACCGACGGCCTGGCGGCTGTAGCGTCCGCCTCGGGTGTCGAGCCACAACAGACAGGGCCCGGTCGGAATGCCGTTGGCGTCGACGGGGACCGTTGACGCGTACTGGCCGGTGACCGCGACGGCCTTGACGCGGCTCTGCGACCCCGCGGTGCCGACCAGCAGCCGCTTCGCCGACTCGGTGATGAGCGACCACCAGAGCGAGGCGTCCTGCTCGGCCCCGCCGTCGCTCGTCATGATCGTCGGCACCTGGTGCAGCTCGTGGGCGAGCACCTCGCCGTCGAGGGTCACCAGGCCGATCTTCGGCCCGCCCGTGCCGAGGTCGATGCTGAGACAGAGTTCGGCCTCGTCGCTCATGGGGCCGGGATGGAGGACTGCTGGTCCATCATGTCGGCCATGAAGACCTTGATGATCGAATCGATCTCGTCATTCGACCCGCCGGCGACGCCGCCGTAGATGGCCCCGGACTTGGGCTCCTGGTCCTTGTGGGTACTGGCGTAGCCCACCGCCTCGGCGAGGTCGGCGGTCCATCGTTCGGCGACGCCCGGTTGGGTCTGGGGTCGAGTGACGGCCATGTGGATGGCGTTGGGATACTGCTGGCCGTTCATGCGCCACCCCCTGGTGCGCAGGAAGTCGTTCACGTGGTAGATGTCGTACTCGTCCGAGGTGAACGAGAACAGGAAGCTGGGGCTGCCCATGATGCGCAGCGACGGGTGGCTGCGCACGGCCTCTTGCATCTTCGCCGACGTCGCGAAGATCGCCTCGGCGTAGCGCCGGTAGCCCGAGCGGCCGAGGTGCACCATGGCGGCCCAGGTCGCCGCCAGCAGACCGCCGGAGCGCGATCCGTCCATGCCGGGCGAGCAGTACTTCCCGCCCGACCAGTCCGTGAGGTAGAAGTACTGGCTGTTGCGCAGCGCCTGGCTGGAGAAGCAGAGGACGCTCGTTCCCTTGAGGGCGTAGCCGTACTTGTGGGTGTCGGCCGAGATCGTCGTGACCCCGGGCACCGAGAAGTCGAAGGCGGGGATGTCGTAGCCGAGTTCGCGCCCGAAGGGCAGGATGAACCCGCCGAGGCAGCCGTCGACGTGCAGGCCGATCCCGTGTTCGAGCGCGATTGCCCCGAGCTCTTGAATCGGGTCGACGGTGCCGTAGCCGTAGTTGCTCGCCGAACCGATGAGCGCCACCGTGTTGGCGTCGATGTTGGCCTTCACCCAGTCGAGGTCGACCCGGGTCGTGACCGGGTCGACCGGGGCGACCTTCATGTCGACCCCGAAGAGGTGACCGGCCTTGGAGAACGCGGGGTGCGCCGTCTCGGGCTTGATGATGTTGGGCCGCGCGACCTTGGCGCCGTTGCTCTCGCGGTACGCCAGCACGGCGTGGGCGATCGAGCCCGAACCGCCCGAGGTGACCAGGCCGACCGGGGTCGAGTCCTGCACGTGGTCGGCCCCCATCAGGTCGAGGGTCATCGCGATGATCTCGGCCTCGAACTTGGTGGCACTCGGGCACATGTCGCGCTGGAGCGTGTTCACGTACGAGAAGTACGAGAACGCCTGGTTCAAGAAGTCGTAGTGGTCGTGGTCGCCGCAGTACATGGTGCCCGAGCACTGACCGGTCTCCCAGGTCTGGTTCTCGGTTGACGACATCGTCTCGAGCATGGAGAGCACGGATTCCTTGTCCGTTCCGGCCTCGGGGAGTCTTCGGTTGATGTCGAACTGCTCGGAATACGGGAACCCACTCACGACGTCTCCTGTCTGTTGCTCCACGAAGCGTAGAACGAAATCTCTGTTCTGGGGAGACTCCCACCGCCACCAGCCGCGTGGTGATGGACGTCGCGCTCATGGCGAGTTCCATTGTGGGCGTCCGTGATTATGGCGACGAAGTCAGTTGGGTCAGGTCACGGTGTCGTTAGAGTTCGTGGCAATGACCAACGCCCCCTCAGCCCCCGAGCCACGAGTAGTGGCGATGATTTCGGACTCGCGGTTCCGGTCCGACATCCAGGGACTTCGCGCGGTGGCGGTTCTCTTGGTCGTCCTGGCGCACGCCGGCGTTCCCCACTTCGCGGGCGGTTACATCGGCGTGGACGTGTTCTTCGTGATCAGCGGTTACGTCATCACCGGCCTGCTGCTGCGCCAACCACCGCGGTCGATCCGGGCCAATCTCGTCTACTTCTACTCCCGGCGAATCCGGCGGATCGTCCCCGCCGCCACCGTCGTGCTCGTGGCGACGGTCGTCGCCACGTACCTCTGGCTCGGCCCCAATACCGGTGTGCCGCTGCTGGGCGACGTGCGGTGGGCCTCGCTGTTCGCGGTCAACTGGCACTTCATCCAGACGAGCAGCAGCTACTTCATCCCCGGCGTGCCGCCTTCGCTGGTCACCCACTACTGGTCGCTCTCGATCGAGGAGCAGTTCTACATCGTCTTTCCGCTGATCGTCTTCACCGTCGGCGTGTTGAGTGCGGTGCGTCGGCGACGGTTGGCGCTCGCGACGGCGCTGGCGCTCGCCATCGTGACCTCCTCGTGGTGGTCGATGCACCTCTCGACGATCAACGCGACCCAGGCGTACTACTCGCCGTTCACCCGCTTCTGGGAGTTGGCGTTGGGAGGGCTACTCGTCTTGCTCCCGCAGCAGTGGTCGATGCGAGCGCGGCGCTCCAACGCGGTGCTCGGAACGATCGCCCTCGCGGTGATCGTTGTTGCCGCGTGGCGCCTCACCGACACCAGCGTGTACCCCGGCGCGTTGGCGTGGTGGCCCTGCGGTGCGACCGCGGTGCTGTTGTGGACGGGCAAGAGGGGGATCGCCGGAGGACCGTCGACCTGGTTGTCGTGGCGCCCGGCGCAATACGTCGGCAACGTCTCGTACTCGTTCTACCTGTGGCACTACCTCTGGCTGATGTTGCCGCTGCAGTACGCCACGACGCCGATGGCGCCCTGGGCGCGGGCGCTGCAGGTGGTGGCCGCCTTCGCTTGTGCCGCCGTCTCCTACCACTTCCTCGAGAACCCGATTCGAAAGTCGAAGTGGTTGGATGCACGTCCGTACGCCGTGGGGCTGCTGCTGGTCGGTTGCGTTCTACTGACCTGGAGCGTCACGTGGCTCTACGCGAGCCTCTAGGACACGGATCGGGCACCACCTCTCGATGCGCGATCGCCACCTGACCCAGTCGCACGATGAGCGGGTCCGGGCTGCAGGCGTCGGTACTTAGTACCTGATTAGCGACTGAATTGCATGGGGTAGGCCGCCGTCACGGGCAAGCCGTACAGAAGGTGCATTTCCTTGATGACGTAGGTCGCCATGACGTTCTGTCCGACCGACGTCGGGTGGATCCCGTCGGCGGTGCGAAGCGCCTGCACCTTCCCGTTCACCCACGCGCTGAATCGGAACTCACCCTTGGCGTTCGCCATGAACTTCCACGTCGGCAGGAAGGTGACGTGCGGCACCGTTGCCGCGACCTTCTCGAAGATCGAATTGATGACCTGCATCCCCTGGCGGTAGCCGTTCGGATACATGACGGGCATCCCGACCCAGAGCACCGCGGAGCCGGCCTTGGTCGCCTCGTCCATCATCGTCCGGACGATCTTCGCGTACTGGGTTCGCCACGGCGTCGTGTTGAAGGCGGCGGCGTGGCCCATCACGTTCATGCCCTGCTCGTCGTTGCCGCCGAGGAACACAATCAACAACTGCGGATGGTACTGCGCGAGATACGTCTTGAGGTGCTGTGGCCAGCTGAAGTACCAGGCGTTGGACAGTCCCGTCACCGATTTGCCCTTCTGGATCAGCGTGACCCGGTGCGACTTCTCCAACTGGAGACCGAGGCCGCCGCCCAGATCGGTGCCGAGCGAGTCGCCGATCTCGAGGATCGTGTAGTGACTGCGCGTCGGCAACGTTGTCGCCACTGGGATCGAGGTCGTGGTCGTGGTCGTGCTGATCGAGCCGATCGTCGTGCTGGAACTCGTCGTCGATCCGGTCGCCGTGGTCGTCGTCGTCGCCGAGACGGCACGGTCCCGGACGCTGCCGGCGAGAAGGGCCACGAAGGTGACGGTGACAGCCAGAACCAGTGTCGCGAGTGCTGCTATTCGAGACCTTTTCACTGGTGGTGCCGCCGGCTTTCTGGGTTATCCCTAACCAGAGTTTACGCCCCGCTTCTCGCCGAGCTCCCATCATGAAGGACGGATTTCCGGTTGGGCACGATTTGTGATTGGAGCCTTCGGGGATCACCAGCCCCGAGTGGTGGGAATCACCCGCAAGGGTTGGCAAGTTCGCGGCTCACTCGGACCAGTCTCCAATCCTCAAAGGTGTGGAGACTGATCCGACGAGATCGGATACTCCTTCTGCGACTCTGCAGATCGCGCAGCAGCACAACGTTGGGAGCCCCTCCGCTGACGCGAGATCACCGTCTCCAAAGGCGGAATGCGGGATCATTGTCTACTGCTCAGTGTTCAAGTTCCACCTGATGAGAACTATTTTCTGGCCCATGAGTTCGCTGGCTGGATGATTGGGACTTGTTACCCTAGGTAGTCGCGCTCGGTGCCCCATAGGTTGGTTTTGCAGACTCAAAGAGAAGTCGGGAGAACCTCCGACCATGAGAACAATGCAACGAACGTACGCTCCAGCGACGACCAGTCCTCCGGCGCGAGACCCCAGAATCGGTGCTCACGTCCACCGATTCAGCCGAACCGAGCGCCTGCTGCACTGGTGGGTCGTGGCGACGTTCGCCTCGGCCCTGCTCACCGGAGTGGCGATGGGTGATGAGGTGGAGTCCGGTCCGCTCCTGCAAGCCCACATCGCCGCGGTTGTCCTCATCGGCGCCGGAGTGGTTGTCGCGCTGATCTTCGGCAACACGATGGCGGTACTGCGGTCCACGCGGGACCTCTTCATCTTCGACCGGACTGACGTTGCGTGCGTTGTTGGGTCGCTTCGGCACCCCTTCCACAGAGAGCCAATTCGCTGGGGGAAGTTCAACATCGGACAGAAGTTCCTGGCCTGGTCGCTCCTGGGCGCCGTGGCGGCGCTGATCGTGACCGGCATCAATTCCTGGTCCGCGGGCGGGGAGACGGCGGGACCTCACGCAGCGGCGGTGGTGGTGAGCCTGGTTCTGCTCGGGGCGCACGTGTTCATGGCGATTCTCAATCCTTCGACCCGTCCGGCGCTGCCGGGCATGATCTTCGGTCGCGTGAGTCGCTCGTGGGCCGCGAAGCACCATTCGAAATGGCTCGAGGCCGAGGATCAGAAGGAAGCCAGAAGGCATCGCACGAGGGTTTGACGTCGAGCGGTTCGGTGACGCTGACGCCGGACGCGTGGTATCTGGCCTGAAAGTGGACGCGCCGATGAGATCGCATTCGGTTGTTGGCGAGCATGCCGAGTTTCTCGAAGGTGAGCAATCGCTTCACCGCAACCACCTTCGCCGGGACCTGGCGCTTGAATCGGCGGGTGCGTCAGTCGTGGTCGTCGCTGTTGCTGCGGTGGACTGAAGGCGAGCGGAGTGGTCGCCGACGCACGTCAATCTCGTTAGTGAACGACGTGGCCCTCGGCGTCAAAGAGGCCGTGCAGGCTCGGCGCGACACTGGTCTCCTCGTAGGCGGCAATGGCCGCGCCTCGGCGCATGGTGAGCCCGATGTCGTCCCAGCCATTGAGCAGTCGCTCGCGGGTCATGGGATCGAGGGTGAACGTGCGCTGCCAGCCCGTCTCGGGCACCTCGACGCGCAGGTGATCGACGTCGACCACCACGAGAAGCGAAGGGTCGTCCTTCACGAGTCGGGTCAGTTGCTCGACGTCGGCTGCCGGCAGCTCGACGATGACGAGCCCCTGCTTGGAGGAGTTGTTGCGAAAGATGTCGCCGAACGAGGGGGCGACCACCGCCTGGAAGCCGAAGTCCATCAGGGCCCAGACGGCGTGCTCGCGGGACGAACCGGTGCCGAAGCGGGGCCCGGCCACCAGGATGGTCGCGCCCACGTAGTTCGGCTGGTTGAGGACGAACTCGGGGTCGTCGCGCCACTCGCTGAAGAGTCCGCGGCCGAATCCGGTGCGCTCGACGCGCTTCAGCCAGTCCGACGGGATGATCTGGTCGGTGTCGACGTCGGAGCGCTCGAGGGGGACGGCGCGACCTTCGATGACCCGTACCGGCTTCATGCGAGCACTTCATCGGGCGAGGCGAAGCGACCCTTGATGGCCGTCGCGGCGGCGATGGCCGGCGAGACCAGGTGGGTGCGGCCCCCACGGCCCTGGCGCCCTTCGAAGTTCCGATTCGACGTGGACGCGCTGCGCTGACCGGGCTTCAACTGATCGGGATTCATGCCGAGACACATCGAGCAGCCGGGCTCGCGCCACTCGAAGCCGGCGGCCCGGAAGATCGCGTCGAGACCCTCCTCCTCGGCCTGCTTCTTGACGCGGTGCGAACCGGGAACGACCAGGGCCCGGACGGTCCCGGCGACGCGGCGTCCGTTGGCGACGACGGCGGCCGCTCGCAGGTCCTCGATCCTCGCGTTGGTGCACGAGCCGATGAACACGACGTCGACGGGGATCGACCGCACCGCGGTCCCGGGCTCGAGTCCCATGTACTCGAGCGAGCGCTCCGTGGCGTTTCGCTGGTCGGGGTCGGTGAAGTCGGCGGGCGAGGGAATGATGCCGTCGAGGGCGACCACCTGCGCGGGGTTGGTGCCCCAGGTGACCGAGGGCACCAGGTCGGCGGCCCGCAGGGTCAGTTCCGCGTCAAAGACGGCGTCGTCGTCACTGACGAACGTGCGCCAACGGGTGGCCGCCTCGTCGAACTCCTCGCCCTCGGGAACGCCGGGGCGACCGCGCAGGTAGTCAATGGTCGTGTCGTCGACGGCGATGAGGCCGGCGCGCGCGCCGGCCTCGATGCTCATGTTGCAGACCGTCATGCGGCCCTCCATCGAGAGGTCGCGGATCGCCTCGCCGCGGTATTCGATGACGTAGCCGGCGCCGCCGCCGGTGCCGAGGCGAGCGACGATGGCGAGCACGAGGTCCTTCGCGCTCACGCCGACCGGGGCTGGGCCTTCGATCGTGACGGCCATGGTCTTGGCTTGCTGCTGGGGGAGCGTCTGGGTCGCCAGCACGTGCTCGACCTCGCTGGTGCCGATGCCGAAGGCCAGGGCGCCGAAGGCGCCGTGGGTCGAGGTGTGCGAGTCGCCACAGACGATCGTCATGCCCGGCTGGGTCACCCCGAGCTCGGGCCCGATGATGTGGACGATGCCCTGGTTCTCGTGACCGCGCGGGAACAGCGTGATGCCGAACTCCTTGCAGTTCTCGTCCAGGGCTTCGAGCTGGCGACGCGACACCGGATCGTGCACCGGTGTGGAGATCGGATCGGTGGGCACGTTGTGGTCGGCGGTCGCCAAGGTGAGATCGGGACGGCGGACGGTGCGGTGGTTCAGTCGAAGGCCGTCGAAGGCCTGGGGGCTCGTGACCTCGTGCACCAGATGCAGGTCGATGTAGATGAGGGTCGGCTCACCCTCGGGTGACGCGACGACGTGCTCGCCCCAGATCTTCTCGTAGAGCGTGCGAGGTGCCACGGCTCAGCGAAGTCCGACGATCTTGACGCGCAGCACGCCCGACGGCGCCTCGTACTCCACGACCTCGCCGATGGAGTGGTTGAGCAAGGCGTTGCCGAGTGGTGACGTCGGCGAGGCGACGAGGACGCCCTCGGGCTTCTCCTCGATGGATCCGATGAAGAACTCGTGGAAATCGTCTTCGGCGTCACCCTCGTAGACGACCCGCACGATGGAGGCGTGCTGGACCAGGTCGGCGTTGGAGTCGCGCGCCACGATCTCGTGGTTGCGGATCACGTTGTCGATCTGGCGGATCCGCGACTCCATCTTGCCCTGGTCGTCCTTCGCGGCGTGGTAGTCGCCGTTCTCCGAGAGGTCGCCCAGCAGGCGGGCCGATTCGATGACGCGGGCGATCTCGGTGCGGCCGATGGTCGTGAGGTGGTGGTACTCGGCCTTGAGCTTTTCGAGTGTCTCTTGGGTAATGCGGTGAATTTCGCCGGCCATGCCGATACCTCAACTATTGGAGAAGCACCAATTCTACCGGGCCGGGTGACGTTCTCGTCGTGGGTTTGCCCCTCGGGTGCGCGGGCGAGCAAACTAGAGCAACCACAGGAGGCCCTCATCATGAGTAACCAGCGTACGTACCGCGTCGCCGTGCTCGGCGGCGACGGTATCGGACCCGAGGTCACCGAGGCCGCCCTGGAGGTCGTGCGGGCCGCCGGCGTGTCGGTCGCGACGACCCCCTTCGACCTGGGAGCGGCCCGTTACCTGCGCGACGGCTTCGTGATGGACGACGCCACGCTCGAACAGCTGCGCGGCTTCGACGCGATCCTGCTCGGCGCCGTCGGCCCGGCGATCGGCGACACGCGGATCCCCGGCGGCGTGCTCGAGCGCGGACTGCTGCTGCGCATGCGCTTCGGGCTCGACCTCTACATCAACTACCGGCCCTTTCGCGGCGTGCCCGGATCGCTTGCCGAGGGCTGCGAGTTCGCGATCGTGCGCGAGAACACCGAGGGACCCTACGCCGGCGAAGGGGGAGTGCTCCGCTACGGCACGCCCCACGAGGTCGCGACGCAGGGGTCGGTCAACACCCGCTTCGGCGTCGAGCGGTGCGTCCGCTACGCCTTCGAGCGCGCGGCGGCGTTGGCCAAGCCCAAGTTGACCCTCGTGCACAAGACCAACGTGCTGACCTTCGCCGGGGACCTCTGGTCGCGGGTGGTGGGCGAGGTCGGATCCGAGTTCGCGGGCGTCGAGGTCGACTACAACCACGTGGACGCCGCGTGCATCTACCTGGTGGAGAGTCCGAAGCGTTACGGCGTCATCGTGACCGACAACCTCTTCGGCGACATCCTCTCGGACCTGGCCGGAGCGGTCACCGGGGGGATCGGCTACGCGGCGAGCGCCAACCTCAATCCCGCTCGCACCGGCGCGTCGCTGTTCGAACCGGTCCACGGGGCCGCCCACGATATCGTCGGCACCGGCAGGGCCAACCCCCTGGCGGCCGTCTCCTCCGCAGTACTGATGCTCGAGCACCTGGGTGAAACCGACGCCGCCGCTCGCATCGCGCGGGCGGTGGCAGACTTTGACGGGGACGTCACCGCGCTCGGCACGGCCGGCGTCACCCGAGAACTACTAGAGAGGTTGTAGATGCCTATCACTCCCACGAAGAAGATCTGGATGGACGGAAGCCTCGTCGCCTGGGACAAGGCGCAGGTCCACGTACTCACCCACACCCTGCACTACGGCACGGGCGCGTTCGAGGGCATCCGGGCGTACAAGACGCCGACGGGCGTCGCCATCTTCCGCCTGCACGAGCACATGCAGCGACTGCTGCGCAGCTGCAAGATCCTGATGATCGACGTGCCGTACAACCTCCAGGAGCTCTGCGACGCGGCCGTCGAGGTCGTTCGGGTGAACGACCTCACCGAGGGCTGCTACCTGCGCCCGATCGTCTACCTCGGCTACGGCGAGATGGGCGTCAACCCGCTCCTCGCGCCGGTCAACGTCGCGATGGCGGCGTGGCCCTGGGGCGCGTACCTCGGCGACGCGGGTCTGGAGAACGGCGTCAAGATGAAGATCTCGTCGTGGATGCGCCACAGCCCCAACGCCATGCCCACGGCGTCCAAGACCAACGGCGGCTACGTCAACTCCAGCCTCGCCAAGGTCGAAGCGATCAACGCCGGCTACGACGAAGCCATCATGCTGGGTCCCGACGGGCGCGTCAGCGAGTGCACCGGCGAGAACCTGTTCATCGTGCGCGATGGCGCGCTCATCAGCCCTCCGCCGTCCGAGGCGGGGGCCCTGCGCGGCATCACCCTGTCGAGCATCGTGAAGATCGCCAACGACCTGGGCTACTCGGTCAGCTTCGAGGCCCTGCGACGCGACGACCTCTACATCGCCGACGAGGCCTTTCTCACCGGCACCGCCGCTGAGGTCGTGCCCATCGGATCGGTCGATGACCGCGTCGTCGGCGACGGCACCCCCGGTCACATCACCAAGGCCATCCAGGCGACGTACTTCCAAGCCGTTCGCGGCGAACTACCCGAGTACGAAAGCTGGCTGACGAGGATCTAGGTCGTTACCGGGCGGTAGTCTCGAGTAGTGACCCAACCCACTTTCTTGCCCGTTACCGCCGCGGGCGAGGTCCGTCCGACCACGCCCTCCGAGACGCCCGAACTCGGCCGAACCCAGAAGGCCGGACTCCAGCGCTCGGCGCACCCGCCGACCGGAGCGAGTTTCGGCTCTCAGGCGCCCGGTGGGGGATTCGCGCTCACCATCGCCAACCGCGAGATCGCCAAGCTGACCTTCGAGCACGACCACGACCGACACGACGTTGAACTCGGCGTGGCGCTCGTCGCCGAGAAGCGCGCCAGCCTGATCGGGCGCGGTCCGACGCTCGCCGACGTGCACGTGGCGATGGACGTGTTCGGACTGCGAACCGCGCCGGTCGTGGACCACCACCTCGTGGCGCCGTTCTCGGGGCTGGCGCACAGCTACGTGCTCCAGCGTCACCTGGTCGACGCCGTGACGTCCGCGCAGTTGGTGCCCGGCCCCGACGGCACCACGTTCACCTCGAACTAGTACAAGGACTGTTAGGAACAACCATGAGCTTTGACCTCAACGAAGAGCAACGGGCCTTCCGCGACGTGATGCACGCCTTCGTCGACGAGCGCATCGAGCCGCACGCCGCCCACTACGACCGCGAACAGATCTACCCGCAGTTGAGTTTTGACGCCTGCGTGGAGATGGACCTGCCCGCCCTCTGGGTGCCCGAGGCCTACGGGGGAGCCGGGGCCGACATGGTCACCCAGGCGATCATGGCCGAGGAGATCGCCCGGGCCTGCGCGTCGACGTCGGTGACGATGCTGATCTCGAAGTTGGGGATGCTGCCGATCATGAACTTCGGCTCCGAGGCGATCAAGCAGATGTACCTGCCCCGCATCGCGACCGGGGAGATCCAAGCCAGCTACTGCCTTTCCGAGGCCGACGCCGGATCCGACGTCGCGGCGATGCACACGCGCGCGGTGCGTGACGGCGACGACTACATCTTGAACGGTTCGAAGTACTGGATCACCAACTCCGGCGTGTCCGAGACCTACACGGTCTTCGCCAGTACCGATCCCGAGGCCCACGGACACGGCATCACGTGCTTCCTCGTGGAGAAGGACTGGGGCGTCGAGTTCCCCAAGCACGAGGACAAGCTGGGGCTGCGCGCGTCGCCGACCGGTGAGGTCGTCTTCAGCGACGTGCGCGTGCCGGCCACGCACCGCATCGGCGAGGAGGGCGAGGGCTTCAAGATCGCCATGCACACGCTGGACCGGTCCCGCCCGACCATCGGGGCCCAGGCCGTCGGCATCGCCCAGGGGGCCATCGACTTCGCCGGGAACTACATGAAGGGTCGCAAGGCCTTCGGCGCGCCGATCAGCGAACTCCAGGGTCTGCGCTTCATGCTGGCCGACATGGCGATCCGCACTGAAGCGGCCCGGGCCCTCGTGTACCGCGCGTGCGCCACGATCGACGCGGGCGATCCGGACAACCAGCTGAGTTACCTCGGGGCCGCCGCGAAGTCGTTCGCGTCCGACACCGCGATGAGCGTCGCCACCGACGCCGTGCAGTTGCTCGGTGGCTACGGCTTCACGAAGGAATTCCCGGTCGAGCGCTTCATGCGCGACGCCAAGATCACCCAGATCTACGAAGGCACCAATCAGGTGCAGCGCGTGGTCGTCGCCAAGCACCTGTTGAAGTAGGAGTTCATGTCCACCAGTTCAAGTAGTCCGGCCGAGTACGTCCGCCGAGGCCTGCTGAAAATCAACGATGCGACCGTGTTGGCCGCTGTCGACACGCTTAACCTCCGCGGTAGCGGGAAGATCAGCGCGGTCGTTGGTATGCCGCTCCGCAGTTTGCAGCAACGCCGAGACGTGGCGAGCTTCGCGGTATCGGCACCATTGGCGGCGGTGAAGGCTTTGCTCGAGTTGCTGGCGATGTCTCCCCTGGAACAAGTCATTCAAGAACTTGGTGATCACGCCGATTCGCCGACTTACGAACAACTGGCCGGTGCGGTTGACCAGCTTCTCGCCAAGGGCTCTTCGAACGATGACATTGTGGCACTGCTGACATTCGCCATCGGTGAGGAGTTCCCGGCGTCACCACATTGTCGACGACTTCTTGAAGAACGTCCGGACCTCGAGTTGCCTCAGCTTCCAGAGATTGAGTTTCCATCTTCATTGCTGACTCCAAAGGAAGTTGACCCCGACATTCGAGACCAGCGACGCGCGCGTCGTGAAGCTGAGCGGGAATCCAAGAAGAGCAAGAACGGCACGGCTCCCACTCGACCTCCTCGACCATCCAAGGTCAAAGGACACGAGGCGAAAGTTGCCGCCACTCCATCGACCGTTGCTCCAAAAGAAGAACTCGTAACTGCAATTGGGCGACGGCAAGTGATATTGACACCGGCCGAACTGGATGAGTTCAGCACTGATCATCCACTGGTTGGTGCAGTGGTCATTGCCGAGGTCCCCTTCGACTCCGTTGACCCAGTAATCCCGGAACAGCGAGCCAAAGGGCGTCCCGCTTTGGTGGTCGCTGCATCCGAAGACGGAATCTTGGTACGCGGAATCTACTCAAATCCGGCAGTGACTCGAGTTCTCTTTTCACCGTGGCGTCGCCTGGGACTGGATCATGTCTCCTACTTAGATGTTGAGCGAGTTGTCGTCACGAATGGGGCACTCGGTGAGTCGTTGCGTCTTGGTCGCCTAACAGACGCAGAATGGAATGGACTTTCCTAATCCCGTCACTAGTGCACGAGCGACGGAGGAGTTCTCTATTGAGGTTCGGTTCATGTGGAAGACGGAATCCTCTGCGAACGCGTCCGCGAGCGAGACTGAACAGCCAGACATGAAGTTGCCAAGTGTCCTGGGTTGCAAGTCGGCCGACACCATGTTGATCGGAAATGCTGAGTCCGCCTTGATCAGGGATTCAGCATGCGCGGAATCATCCCGGCCCCTTGGGGTGGATTAGGAAAGGGATGCAATCGGTCGGATTGGTCCGGTGGTCGCACCGGTCCGTGGGAAGAGCGGTGGGATTTACGATCGTCGGAATTCGATCGAGGAGTGGAAGAGGGGCGAGACATTTTCCTTTCTACCGTCACAGTGGACCGGTAGAACTGGATATGTCCTCCGTTCGCGGCCCAGTCTGAGTGCGCTGGCTTCGAAGGTTCACGTGACGCGTGCGATCGTGATCTTGAGCCCTTTCGCGTCGCTCGTCGCCCACCCAGCAGGTCGCCGCCAACTCGTCCACGGCGTCCAAGACCTGTGTGAATCGACTAGACCGGGCTTAGTGGCCAAAGGAAATGAGACATCGTGATGAACAAGAATCATTGGCAGTATTCGGCGGCAATCGGTTCAATTCTCGCGGCACTCACCCTGGCGGTGGCGATGCCGGCAGGCGCGACGGGTAAGATTTCACATCCCACCGCTCCTCGGTCGGTTCACGCAACCGCTGGCAACGCATCCGCAACCGTGAGATGGTCGAAGCCTTCATCCAACGGGGGCGCCGCGATTAGGAGTTACGTTGTAACCTCGCACCCGACTGGCAAGACGTGTGCCACCAGGGCAACGAAGTGCACCGTTTTGCGCCTCAAGAACGGAACTGCGTATACGTTCACGGTCGTTGCCAAGAATAGGGTCGGGACTGGTCCGAGATCGAAGGCTTCGAACAAGGTCACACCCAAGGCTCCAACCACGACGTCACCCAAGTTGGTAGTGAATCCCTCCGTAAACCTGACGAAGGGTCAGACGGTGGTGGTGTCCGGCACGGGTTTCACCCCAAATGACGTGGTGTACTTGGTGGAGTGCCTGGGGAACGCCAACGGGCAGAGCGGGTGCGACATTGCGACTGCCACCCCGGTGACGATCAATGCCGCAGGGGTACTCCCGTCGACCAATTTCAACGTTGTCACCGGCGCGATCGGCAAC
Organism: Acidimicrobiaceae bacterium; assembly: GCA_003133665.1. Classification (GTDB taxonomy): domain Bacteria; phylum Actinomycetota; class Acidimicrobiia; order Acidimicrobiales; family RAAP-2; genus RAAP-2. The sequence goes on along the minus strand of PKYK01000050.1, from coordinate 24,970 downwards.
GGCGCCTGCGGCACGACGACATCGAATCTCAATGCGTGCGCAATCAGTGCCGGTAACGCAGGCGGTGGTGACTCGGCGGTGGCGCCTATTACGTTTAAGGCACCTTAATAGCGGCAAGATGTTGGGTCGAGCGAGTGAACGCGGTCGCAGTCGGGAGCAGCCGTTAGGTTTCAATCCACCGTGGCGGTGATGCGAGGAGCTGCGCTGATTTGGATCCGCATCAAGATCAACATCCACCGCGGGAGACTTCATCGCGTGGCGAGATCAACGCAACTCGCGACCGGGTGGCCCGCGGTGACACGTCACGGCCCGTGCGTGACCTGACACCTCGAGACACGCGACCTTCCCCACGATGTATGACGTCACGACGCTCGATGGGCCACATCGACGGCCACCGCGTTGGCGGGCCCGACGCAACGGAGCCGGTAGCCACCGCGGTGATGCCGAATCGAGCGAGAAGGGACTAACGGCTCTAGTCGCCGCCGCCGAGGGCGAACGAGTATCAATACGTCGACGGAACGCGGCGATCTAGCGACCCAGGAGAAGCACGGTGGACTATCTGGCGTTCATGCTGCGCGGCGTGTGGGCGAAGAAGGCCCGATCGATTGGGCTCGCCATGGCCATCGCGTTCGCCGTCCTCATCGTGGTCACGCTGCAGGTATCAAGCAGCAGCCTTGAGCAGTCGGCGGCGGCGGTGATCTCGGTGGGCAAGGCCAACATCACCGTGGCACAGAAGGGTGTATCGGACGTACTGTCGAGCACCATCGACGAAGGTGAGTTGGCCCGGATTCGCCGGGTCCCCGGTGTCGCGAGTGCGGTGGGGGTGCTGGTGGCGACCGAACGTCTGAGCGCCGCTACCCCGCTCTTCATTGAGATTGGCATCTCCCCGGCGGACCAGGCCGCCTTCGGCGTCACGGTGGTCGCCGGTCACCCCTACGCGGCGACCGCCACCAATCAAGTGATGCTCGGCTGGCGCACCGCCACCAACCTGGGACTCCACGTCGGCAGTCGTTTCTACGCCCAGGAGACGTGGAATACCGTGACCGGCATCTACTCGACCGGCAACGCCTTCGGCGACTCGGGGGCCATGTTCCCTCTCCCGTCGGTGCAGGGTTACAACCGACTCCCGGGTGTCGTGACCCTGGTGTTCGTGAAAGTGACCGGAGCCGGGTCCGCCAGGATGATTGCCGGCGTCGTGCACCGCATCGAGTACGCGATGCCCGAACTCACGACTATGACGACCGCCGCCCAGTTCGGCCGGGCGGACCAGAACCTCGTCTACCTCCAAGCGGCAGTTACGGCCAGCAGCGTGCTCGCCATCGCCATCGGCGCCGTGATCGTCGGCAACACGATGCTGCTCTCGCTCTTCGAACGAACCAGGGAGTTCGGGCTCCTGCGAGCCGTCGGGTGGACCCGTCGGCGGCTCATCGCGCTCCTGCTCGGCGAGAACCTCCTGCTGGCCCTGATTGGCGCCGCGGTGGGCGTGGGACTCTCGTTCGCGGTGATCGCCTTGCTCGAGCGGATCCCGAGTCTGACCGGTGTGCTCCACGCCAACTTCACCGCTGACGCGTTCACCCGCGGGCTGACCACCGCCGTTGGCATGACCGTCCTCGGCAGCCTGTACCCGTTGATTCGGGCGGCTCGGCTGGTCCCGCTGAAGGCGCTCAGCTATGAGTGACCCGAGCGGCATGCCGACCACATTCGGCGGCGGGCCCGGGCCGACCGATGAACCGGCCCCCAGGGCCGTCGCCGCGAGACCAGACGCGGTCGAACTTCGTCGGGTAACCAAAACCTACGAGCGGGGATTCCGAGCCCTCGACGAGATTGACCTTCGAATAGCTCAGGGCGAGTTCGTGGCCGTTACTGGGCCGTCGGGGTGTGGCAAATCGACCATACTTCACCTCATCGCCGCGCTCGATACACCCACCTCCGGATCCGTTCTCGTCGACGGTCAGGACCTACTGACAATTCACGACCTCAGCGAGTATCGCCGCAACCACGTCGGCTTAGTGTTCCAACTCCACAACCTGCTCGCGAACCAGCCACTCGTGGCCAACGTCGAGGTGGTGATGTTTGGCACCAGGACCACCGCCCACGAGCGCCGGGCCCGGGCGAGCGAGTTGTTGACGCAGGTCGATCTCGCGGGGAGAGAACATCGACTCCCCACCCAACTGTCCGGTGGCGAGCGCCAGCGCGTGGCCGTCGCCCGAGCACTGGCCAATCGCCCGAGACTCTTACTGGCCGACGAGCCCACCGGTAGTCTCGACTCCGCGTCCGCCGCCCGCATACTCGCCCTCGTCAAGCAGGTGCACGATACTGGGGTGACCGTCGTGCTCGTCACCCATGACCTCTCCATCGCCGCCGCCGCTGACCGAACTATCCACGTGCGCGACGGCAAGGTGGTTGAGGAAGTGCCCACCAAGCCCTAGGGTAACCAGCGCTCGTCACCATTGGGGCGGCCCCGCCGTCCCGTGAGTTCATCCACCAATCTCGCACCACTCCGCCCGACTGAATCGAACCGGGCTTTGTGTAGACGAGATTTCTTGTATCCGCAGATTTTTTCTTCGAGTTGGCAGAAGCCCCGACTGTTGGGACCCACGAGGACGAGTTGTCACAATGCTTTGGTGGGCAGCCCGGGTCTCGATCCCGGCACCTTGGGATTAAAGGTCAGGGATGTGGGTCGTAGGTTGTCGTTTCATGATCCAATAAGCCTTGATCGTCGCGTTGGAGTCTTAGTTGTCGCATCAGAAGTGCTGCCCCCATAACTGCGAGCGCAAGTCCCGCAACCTGAACTCCCAATGATCCGCTGTGAGACTGCTCGCCTAAGAGAAGACGTTCATCAAGAGCCCGTACCAAACCCCAGACAATCATCGCCATTGCAGTGAGAACTCCTGCGCGTTCGGCAATACCTCTTCGTTCAGTCCAAATTAAGAGAAGCCACAAAAGGCCATCCTCGGCTCCTTGAATCAAGGGCACCGGTATGCGCTTGCCGACCTGTCCCGCATAGTGCATGCCGAACCACTGATGAGTGAGATGCCCGCCGCCGTTAACCATGAACTGTGGACCGAGTACTCGTCCCAGCGCCCAACCGGCAATTAATGCAGGCAGGAGTGCATCGGTGAAGCGGGCGAGTGACACTGTTGGCCACCATCGTCGCTGTAGATACAGGCCGACTGGCAGGGCGAGGGCGATGCCCCCGAAGCTCGCGAGTCCGCCCTGCCAGAGGGCGAGCCAGCGGCCGGGGTGGCCCGAGTAGTAACTCCAGTTGGTGGCGACGTGGGCGATGCGCGCGCCGATGAGTCCACTGACGATCAGTGCGATTGCGAATCGGCCGAAGGGTTCAAGGTCGAAGTCGGCGCGGTGTAGCCGACGACGCGCGTACAGGTAGGCGACGTAGGCGGCAATGGCCAGACCGAAGCCGTAGATATGAAAGGTCAGCGGGCCGAGGTGAAAGGCCGTGGGGAAGGCGGACACGCCTAGGCGCGGGGTCGACCGAGACCAGCGAAGCCGTAGCCGAGGCGGACGGGGGTGATGTGCACGCGCGTCCCGGTCATCTCGGCCTCGATCATCTGGTGGTTGCCGACGTACATCGCGACGTGTTCGTCACCGTTGTAGCCGTAGAAGAGCAGGTCCCCGGGCTGGATGTCCCAGAGCGGCACCCGCACGGTGTCGGCGTACTGGGCGCCGGAGTAGTGGGGGAAGAAGATGCCGGCCGCGGCGTAGGCGAGCATGATGAGACCCGAACAGTCCACGCCGTAGCGCGACGCGCCGCCCCAGGAGTAGGGGACCCCGATGTAGCTCTCGGCGGCCCGGATCGCCATGCCGGCGCGCGTGTTGGGCGGCGGCGCCGGGACACCGGCGATGGGCTTCGCGGACGCAATGGTGCCCGCGGCCTTCGCGGCGGCGGCCGCTGCCTGCTGGCGGATGAAGTAGGCGATCTGGCCCTTCACCTGGTTGAGGGCGTTCTGCAGCGAGGCCTGCAGGACCCGCGCGTCGTGGAAGGCCTTGGCGGCCGTGCGGGTCGCGTTGGCGGCCTGCAGGACCTCACCCTTCAGGATGGAGCGTTCCTGGGTGAGTTCGATCTTGTAGTTCTTGAGACTGGCCAGGGTGGTCGAGATGTTGCCCTCGGCGAGCTGGTTGTAGACGTTGGTGGCGCCAACCTTCGAGGCGCTCGAGGAGAAGAGCGGACTGTTGCTCGCCGACGATCCGTTGGTCACGTAGGCGAAGATCGCGTCCTGGCGGAGTTGGACGTTGCCCTTGGCGACGTTGCGCTCGATCCCGGCGACCACGTTCTTGGTGTTGGTGATCTGATTGTTGATGTTCTCGAGCTTGACGTGCGCCTGGTCGTACTTCTGGCCGAGTCGTTCCACCTGGCTGTTGATGGTCTGGATCTGCTTGTACAGCACGGCCGCCTTGGCGCGATCGGTCGAGATTCCCGACGCGCCGGCCGGACGTGACGAAACAGCCACAGTGCTCGAACACACTGCGACGACAGCCAGAATGGAAGCTATCCATCGGAACCGCTGGAGCTCCCGTGCCGGCCGTAGCGTCAAGGGCGCCTCCAGCGCTCGACGTCAGTCACGGCGTTAAGGCTACCGGCTCACCCTCCCCGCTGTCGCCCCCGATCGGGTAAGAAGTTTTAAGACTCCTGATCAGAATGGGTGTCCTGTGACTGGTCCATGGCCGGTCTCGGACGGATGGGACGTCGACGACGTCAAAGAATAGGCTCACCGGCATGTCTGAACGCTCCCGCAACCTTCCTCGTCGCTCCTGCCTGTCAACTCCGGGTTCGTCGGACCGCTTTCTCGCGAAGGCCCCGACCGCGACCGCCGACATGACGTTCCTGGACCTCGAGGACTCCGTCGCGCCGAACGAGAAGGTCGCGGCCCGGGCCAAGGTCGTCAACGCCATCCGCAGTCAGGACTGGGGGGAGCGGGTGCTGTGTGTCCGGGTGAACGCGTGGGACAGCCAGTGGACCTACGGCGACGTCATCGACGTCGTCGGCAACGCCGGGACGCGCCTCGACGAGATCATGCTGCCGAAGGTCCAGAGCGCCGCCGACGTCGTGGCGATGGACCTGCTGCTCACCCAGGTGGAGAAGAACGCCGGCCTGCCGGTCGGGCACATCGGCATCGAGGCCCAGATCGAGACGGCCCGCGGGCTCATCAACGTCGACGACATCTGCGCGGCGTCGCCCCGGCTCGAGACCATCATCTTCGGACCGGCCGACTTCGCCGCGTCGATCGAGATGCCGGTGCTGACCGGTGGGGTCGCGATCCCCGAGTACCCCGGCGACCACTTCAACTACGTCTTCTCGCGCATTCTGATGGCCGGTCGGGCCAACGGGCTGCAGGTGATCGACGGACCGTTCCTGAAGGTCCGCGAGCTCGACGCGCTGCGCGAGTTCTCCCAGCGCACGCGGATGCTGGGCTACGACGGGAAGTGGGCCCTGACCCCCGACCAGGCACTGGTGCTGAACGAGGTCTACTCACCGACCCAGGAGCAGTTCGACCGGGCCTGGGACATCCTCGAGGCCTACCGCGTGGCGACCGACGAGAATAACGCCGGCGCGGTGATGTTCGGCGACGAGATGATCGACGAGGCCAGTCGCAAGATGGCGACCAAATTCGTCACCCGCGGCACCCGCGCCGGTCTCAACCGCTCGGCGAACTAACTCCGTCTTATTGGGAATACCTCCCAGTAGGGTGGCCCCATGGCCACGCTGACGACGGACCCGACCACGCTGCGTCAGCGCGTGCGCTCCTCGTTCTCGCCCTCGGAGTGGCGAAAGATGTACGCGATGTTCGGCTTCATCGCGCTGCTGCACCTGGTCGGCTGGACGCTGCTCGTGCTCGCCTCGAGCCATCACTACGGGGTGGGTTCCACGAAGGTCCTCGGGATCGGTACGGGTGTGCTCGCCTACACCCTCGGCATGCGCCACGCCTTTGACGCGGACCACATCGCGGCGATCGACAACACCACGCGCAAGTTCATGTCCGAGGGCAAGCGGCCGATGTCGGTCGGCTTCTTCTTCTCGCTCGGCCACTCGTCGGTGGTCTTCGGGCTCACGGTGCTGCTCGGCCTCGGGGCGCGGGCCCTGGGTTCGCAGGTCCGCAACTCGAACTCGGGACTCCACCACTACGGCGGACTGATCGGGACCGTCGTCTCGGGGAGTTTCCTCTACCTGATCGCGACGTTGAACCTCGTGATCCTGGTCGGCATCGTGCGCCTGTTCGTCCAGATGCGCCAGGGCCGGTTCGACGACTCCGAACTGGAGAAGCACCTCAACGCCCGGGGCTTGATGATGCGCTTCTTCGGCCCGATCGCCAGGTCCATCGACGCCTCGTGGAAGATGTACCCTTTGGGCTTCCTGTTCGGCCTCGGCTTCGACACCGCCACCGAAGTGGCCTTCCTGGTGCTCGCCGGGACGTCGGTGGCGGCCGGCCTGCCCTTCTGGGCCATCCTCAGCCTGCCCATCCTCTTCGCGGCCGGGATGAGCCTGCTCGACACGATCGACGGCTCGTTCATGAACTTCGCCTACGGCTGGGCCTTCTCCAAGCCGGTCCGCAAGGTCTATTACAACATCACCATCACCGGGCTCAGCGTGTTCGTGGCCTTCTACATCGGGACACTGGAGTTGCTGCAGGTTCTCGTCGGCCAGCTGCACCTGAAGGGTGGGCTCTGGGACTACGCGGCGCGGTTCAACATCAACACCGCCGGTTTCACGATCGTCGGGATGTTCATCTTCATCTGGCTGGCGGCGCTGCTCTACTGGCGCTACGGCAAGGTCGAAGCGCGCTGGGAGCGGGCCGCCCTGAATGCCCAGGTCGCGCGCGGTGAGCGGCCCGACCGGCACTCGGCCGGTATCACTCTAGGGGCCGTGCATAGTCCCTTCACGATCGATGAGGAATAGGGCGCGCTAGGCCAGCTGGTCGAGGAGCCGGCGCGCGACGACCTTCAAACAGAGCGTCTCGTCGGCCCCTTCGAAGATCGAGAGCACCCGCGCGTCGACGAAGTAGCGGCTGACCGGGTACTCCTCGGCGTAGCCCATGCCGCCGTGGATCTGCATCGCCTCGCGGGTGACCCACTCGGCCGCCCGGCAGACGTAGGCCTTGGCCATCGAGGCCTCCATCGTGCCGCGGCCCTGGCCCATCAGTCGCGCCACTTCGAGCGAGAACTGACGCGAGGACTGGATGATGGCGGCCATCGTGCCGAGCTTCACTCGGGTGAGCTCGTAGTTGATGATCGGTTCGCCGAAGACGACGCGGTTGCGCGCGTAGTCGAGCGCGGCCTCGTAGGCGGCCTGCATGACCCCGACGGCCCGCGCCGTGGTCTGGATGCGGCCGTTCTCGAAGCCGGCCATCTGGAAGTAGAAGCCCTTCCCGAGTCCCGCTTCGCCGCCGACGAGGTTCTCGTCGGGCACGAACCAGTTGTCGAAGCTGAGCTCGTAGGAGTGCATGCCCCGGTAACCCAAAGTGTCGATCGGTCGTCCCTCGAGCCGGCCATTGGCGTCGTTGCGGCTCTCGGATGCGGCGTCCTGGCTGAAGAGGAAGCCGTGGCTATCGCCCCGGGGCTTTTCCACCAGGAACAGCGACAGTCCGCGGTGGGCCGTGCTGCGGTCGGGATCCGTGCGCGCGAGCAGCGCCAGCACTTCGGCCCGGGCGCCGAACGTGCACCAGGTCTTGGTGCCGTTGATCAGCCAACCGCCGGTGGTCTGGGTGGCCATGGTGTTGAGTCCCGCCACGTCACTGCCGAAGTCGGGCTCGGTGACGGCGATCGCGGCCAACGTCTCGCCGCTCGCCAAGCGCGGCAGCCAGTGCTCCTTCTGGGCCTGGGTGCCACCGCTGAGCAACGCGCGCGTGAGGATCTCGGGGCGGGTGATGAGCGAGCCCCCGATGCCGAGGCCGCCCCACGACAGCTCCTCGGTCGCAATGACCATGCCGAGGTACTCGGACTCGCCACCGGTCGCGAAGCCGCCGAACTCCTCGGGCACCGAGAGACCGAATCCCCCCAGTTCGGCGAGTCCCGCGATGATCGACTCGGGGATGTCCCCGTTGGTGCGGTGCACGTGTTCGGCGTGCGGGCGGACCTGCTCGTCGGCGAAGCGGTGGAACATGTCGGCGACCATCTGGAACTCCTGGTCGAGGTGCTTGTCGCCGGGCGTCTCGGCGAGCGCCGCGAGCACGGCGGGGTCGCGCTGCTCGGCGAGGAAGCCGGCGAACGGTTGGAACCAGTCAACCGGCACACCCCAGAGCTCTTCGCGTCCGAGGACGCGCGTCGCCAGGTCGCTCAGCGCCAGGCCGAGGAACGCCGTCGTGAGGCCAGCCTCGGTCGATCCCTTCTCGGCGTAGCCGAGGCACGCCCGCGCGGTCGCGACGGCACTGGCGGCGTGGGCGATGTCGTAGGCGAGGGACTGCTGGCGGTCCGGACCGCCACGCTGCTTGAGCTGGCGCAGAGCCCCGTCGATGACCTGCTGGGCCCGTTCGACGAGGGAAGCGGCGGTGGTGAGAGCGGCGCGCGAAGGCATAGGTGAAAAACTACCGGTTCGGGGGTTCGTCAGGCCGAGACGTAGGCTGACTGCGTGAACGTAACGATGCTCCTCGCCGATTCGGCCCAGGTCGCCGACGGCAAGCTCTACATCCTGGGCGGTGGCTGGTCCGTGACCGGCCCCGAACCCACGCCCTCGGCGGTGGCGATGAAGATCGGCGTCGACTGGCACGAGTTCAACACCAACCACCACTGGGAGCTGTTCCTCGAGGACGCCGATGGCCAGTTGGTCCGCTTCGAGACGCCCGAGGGCATGCAGACCATCGAGGTCCGCGGCGACTTCTCGGCGACCGCGCCGCCGGGGATACCGGTCGGCACGCCGGTCGACGTCCCCGTGGCGGTCAACTTCGGACCGATCCCGCTGAGTCCCGAGTCGCGCTTCACCTGGCGGCTCACGATCGACGGCGAGACGCTGCCCGGGGGCACCGTGTCCTTCTCGACCCGGCCACTGCCCGAAGAGCCCGCCCAGGACTAAGTCGCCCGGGCACCACGGTCTGGGGCAGACTGACGTGGTGAGCACATTCGATCGTCCCTTCGGTCGCTACTTCGAAGACTTCGCGGTCGGTGACATCTATCAGCACTGGCCTGGCAAGACCATCACCGAGGCCGACGACCACCTCTTCTGCATGATCACCATGAACCACCACCCGCTGCACACCAACGCGTGGTTCGCCGAGAACGAGAGTGTCCAGAAGCGCAATGTGGTCGTCGGCAATCTGGTCTACTCACTGGTGCTCGGCATGAGCGTGCCCGACGTCTCGGGCTCGGCGATCGCGAACCTCGAGATCGAGACCCTGATCCACCGGTACCCGACGTTCCACGGCGACACCATCTACGCCGAGACCCGGGTGCTCGACAAGACCCCGTCGGCGTCCAAGAAGGACCGGGGCATCGTGCTGGTCGAGACCAAGGGCTTCAACCAGGACGGTCTCGAGGTCTGCTACTTCCGCCGCAAGGTCATGGTCTGGAAGCGCGACTTCGCGCCGCCCCGGCGCCGCCCGTACGGTGACGACGTCTGGGAGTAACGACTACGCCACGTTTCGACGTGCGCTTCGTCGTGCCGCGCCAACGCTTCGCCGTCCCCTCCCGTGGATCGCCCACCGCGACCCCTGGGCCGTCCTCGTCGCCGAGGTCATGCTCCAACAGACCCAGACGTCGCGCGTCGTCGAACCCTGGGAGCGGTTCCTGGACCACTTCCCGACGCCGACGTCGTGCGCGAACGCGTCGCTGCCCAGCGTGCTGCGACTCTGGGAGGGACTGGGGTACCACCGGCGCGCGAAGGCGCTCCACGAGGCCGCGCGGATGATCCGCGACGAGTTCGGTGGCGAGGTGCCTTCGGATGTCGAGGACCTGCGCAGACTTCCCGGAGTGGGCGAGTACACGGCCAGCGCGGTGGCGTCCTTCGCCTTTCACCGTCGCGTCGCGGTCCTCGACACGAACGTCGGCAGAGTCCTCGCGCGGGCGCTGGCCAATCAGGCGCTCCGCTCGAACGAAGCCGTTTCGATGGCGCTGGCGCTCCTGCCCCGCAACGACGTCGCAGGTTTCAACCAGGCGATGCTCGACCTCGGAGCGCAGTTCTGCAGATCGCGGCCGCTCTGCGCGACCTGTCCGGTCGCGACGCACTGTCGCTGGAACCTCGAAGGTGGCGTGGACCCCGCACCCGGCAGCGCCGGCGTGTCGAGGCCCCAGTCCACCTTCGCGGGATCGAATCGACAACTTCGTGGATGGATCCTCGATGAACTGCGCCAGTCGGCGAAGTCGAAGCGTCAACTCTTCTCGGCCCTCGCCGAGGCCGATCCGTCGCGGTGCGAACTGGTCCTCGAGAGTCTCATCCGTGACGGACTGGCCGAGCGGCGGGGGCGAATGGTCCAACTGGCCGGCTCGAGCGACGAGCGGTAGAGACGAGCGACCAGAACTGTCTGTTGTCCGTCGCGTAGGGGATGATTCCGCTCGGGAGAGCCCCTCTGACCCCACGTCGAGCGGTCCGAGCTGGTCGGATTACATCGAGAACTCCCCGAAATGACCTTGGCCCCTAGTGGGCTTTCCCGCTCCACGTAATGATGCATATGGCGGACTGGAGCGGCGTATGCACCGAATTGTGATCCTCGGAGCCGGCACCGGCGGAACGCTGGTGGCGAACCGCCTCCGCAAAGCCTTCACCACCGATCAGGCGTCGATCACCTGTGTCGACCAGAACGACCGCCACGTGTACCAGCCCGGTCTGCTGTTCGTCCCCTTCGGTCTGACCCATCCGGAGGACATCATCCGTCCCCGGGGCAAGCAGCTGCACGACGGAGTCGACTACTGGCTTGCGGCGGTGGACCGGGTCGACCTCGAGGCACGGTGCGTGCACCTCGTCGACGGTGGCGCGCTCACCTACGACGTGCTGATCGTCGCGACCGGCGCCGTGCTCGCCCCCGAGGAGACCGAGGGGCTGACCGGTCCCGGGTGGATGGAGAGGGTCTTCACGTTCTACACGCCCGAAGGCGCCTCCGCGCTCGAGGCGGCGTTGGCCACCTTCGACGGCGGCCGGCTCGTCGTCAACGTCGTCGAGATGCCGATCAAGTGCCCGGTGGCGCCGATCGAGTTCTGCTTCCTCGCCGACTGGTACTTTCGCGAACGCGGCATCCGCGAACGAGTCGACATGACCTACGTCACCCCACTGGACGCCGCATTCACGAAGCCCATCGCCGCCAAGCACCTCGGCGGCATGCTCGAGGAGCGCAGCATCGAACTGGTCACCGAGTTCAACACCGGCGAGGTGGACGGCGTCGGTGGACGACTCATCTCCTATGACGAGCGTGAGGTCCCCTTCGACTTGGCCGTGGTGATCCCGGCCCACAACGGCGCGGCCTACGTCGCGAAGTCCCCGGGACTCGGCGACGCACTGGGGTTCGTGCTGACCGACGAGCACACGCTGCAGAGTGTGGCGTCGCCCAACGTCTTCGCGCTCGGGGACGCCGCGGGCCTGCCGGTCTCCAAGGCCGGGTCGGTGACGGACTTCGAGGGCGAGGTGCTCGTCGAGAACGTGCAGCACTTCCTCGCGGGCGAGCCACTCGACGCCTCGTACGACGGCCACGCGAACTGCTTCATCGAGACCGGCTTCTCCAAGGCGATGATGATCGACTTCAACTACGAGGTCGAACCCCAGACGGGCCACTACCCGGGTGTCGTGGGGCTGCCGCTCTTGAAGGAGTCGCACCTCAACCACCTGGGCAAGTTGATGTTCCAGTGGTTCTACTGGCACAGTCTCCTGCCCGGTCGCAACATCCCCGGCATTCACAGCGCCATGCCCCTCGCGGGCAAGCAACGAGAGGGCGAACAACGAGAAGAGGAGGCGCACTCATGAGCGTCGAGACGATTGGCGGAGTTGAGCTCGAACTGAACGACGAGGGCTTTCTCACCGACCCGAGTCAGTGGAACGAGGACATCGCGGTGGAACTCGCCCGACGCGAGGGGATCGGCCCGTTGACCGATCGCCACTGGCAGATCATCCGCTTCATGAGGAGCGAGTACGAGACCAAGGGAAGCGGTCCGAGCGTGCGCATGCTCGGCAAGACCTCGGGCGTGCCCATCAAAGAGCTCTACGAACTCTTCCCGAAGGGCCCCGCCAAGCTCGCGGCCAAGATCGCCGGCATCCCCAAGCCCCGCGGCTGCATCTGATTCAACGTCAAGAGAGGAGTTCGCCATGGGCGACACCATCGAAAAGGTATCGATCATCATCTCGAAGGGTTCGCTGGAGGGGATCTACCCCGGCCTCATCATGGCCAACGGCGCGCGCGCCGAGGGCATCGAGGCGAATCTCTTCTTCACGTTCTTCGGCCTCGACGCCATTCACGCCAAGCGGCTCGACCACATCAAGGTGGCGGCGGTCGGCAACCCCGGCATGCACATGGCGAGCCTCATCGGCGTCCTGCCCGGCATGTCGGCGATCGCCACGCGCATGATGGAGCGGAAGATGGAGCAGTTCGACATCCCGGGTATCCCGGAGTTCATGGAGATGATCGCCGACACCGGTTGTGGCATGTACGCGTGCAAGGCGTCGGTCGACCTCTTCGGCTTCACGAAGGGCGATTTCATCCCCCAGGTGCAGGACATCATCACCGTCGGCGAGTTCTACGCGAAGGCCGCCGGGGGCGAGATCATCTTCACCTGATTCTTGGTCGGCGTGACGGCGAGATTGAATTGGCAATGGCGATGAACGGGCGCGATACTGCAGTGGTGACCTACGACGACGCCCGTGCGGCCCTGGCCGCCTGGAAGGCCGACTTCCCGAGCGACCCGTACCACGACGACGCCGCGTTGCGCTCGATCCTCGCGAGGTCACTGTCCGCTGAACGGATGAGCGCGCTCGACGTGCGCGCGTCGTCCTTCGCCCGCACGCTGGTCTTGGTCGTCGCGCCGGCCGCCCAGCGCTACGAGCAACGCACGCACCTGCCCGAGCTCAGTCGCTACGACGGCCTCGGCAACCGGACCGAAAGCGTGTCCTTCGACCCCGCCTACCACGAAGCCGGCGTCGCGGTGTGGGGCAGCGGCGTCGTGGCCCTGTCGAACGAGCCGGGCCGGGCCTACGAACAGGCCACGTTGCTCTACCTGCTGTCGCTCGAGAGCGAGGCCGGGCACGCCTGTCCGGTGACCTGCACGATCGGCCTCGCGCGGGCCCTTCGCCGATCGGCGTCGCCGGACGTGCGCGAGCGGTTCCTGCCCGCGCTCGTCGACCCGCAGTACGAGTTGGCCGAACGTGGCGCGCAGTTCCTCACCGAGGTGCAGGGGGGCAGCGACGTCGGCGCGAACGAGTGCGTGGCCATCGCCAACATCGACGGCGAGACGTACCGGATCTCGGGGGAGAAGTGGTTCTGTTCGGTCGCCAACGCCGATCAGTTCTTCATCACCGCCCGGGTCCCCGGCGGGCCGACGGGCACGAGGGGACTCGGGAGCTTCGTCGCCCCGCGGATGATCGACGGGCAGCCCAATGGATTCACCCTGCGCCGACTGAAGGACAAGCTGGGCACCCGCGGTCTCGCCTCGGGCGAGATTGACTTCGAGGACGCGCTGGCCTGGCCGGTCGGGCCCGTCGAAGAGGGTTTTCGCACCGCGGTATCGGTGGTGCTCAACACGAGTCGGTGGATGACGGCGGTCGGCAGTGCCGGCATCATGCGCCGGGCCGTGCTCGAGGCGCGTTCCTTCGCGAAGCACCGCGAGGCGTTCGGCGTTTCCATCGAACAGTTTCCGGCGATGCGGCGCACGCTCGCCGACATGGCGGCCACCTCGGCCGGGGCGCTGCACCTGGTGTTCGCGCTCACGGAACTCGAGGACCGCATCGACGCCGGCACCGCCAGCGCGGACGACGTCCTCTACCACCGGTTCCTGGTCAACACGGCGAAGTACCTGGTCTCTCGCCAGGCGACGTCGGTGGTGCGCTCGGGCATCGAGGTCCTCGGTGGCAACGGGACGATCGAGGACTTCAGCGTGCTGCCGCGCCTCTACCGCGACGCGATCGTGTACGAGTCGTGGGAGGGAACGCACAACGTTCTGGCCGCCCAGGTCCTGAACGACCTGCGGCGCCTCCCGATCCTCGACGTCGTGGAGGCGCGCCTCCTCGCCTGCTTCGACACTGCCCCCGCGACCGATCTCGTCGGGACGTTGCGTCGGCGCCTGGGCGACGTGAACGCGAGCGCGAGAGAGTGCCGTGACGACGACGAGTTCGCCTCGTGGCACTTTCGCGACGTGCTGGACCAGATCGGTCTGCTCGCCGAGGTCGCGTACCTCTTTGCGGCGCATGACCTGGCGGCGGCGAACCACCTGCTCACCAACTCGAGTCCCGGCTACGACCCCGCTACCGATGCCGGTCTCGCCGGGCGGGTCAACGCCGTGCTGGACAGCGGCGGGGTCACTGGCTCTTCGCCGAGCTGACGCGCTGGGGAGTCACCGGCTGGCCCAACCGGGCGGAGTCGCCGGCGGCGAACGCGAACGCGAGCACGTCACTCGCCTGCTCGGCGCTCAGCAGCGCCTGGGTACCCGACTCGATGCAGTCCAGCAGATGGTCGGTCGCCAGCACGAAGCTGCTCGACCACGCGGTCTCCATGTCGTCGTGGATGGTCGTGGCGCGGCCCGTTCGCACGACGACCGGCGGCGCGTCCATGAGGTTGCCGTGACCGCGGTTGACCCAGAGGATGCCCCGGGTACCGGTGATCTCGATCCGGTCGTCCTGGGCGTACTGCTCGGTCTCGACGTACATCTCGGGCGACCAGGTCACCTCGAACGATCCGACGGCCCCGCTCTCGTAGGTCCAGCTCGTAATCGCCGGGCAGTCGAGCGATATCCCGGGCCCGAGGACCGTCGGTTGGATGAAGCAGTTGACGCGCGTCGGCAGGCCGAGGAAGTGCCACGCGATCGAGAACTTGTGGTGGCCGTCATCGAACAGCATCGGACCGCCGCCGCACTTGTCGGCGTCGAGGCGCCAGAACTCCGAGGGCGCGGTCCAGGCGCTCTCGGAGAATCCGGCCGCGCTCTTCAACCGGATGCTCAACAGGTCGCCGAGCTCGCCCGAGTCGACGATGGCCTTGGCCCGCTGGATGGGCGGATAGAAGAGGAAGTTCTCGAAGACGTGGAACTGGGTCGTCGCCGCGGCGGCTGCCACGACCAGCTGTTCGGCCTCTTCGAGTGAGATGGCCATCGGCTTCTGCAGCGACACGTGCTTGCCGGCCGACAGCGCCGCCAGCGCGATCTCGAGGTGCAAGTGATGGGGAACGAGGATCTCCACGAGGTCGACGTCGTCTCGGGCCAGGAGATCTCGATAGTCGACGTACGCGTCGCGTGTCTCGGAGAGGTTCAACCCGCGCGCCCGATCACGAGCGGCGTCGGGGTCCTTGTCGGCGACCGCGACGATCCGGGCGTCGGTGCGACCAATCAGTGCCGCCGAGTGCAACTCGGCGATCTGCCCGCATCCGATGATGCCGACGCCCAGCATCTAGACGGCGCTCACGGTGTCGCAGGGGAAGTTCCGTCGCGATGTTCCAGTAGTCAACGTAATTCGATGCCGCCCTACGCCAGATTCCGTCATACTCAACTTCCGCTCATCCAGTGGTCTAGTTTCGCCAGACCCATCAGTCAAGTTGGAAGCCGAACTGGCCGACCGGACCATTGATGTGCGGCCTGAAGCTCGTGATCAACGCCGACACGACCGTTGAATGCGATACGTTGCGAACGACGAAATCGTGGCGCGGCCTGGTGCGTGTCGAGTGGATAGGTTGGGATCGAGGAGGTTGGCCATGAGCGAATCTGAAATTGGACTAGTGGTGGTAGCGATCATGCGCGATGAGGCGCGACTGTGGACCACCGGCGTTGGACCGGGTGCCAAGCCGGAGACTATTCGCCGACCGAACGAGATATTGCGTCATCATCACGTCCGTGAGGCTCAGCACCATCTTGGACACGACACCGATCACGACCTTCCGGATTTCTACGAGTCGATTACCGCTGCGGTCGGCCCGGCTGCGGAGATCTTGTTGATCGGCCACGGCAAGGGCAAGGCCAACGAGATGCTCCGTCTCACCCAGTACTGGGAGCGCAAGCATCCCGACGTCGCCGAGAAAGTCGTCGGCGCGATGGACAGCGACCTCGAGGCGCTCACCGAGAACCAGATCCTGGCGCTGGTGCGCGACTGGTTCGAGGAGTACCGGGAGTACCTCTAGGTGATCTTGGGCCCCGCGGACACCGACGGGGTCGTCAAAGGACTGCTCGCGGGGTTCGACCTCTCATCGCTCCAATCTCCGTCACGTCCAGATCCCTCTCGGGTGTTCTTGTTTGGCCTGAGTGCCAAGAGAGAATGGGCGAGCATCCATTCGAAAGGCAGCTCGTCTGCATCAACGTTTCTCTAACGCCCGGCCGTTATCCAGTTCAATCGTGCGGGTGATCGCCACGGCGTCGAGCAGACGGCGGTCGTGCGAGACCAGCAACAACGTCCCGGAGAATCCTCGAAGCGCGCTCTCGAGCTGCTCGATGGCCGGCAGGTCGAGGTGGTTCGTCGGTTCGTCGAGCACGAGAAGGTTCACGCCTCGCGCCTGGAAGACGGCGAGCTCCGCGCGGGTTCGCTCGCCGGGCGACAGCAGTCGGGCCGAGCGCGTCACCTGGCCCGCTCCCAGGCCGAACTTCGCCAGCAACGTTCGCGTCGCCGAGAGCGAGAGCCCGGTGCGACTGCCCACGTACTGGACCAGGTCGTGCTCGCCGCTCAGCGCCCGCCGGTCCTGGCCGAGCACGCCGGTCACGACGCTCGGACCGGTCCACCGTTCGCCGCTCGTAACTGCCAACGTTCCGAGCATCGCGCCGACGAGCGTCGACTTCCCCGAACCGTTGGCACCGGTGAGCGCCACCCTGTCGCCCCAGCCGATCTCCAGATCGATCGGACCGAGTCGGAACGTCGAACGATCCACGACGACGTCGCGCAGTTTCACGACGACGTCGCCGGCGCGTTTCGTCTCGTTGATGGAGAACCGCAGGTCCCACCCCTCGAAGGGTTTCTCCACCACCGCGAGATTCTCGAGCTCCCGCTCGGTCTGGCGCGCCTTGTGGGCAAGGTTCTCGGTCCGGTTGATTCGAAAGTCCCGCTGGGCCGTGTCGTGGTCGCGGGGGTTCTTGATCTCCTTGCGCACGCCGTCGACTGCCCATTGGCGCTGGCGGTTGGCCCGGTTGGCGAGCTGCTCGCGCCGCTGCCGGTACTCCTCAAATGCCTCTTGGGCGAGGCGATGCGCGTTGGCCCGCTCCGCCTGGTAGCCGGTCCACCCGCCACCGAACTCACGGGCCGTGCGGCTGTGTTCGTCGAGCTCGAGAACGGTCGTCACCGTCCGCTCGAGAAAGGCCCGGTCGTGCGACACGATCACCGTGCCGCCTTCGCGCGTCCGCACCCACCGTTCGAGACGCTGGAGACCGGCGAAATCCAGATCGTTGGTCGGCTCATCGAGCAGGACGATGTCGAATCGTGACAACTCGATGCCCGCCAGCGCGACCTTGGCCTCCTGTCCACCCGAGAGCATCGACGTCGCCGCATCGGCGAACGCGGCGCCAACGCCGAACTCGTCGAGCAACGACGCCATCCGGGCGTCGAAGCTTCCGGCTCCGAGCGATTCGAACCGGGCGTACGCCCGTTCGTAGCGGTCGTTGGCCCGCGGGGAGTTCGACGCCAGTTCGGCCGCCGCCGCGATGAGCTCCGCTTCGGCGTCCAGGACCCCGGTGTGCCGTTCCAGGGCGGTTCGCACCGTCTCGTCGGGACGCCATTCGTGCTCTTGCGCCAGGTAGCCCACGGTCGCCCCGGGCGGGTCAAGCGTGATCGATCCACCATCGGGCGTTTCCCAGCCGGCGAGCAGCTGCAGCAGCGTCGATTTGCCCACGCCATTGGGACCGATGACGCCCACACAACTCTGCGGACCCACCGTGAAAGAGACGTCGTTCAGGACCCGCCGCCCACCGCGGTCGTGGGTCAACTTTCGCGCAGCAAGAACCGCGGCCGTGGTGGAGGAGCGAGGCGAAGGGTGCGGCGCAGGCATCTGAAATCTCCAAGATCGAGGGACAAAGTTCGAACAGGAAAAATCAGCAATTAGCGCACGGGCCGATAGTAGTACGGGACCAAACGGGAGTGGTGAAGGTCGAGGTGCGACACTTGTCCCTATGGAAGAGCGGCCACAGAGCACAGGTACACCTGGTGCGGCACCACGAAGGGAGTTTCGCGCACCACCCAAAGTGCAACCGGGCGACCGGGTCGCGATTGTCTCACCGTCGTGGGCCGGTCCGGGCATCTTCCCCGAGGTGCACGAGAGGGGCATGAAGGTCGTGCGCGACGAGCTCGGTCTCGTACCGGTCGAGTACCCGACGACGCGAATGATTGGCGCTTCTCCCGAGGCTCGGGCGAAGGACCTCATGGCCGCGTTCGCCGATTCCACGATCAGGGCCGTGCTCGCCACCATCGGCGGCTCCGACCAGATAACGGTCCTGCCGTATCTCGACCCCGAGGTGGTCATCGCCAATCCCAAGCCCTTCTTCGGTTACAGCGACAACACGAACCTGCTCAACTGGCTCTGGACCAACGGCGTCGTGGGCTACCACGGGGGTTCGACGATGGTTCATCTCGTCCGGCCCGGGGGACTCCACCCCGTGACGATGGAGTCGCTTCGCCGAGCCCTCTTCAGTAACGACACCTACGAGGTGAGACCGGTGGATGAGTTCACCGATCTTCACGCGGACTGGTCCGACCTTCGAACACTCGACGCGCCGCTGGCGACGACGCCGGAGACCGCCTGGCGGTGGCACGACGCCACGTCGCGCATCACCGGTCCGACGTGGGGCGGCAACCTGGAGATCCTCCACTGGAACCTCGCCGCCAACCGGTGGATCCGTCCCAACGAGGAGTACGCCGGATGCGTGCTGATGCTCGAGACCTCTGAGGACATGCCGTCAGCCGATGAGGTGTTTCGGATGCTGCGCAACGTCGGCGAACGCGGACTGCTCGAGCAGTTCCCGGCGATCGTGTACGCCAAGCCGAAGGCCTGGAACCGTGAACAGCCGCTCGCTGCGCCGGAGCGAGAACGGTTTCGAGAGGCCCACTACGACGCGGTGCTGCGCGCGGTCGAGGCCTACAACCCGCACGCCGTGGTGTTGTGCGGGCCGGACTTCGGACACACCGATCCCCAGTACGTCATTCCGTACGGGGGACTGGTCACCGTTGACGGACCCAATCGCACGTTCAGCGTGAACTACTGAGAGTGAATAGTCGTGTCGAACTTGGACGCCGCGTGAGCCACGGGCGCGGCCGTGGGCGCCCCTGCATCGCAGGGATGCCGGACACGGTGACATCGAGACGTGCAAGTGGGTACACCGGCTAATGGATCCGGCCACCGTTACCGATCGCTGGACGTGGTTTTACTTCGTATCGTGGATGCTCGTCGGAGCCTGCTTCACAATGGTCGTGCTCGGAGCCCTCACGATTGGCATCTTCTTCATCCCCTTCGCGGTCGTCGGCACGCTGCTGTTGTCGCGCCGACCGCGCTCGAGGCGCGGCCTCCCGGGACTCTTCGGTGGGCTGGGGCTTCCCCTCTTCTACGTCGCGTACCTCAACCGTGGCGGCCCGGGCATGGTCTGCGCGTCGACCCACAACGCCTATGGATCCGGACAGAGCTGCACCCAAGAGTGGAGTCCCTGGCCGTGGTTCGGCGCCGGGCTGGCGTTCATCGCTGTCGCGATGGTCGTGTTGTTCATTTCGTTGCGCACGGATAAGCGAGGCCGGTGTCCGATCTGCGCAACGGCTCTTGGCCGAACGGACCGATACTGCACGTCGTGCGGCAGCCGGGTCGGCGAGATCGACGACCGGCAGGCGTAGGCCGTCATCGCCATCACGACAGTGAGGTGCGACCGGTAGTGTCGGCGACGTGAGTTCTCTCGAGATTGCGCACTTCAAAGAGGTGGTCGGCCACTTCGCCACCGGAGTAGTGGTCGTCACGGCCCAGACCCCCGACGGTCCGGCCGGTTTCACGAGCCAGACCTTCGGCTCACTGTCACTCGAGCCGATACTCGTGTCCTTCGCGGCGAGCAACGTCGGCCAGTCCTGGGCGCGCGTGCGTCCGACCGGCTACGTGGGCATCAACGTGCTGTCCGACGGCCAGGAGACCCTGGCCCGGGTCTTCGCGACCAGTGGGGTCGACAAGTTCGAGGGTGTCGGCTGGTCGGGGGCGCCCCACGGCTCGCCGCTGCTCGAAGGTGCGCTCGCGCATCTCGAGGGGCTTCTGCTGAGTGTGACCACTCACGGCGATCACGATATTGCCGTGGTGGCGGTGGACTTCGCGTCCGCCCACCCCGGGCGACCTCTGCTCTACTACCGCGGGGGATTCGGCTGTCTCGCCTAGACGGGTTCGCTTCACTACGCTTCGATACGTGACCAAACCGGCCCGGTCGATGGGCTCTTTGACGGGGCGCCGATGACCCTGGCGATCAAAATCGTGCTGGCGATCGTCATCGTGGCGGCCCTGGCCGTCTCGGTGCTGCGGATGCGAAAGCTCCGCCGCGACGAACAGCGCCAACGTTTCCAGCGCGTCGACCGCCGGCTGCTCGCTCCTCCGCCGTCGCCCTACACGCCGTCCAAGGGCTTTCGGCTCCTCGACAGCGAGGTTCCGCTGGCCGCCCGTCCCGAGCCGCCACGCCCCCGCCTCGAGCCCGAGCACGAGTACGTGTTCAGCGAGGCGCAGCTGCCACCGATCGACGAGAGCGCGTTGGCGGCCGCCCGTCACGACGCGAGGTGGGCCCTGTCGCGTTCGGCCCACCGGTCGCCATTCTCGGGTTCGGGCTCTCGGGTCGGCGTCATCCTGATCGTCGCCATCCTCATCATTGGTTCCATTGGCTACTACGTGCAGCATCATCACTCGCACGCACCGAAGAGCGCGACCACCACGACGACCACGGTGGCGTCGTCGTCAACGACGACCACGACGGTTGCGTGGCCCTCGTCGTTCACCGCCACCGCCACGTCCGCCAGCGCCAAGACCGCCTCCTACAGCGTGCCCGCGAACAAGTACCGGGTCACGGTCAGCGGCGCGGCCGGAGCCGTGTGGACCGTCTACCGGATGGGCCCGAACAACACCCTCGAGTACCAGGGCACGGTGGCGCAGGGCCAGAGCTATTCGCTGGCGATGACCGGCGTCTCGCAGATCACGCTCGGCTCGCCGAGGAACGCCACCGTCACCGTGGGCGGCAGTTCGGTGAACTTCCCGACGCCGCTGTCCGCGCCGCTGACGTTGATCTTCACGCCCAGCACTAGCGCGGCGGGCTGATCTCGCTGATCACGAAGGACAGCACCTGGGCCTCTTCGCGCCACGAGTCGTAGCGCCCCGAAGGACCACCGTGGCCCGATTCCAGATCGGACTTCAGGTACGCGACGTTGGCCGCGTTGGTGTCGCGCAGCCTCAGCACCCACTTCGCGGGCTCCCAGAACCCGACGCGGGGGTCGTTGAGCCCGGCCACGGCGTAGAGGTGCGGGTAGGTCCGTGGCGAGCCGTCGTCGTTGGTGGCGCGCACGTTGTCGTAGGGCGAGTAGCTCTTCATGGTCCGGTAGGCCGTCGCGCTGGCGTCGGGATTCCCCCACTCCTCCCACTCGCCGATGGTGAGCGGCAACGACGCGTCGAGCATCGTGGTGAGCGCGTCGACGAAGGGGACCTCCGCGACGACGCAGTGGAAGAGTTCGGGCGCGAGGTTCATGACCGCGCCCATCAAGAGACCCCCGGCCGAGCCGCCGCGGGCCGCGAGCTGCTCGGGCGTGGTCCAGCCCTCGTTGACGAGCGCGCGCCCCACGGTCACGAAGTCACTGAATGACGTCGGCTTCTGGGCCAGCTTGCCCATCTCGTACCACGATCGACCCATCTCGCCCCCGCCGCGCACGTGGGCGATCGCGAAGACGATGCCCCGATCGAGCAGCGAGAGCTGCAGCGACGAGAACGACGGGTCGATCGAGATTTCGTAGCTGCCGTAGCCGTAGAGCAGGAACGGCGACGGCTTCGCCGCCGCGAGCTCGCCGTTCGCGCCGACGTTCACCACGTCCCTTCGAGCGACGACCGACACCGGGATGCGGTACCCGTCGCTGGCGGTGACCCAGAGCCGGCCGGTGACGTAGTTCGCGGCGTCGTAGCCCCCGAGGACCTTCTGCTGCTTGCGCACGATGACTTCACCGGTGGCGACCACGACGTCGGCGACGAGGCGTGGCGTGACCAGCGACGTGATCGAGACCCGCAGCTGGGGCGTGGCGAAGTTCGGATTGGCCGACAGCGACACCGTGCTCGGACTGGCGTCACCGTCGACGAACCGGGATCGCTCGAGCAGATCATTGCCGAAGGGGTCGTCGCCCGGCAGCGTGGGGGCGATGCGCACGGCCGCGCAGCCGTCGTGGCGTTCGCTGATGGCGAGGAAGTCGGCGAAGGCGTCGACCCCGTCGAGACGACTGCCCGGACGCTCCGCGATGAGCTGGCGCCACTGCGCGCCGGTGACGGGCCGGGCCAGGAGACGAAAGTCGAGGGCGTTCTCGTTGGTGATCTTCAACCACCAACCGCGCCCCTCGTGATCGGTGTAGTGCTCGACGCCGTACTCGACGCCGAGTCGACGGGCCTCGAGCAGTTGCAGCGGGCTCGTCGGCCGGTCGGCGGGCAGGTAGCGCACCTCGGTGGTCGTGGACGAGCCGACGAGCACGGCGATCACGGCGTCGTCGCGACTGCGCCCGACCGACACGCTGTACTGCGCGTCGTCCTCCTGGTAGACCAGCACGTCGGTGCTCGACGGGGTGGCGAGCTCGTGGCGCCAGAGCTGCCACGGGCGCATCGCTTCGTCGACGCGCGTGTAGAAGAAATGCCGGCTGTCGGTCGCCCAGGCGAAGCCGTAGTACACGTCGTCGATCTGGTCGTCGAGCGGCGCCTGTCCGGCGAGGGGCCGGACCGTGACGTGGTGTCGCTCGCCGCCCTCGAAATCGGTGCCGACGACGACCCACGTGTCGTCGGGGCTGACCGCCAGGATGCCCACGGAGAGGAAGTCGTGGCCCTCGGCCTCGAGGTTCTCGTCCAGGATGACCTGCTCGCCGGGCAGGGTGCTCGCCGGGTCGATCACCGGCGGCGTGAGGTCGTCGCCGATCGCCGGGACCCGACAGCTGATGGGGTAGTTCAGGCCCTCGCGCGTGCGATCGAAGTACCACCAGGCCTTGCGCCGCACCGGCACCGAGATGTCGGTCTCCTCGATTCGGCTCTTGATCTCCTCGAAGAGCTCCTCCTCGAGGGGCTTCAGGTGGGCGAGTTCCCGGGCCAGGTAGTCGTTCTCGGCCCGCAGGTGGGCGATGACCTCCTCGTTCTGGCGGTCCATCAGCCAGTAGTAGGGGTCGACACGGGTGTCGCCGTGGCGGGTGATGGAGTGGGATCGCTGGGGAACGGTGGGGGGAATGGGCACCGCTCTACTTTGCCAGCAATTGCGGACATACCGGTCCCGGGAGTTACTACTATGGGCATAGGGTTAATCCCAAAGGAGCAACGTGGCGATAGACAATCTGGATTTCAGCCGTTACCAGCTGGGTTGGTCCGACGAGCAGATCCCCGTCTTCAAACCCAAGAAGGGCATCAACGAAGCCATCGTGCGCGAGATGTCGGGCATCAAGAACGAAGAGAAGTGGATGCTCGACTTCCGGCTCAACGCGCTGAAGCGCTTCGAGAAGAAGCCGATGCTGCCCTGGTTCGCCAACCGCATGCCCGACCTCGACTTCAACGACATCTACTACTACATCAAGCCCACCGAGAACCAGGTCAACAGCTGGGAAGACCTTCCCGACGCGATCAAGAACACCTACGAGCGCCTCGGCATTCCCGAGGCCGAGCGCAAGTACCTGGCGGGCGTCACCGCACAGTACGAATCAGAGGTCGTCTTCCACCGCAACCGCGAGGACCTGGAGCGCCTGGGCGTGCTGTTCTGCGACATGGACACCGCCATTCGCGAGTACCCCGACCTGGTGCGCAAGTACTTCGGCACGGTCATCCCGCCCAACGACAACAAGTTCGCCGCTTTGAACTCGGCCGTGTGGAGCGGGGGCTCGTTCATCTACGTGCCGCCGGGCGTGAACGTCGACCAACCGCTGCAGGCCTACTTCCGCATCAACACCGAGAACATGGGTCAGTTCGAGCGGACGCTTATCATCGCCGACGAGGGATCCCAGGTCCACTACGTCGAGGGCTGTTCGGCGCCGGTCTACTCGACCGACTCCCTGCACTCGGCCGTCGTGGAGCTCGTGGCTCTGCCGGGTTCGCGAATCACCTACACCACGATCCAGAACTGGTCGAACAACGTCTACAACCTCGTGACGAAGCGCGCCCGCGCCGAAACCGAGGCGCGCGTCGAGTGGATCGACGGCAACATCGGTTCACGTCTCACCATGAAGTACCCGTCGGTCTACCTGATGGGCCCGAAGGCCTCGGGCGAGGTGCTGTCGGTCGCCTACGCCGGTCCGGGTCAGATTCAAGACGCGGGGGCCAAGATGGTGCACTGCGCTCCCGAGACGACCTCGACGATCGTGTCGAAGTCCATCTCGAAAGACGGCGGTCTCACGACCTACCGCGGTCTCGTGAAGGTGGAGGAGGGCGCCACCGGTGCGAAGAGTTTCGTTCGCTGTGACGCGTTGCTGCTCGATGAGCAGTCAACTTCGGAGACCAAGCCCTACATGGAAGTGGGCGAGCAGGACGCCTCCATCGGCCACGAGGCGACCGTCTCGAAGATCGGTGACGACCAGTTGTTCTACCTGATGAGTCGCGGCCTGACCGAAGTCCAGGCCATGGGCATGATCGTGAACGGTTTCATCGAGCCCGTCACGCGGACGTTGCCCATGGAGTACGCCGTCGAGTGGTCGCGTCTCATCGAGCTGCAA
>PKYK01000029.1 GCA_003133665.1 Acidimicrobiaceae bacterium | reverse complement strand
CGCGAAGCACCTGGCTTCGCAACAGGTGGAAGTACTGGGCGGCGCTCGTCGGCTGGGCGACGCGCAAGTTGTTGCGCGCGCAGAGCGACAGGAAGCGCTCAATGCGTCCGCTCGAGTGCTCGGGGCCCTGGCCCTCGTAGCCGTGCGGCAGCAACATCACCAGGCTGGCCCGCTGACCCCACTTGTCCTCGGCCGCGACGAGGAAGTTGTCGATGATGATCTCGGCACCGTTGACGAAATCGCCGAACTGCGCTTCCCACGCGACCAGCGTGTTCGTGGCTTCCACCGAGTAGCCGTACTCAAAGCCGAGGGCGGCGTACTCACTGAGAAACGAGTCGCGGACCGTGAAGAAGCCGGGCGCGTCTTCGATGTTGGCGAGCGGCACGTACTGCTCTCCGTTGTCGTAGTCGATCAAGGCCGCGTGGCGATGCGAGAACGTGCCCCGACGCGAATCCTGACCCGTCACACGCACATTGGAGCCGGCCTTCACGAGCGATCCGAACGCCAGCGCCTCGCCGAGAGCCCAATCGACCTCACCGGACTCGAGCAGGGCGACGCGTTGGGCGAACTGACGTTCCAGCTTGGGGTGAATCGTGAATCCGTCGGGGGCCGAGGTGGTGACCTGGGCGATGGCGAGCAACGTCGCGCGGTCCACGCCGGTTTCGGGCGCCGGACCGTCCGCGGGCACCTCAGCGACCGGCACGCCGTGCAGTTCGGGAACCGGCACGGTACGCACTTCGTCGAGCACGCTCTGGAGACGGGCGTTAAAGTCATCGAGGGCGCCTTCGGCCTCTTCGATGGAGATGTCGCCGCGACGCACCAGGGTCTCGGTGTAGACCTTGCGCACCGAACGCATCTGATCGATGATCTTGTACATCTGGGGCTGGGTGTAGCTCGGGTCGTCACCTTCGTTGTGTCCGTGGCGGCGGTAGCAGACGATGTCGAGCACCACGTCACGGTGGAACGTCTCGCGATAGTCGTAGGCCAAGCCAGCCGCCCGCGCGCAGGCCTCGGGGTCGTCGCCGTTCACGTGAAAGATCGGCGCCTGGATCATCTTGGCCACGTCGGTCGGGTAGAAGCTCGATCGGGCCGACTCGGGAGCCGTCGTGAAGCCCACCTGATTGTTGATCACAATGTGAATCGCCCCGCCCACCCGGTAGCCCGAGAGTTGGGAAAGGTTGAGCGTCTCGGCGACCACGCCCTGACCGGCGAAGGCGGCGTCACCGTGCACGAGGATCGGCAGGTACGGGAAGTGTCCGGCCTTCACCCACGTCTGGGTGCCGTCACTCGGACGCAGCACCAGGTCCTGCTTTGCACGCACGATCCCCTCGACGACGGGACTGACCGCTTCGAGGTGCGAGGGATTCGAGGCCATCGAAACGTCGATGGTGGCGCCCCTCGGGTTCTTGTAGGCGCCGCGCGCACCCTTGTGGTACTTCACGTCGCCACTGCCCTGCACGCTCTCGGGGTCGAGGTTCCCCTCGAACTCGGAGAAGATGTCGCTGTAGGACTTGCCGACCACGTTGGCCAGCACGTTCAGTCGCCCGCGGTGCGCCATAGCGATGACCGCCTCTCGCGTTCCCTGGTCGGCGGCGATGTCGAGAATGGTCCGCAGCGCGACGATCGTCGACTCACCGCCCTCCAAGCCAAAGCGCTTCTGGCCGACGTAGCGCGAATGCAAGAACCGCTCAAACACTTCGGCTTCGCTCAACGCGTCGAGAATATGACGCTGCTCTTCTATCGTCATCGTCGGCTTCACGCCTTCGACGCGCTCTTGTATCCAACGCTTCTGCTCGGGATCCATGATGTGGCCGTACTCGATACCGATCGTCCGGCAGTACGCCTCGCGCAGAATCGCGAGGATCTCCTCCAACGTCGCCTCGCTGCGTCCCGCCAGACCATCGACGACGAACGTCCGCTGGTAGTCCCAGATGGTGAGGCCGTAGGTGGCCATGTCGAGTTCGGCGTGCAGGGGCGGCGCCTCGCTGTGCAACGGGTCGAGGTGCGCGTGCAGATGCCCGCGTACCCGGTACATGTTGATGAGTTCCTGCACGCGAATCTGCTTCAGGATCCGCTCGTGATCGCCCTCGCTGGCGGCGGGATTGCGGTCCTTGGACCAGCGGGCCGGCTCGTAGGGGACGCCCAACGAGGCGAAGATGTCGTCGTAGAAGTCGTGCTCACCAGTGAGACATTCCGCCACGTACTTCAAGAAGAGACCCGATTCGGCCCCCTGGATGATGCGGTGGTCGTAGGTGGAGGTCAGGGTCATCACTTTGCCCACACCGAGATCCGCGAGCGCCCTCGGGTCCGTGGCCTCGAAGCCGGCCGGCCAAGCCAGCGCACCCACGCCGAAGATCGCGCCCTGGCCGGGCATGAGCCGGGGTACCGACTGCACGGTGCCGAGAGTGCCGGGATTCGTCAACGAGACGGTGGCGCCGACGAAGTCATCGGCACCGAACGTCGCGCTGTGGACTTTTCGCACGAGGTCCTCATACGCCAGCAGGAAGGCACGAAAGTCCATCTCGTCGGCGTCACGGATGACCGGGACGAGGAGATTGCGGGTTCCGTCGGGTCGTTGCACGTCGACGGCCAGTCCGAGTCCGACGTGCTCGTGGCGACGCACGCCCGGCGTGCCCTTCTTGTCCACCGCGTCAACAAACGACGCGTTCATCGACGGCACTTGCGCGAGCCCCTTGATGATCGCGTAGGCAATGAAGTGAGTGAACGAGACCTTCGCCCCGCTCGAACGAGAAAGCGTCTCGTTCAGCGCCGTTCGATTGATCTCCAGGAGTCGCGCGGATACGGTGCGCACGCTCGTAGCGGTGGGAACCGACAGACTGGCGTTCATGTTCGACACGATGCGCGCCGCCGCGCCGCGAAGGGGCGTCGCCTCCTCGTCGATGTGCGCGACGGGCTTCGCTGGTGCTGCGACCGCTGTCGCCGTCGCTGTCGCGACCGTCGGAACGGTCGAGCGCTGGTAGTCGGCGAAGAACTCTCGCCAACTCGCCGAGACGGCGTCGGGGTCGGCGAGGAAGCGGTCGTACATGTCGTCGACCAGCCACGCATTGGGGCCAAAGGACCCCTTGTTCGGTCCGGATGACGTGGAATCAGGGGGCGTTGTCACGCCTCTAGCCTAGGGCCGTCGCGATGGATAAAAGAGCGGGTGACGACCGATAAAGGGTAGGTTCTCTACGTGAGTTCCGCTCCCGCGACCCCACTTGGCTTGCACTTCGTAGCCGATTCGCCGGTGGAGGGCCTCGCCGTCGCCGAACGCCGTGTGGGCAGTCCCCAAGCGACCATCATCTGCGTTCACGGAGGACTCGATCGCGGCGGTTCCTTCGCCCGCCTCGCCCGGCGCACCGATACCTTTGACCTCGTGGCCTACGACCGGCGGGGCTACCAGGGTTCGCGCGGCGTCACGCCGTTCTCCCTCGATCGCCACGTCGACGATCTGCTCGCGATCGCCCGGCGAGAGGCCGAACGCGGGCCCGTCATCTACTTCGGCCACAGCTTCGGTGGCGTCGTGACGTTCAGCGCCGCTGAGCGCGAACCCGCGCTCGCGGCGCTCGCCGTCAACTACGAGTCACCTCTGCCGTGGATACTGGCGCGCAAGGACCCGCGACCCGTCCCGTCGAAGAGCCCCGAGATCGAGGCGGAGAACTTCTTTCGTCGGATGGTCTCGAACCGTGCCTGGGAGCGCCTCAGCGAATTCGAGCGAGAGTCGCGACGCCTGGACGGTCCCGCGCTCTTGAGTGATCTGATGGTGCTCCGTGACGACCCCCCGTTCGACCTGTCGCGCCTGAGCACCCCCGCGGTCTACTTGCACGGCGATGGGCTCCTTGGCTCCTACTACCGGTCCCTCTGCCGGGAGATCACGCGCGTCAACCCCGCCATCAAGACGTTCGAGTTGGTCAGGGCCGGCCACGGGGCGCACCTGTCCAACCCCGATCAGCTGGCCGCCATGCTGCGCGATCTCTGGGAGCAGCAGTGCGCGTCGGCGTAACCGGATCGTCCGGGTTCGTTGGCACCGCGCTCATCGACGCCCTGCGTTCACGCGGCGACGACGTCGTGCGTTTCGTCCGCCCCGACAGCACCGATACGAATGACTCGCTGATCCGCTGGGACCCCGCGATGCAACTCGTCGACGACGGCGACCTTCGCCGGGTCGGGGGCCTTGATGCGGTGGTGAACCTCGCGGGCGCCGGCATCGCGGACAAGCGGTGGTCGGCCACCCGCAAGCGTGAGATTCTGTTGTCACGGACCGACTCGACGGCGTTGCTGGTCAAGGCCCTCCTGAGCATGCCCGACGGCACGCCGATGCTCGCCAGCGGCTCGGCGGTCGGCTACTACGGATCGCGCGGCAGCGAGCTGCTCGACGAGACCTCTTCGCCGGGCGATGACTTTCTCGCCGATGTCTGTGTCCAGTGGGAAGAGGCTACCGCTCCTCTTGAGCATGCCGGTGCGACGGTGGCGAGATTGCGCACGGGCATCGTGATGAGTACCGAAGGCGGGGCTCTGAAGAAGCAGTTGCCCCTCTTTCGCCTCGGACTTGGCGGCCGGTTGGCGAGCGGTCGCCAGTGGCTGAGTCCGATCTCGCTGCGCGACGAAGTGCGCGCAATCCTCTGGGTGCTGGACCACCGGCTCGAAGGTCCCGTCAACCTCGTCGCGCCAATTCCACTAACCAATCGCCACTTCACGAAGCTGCTGGGCCAGGCACTGCATCGCCCAACCGTCACTCGCGTTCCCGCGATGGCGCTCAAGACCGTTCTCGGAAAGGAACTCGTCAAAGGAGCCGTCCTGGCCAGTCAACGCGTCGAGCCGATGGTTCTTTTGAAGAGTGGCTTCAAGTTCGACGACCCCGGTGCGACGTCAATCGTGCGCCATTCACTGCAGACTCATACTTAGGAAGACTTTCGACAATTCTTATATATGGAGGGCTGGGAAGCACGCCAAATGTCTCAATCCGGTGAAATTGTTGTGTTTTTTCGTGGTTGTGAACTTGTTCGCCTTCTTATCTGCGGATACAGTGTCGACTAATCCATCTGTGATGGGTAGGCAAAATAATTGTGACCACTTTGGTGGCACTGGGAGGCAATTCAATATGCAATTTGGACGCAAACTTCGGCTCGCGATGACGATTGGCGCGGTAGCCAGCTCGTTATCGCTGGGTCTCATTGCTCCGTCCGTGAGTGGCGCAAGCACTCCAACGGGAACCATCACATTTGCGGAAGGTCCGGGTGCGAATCCGAACTACATCTTCCCCTATATGACTTGTCAGTATTTCTCGGTTGACAACATCAACCAGTTCCAGGAAATGATGTACCGGCCTCTCTACTGGTTCGGTCTTGGTGGCTCAGTGGCTGTCATTCCGTCGCTTTCAACGGCCAAGATGCCGGTCATGGGCCACGGTAACCGCTCCGCGACCATCGTGATGAAGGGCTGGAAGTTCGCTAATGGGCAGCCTGTCAATGCACAGTCCGTCATGTTCTTCTTGAACATGTACCACTCGAGCCCATCGAAGTACTGCGGCTACAACGGGAGTTTCAGCATCCCCGACCTGATCAGGAGTGCTTCGGGACACGGCAACACGGTCACGATCAACTTCACGAAAGCGATGAACCCTCTGTGGCTGCTCTACAACAACCTGTCGATGATCACCCCCATGCCCAGCTCGTGGGACCGCACATCGGCTTCGCAGAAGTCGAACTGCTCGACCGGAAAATACGGTTTGAGCTCCACCGACGTCGCGTGCAAGAACGTGCTGAGTTACCTCAGTGCTCAGTCGGCGAACTCCACCACGTACACCAACGCGATGTGGCAGGGCGGCGTTGACGGCCCGTGGAAGTTGACCCACTACGACAACCTGGGCAACGCAACGTTCCAGCCGAACAAGAAGTACTCCGGTCCCGTGAAGGCCCAGGTGGAATTCGTGAAGGAAGTGGCGTACACCACGACCCAAGCGGAGGAGAACGACCTCCAGGCCGGAAAGATCTCCCTCGGCTACGTTGACCAGGGCGTCTTGACGTCGCCTGCTCCCGCACCGGGCAAGGTAGGCGCGAACTGGGGCCAACTCGCCTCGCGCTACAACATGACGGCCGGTTCGCTGTGGAACTTCAACTACGCGCCGTTCAACTTCAGTTCAGCGGACCCGAAGTCTCCGGCAATCGCCCAGCTGTACATTCGCCAGGCGCTGCAGACCGCGGTTGACCAGCAGGGAATCATCACCAACGTGGACAAGGGATACGGTTTCCCGATCTACAGCCCGCTGCCTCCCGCGACGCCAGCATCACTGAGCGGCAAGGTCGCGAACCCGTATCCGTTCAGCATCTCGGCCGCCAAGGCGCTGCTGACGTCACACGGCTGGACGATCCAGAACGGCGTGCAGACCTGCACCAACCCCGGCACCGGGGCTGGTCAGTGCGGTGCCGGCATCACCCAGGGTTACACCCTCAACCTGCACATCATCTGGGCCAGTGGCACACCGGCCCTTGACCAGACGTTCACCGCCGAGATTGCGGACTGGGCCGCCATTGGTGTCCAGTTCGCGCACTCGACCGCCACGTTCAACCAAGTGATCGGTGACTGCAGCGGTGGTGCCGGATTCGAGATCTGCTCGTGGGGTGGTGGCTGGACGTTCGCGCCCGACTTCTCCCCGACGGGCGAATCCCTGTTCACACCCGAGAGTGGATTCAACCCCGGTTCGTACAACGACCCCCAGATGACCAGTTTGGTCAGCGCCACGACGTTCGGAACAGCCAAGTTGACGGCCTACGCCACGTACGCCGCCCAGCAGCTGCCGGTGCTGTACCAGCCACAGGCGTTCCTACCGGGTGAAGTCATCAAGACCCTGAGGAGCACCATCGGCTGGACTCCCAACCCGCTGTCGAACTTCATGCCGGAGTACTACCACTACTAAAGAATGCAGTAGCACGTCGAACTTGACGGCTTAGAAAAAGACCCCCCGAAAGGGGGGTCTTTTTCTGGTTCGATGCGCCATTTGGCCTGATTGCGTGCAGAATGCTCGTGAGGGCCACTGCTACACTTTTCCTGTGTTTACCTACATCCTTCGAAGGATTGTCCAGTCCTTCGTCGTCTTACTCGTCGTCATGTTGGTGACCTTCACCCTGCCCTATTTCCAAGTTCACGGCATCCTGGCTCCGGCCTATTCCGTCCTGCAAACACACGCCAATCCAAAGACCGTCGCGCTCTGGGGCGCGCAGAACGGCATGAACCATCCCTACTTCGTGCGCTTCTGGACCTACGTCACCCAGACCTTCTTCCACTTCAATCTCGGCCACTCGTACAAGCAGAACCTCTCCGTCTGGGGGCTCATTTCGCTCTACGTCCCACGTACGATCTGGCTCGCCCTTTCGTCGCTGGTCTTCACGATCATCATCGCGATTCCCTTGGGCATCATCCAGGCGTCACGGCGCAACACCTTCATCGACTACGCCGCGACGGGAACTGCGTTCGTCCTCTACGCGATGCCGTCGTTTCTCCTCTGCATGCTGATGCTCGACGCCTTCGGTTTCCACTGGCCCCACCTACCGACATCGCCTCCATCCGGCGTGTCGCCGTGGCTGATGTTCTCCGACCCGGTGGCGTTCATCTTGCCCGTTGCCTGTCTGACGATGCTCTCGGTCGCGGCCATCAGCCGATTCATGCGGGGCACCGTTCTTGAAGTCATGGTCCAGGACTACATCCGCACGGCCAAGGCGAAGGGCTGCAGCAACCGCCGCACCCTCTTTCGCCACGCCTTTCGCAATGCCCTCGGACCCATCGTGATCATTCTGGGTCTCTCAATCCCGGGACTCTTCAGTGGCGCACTGATCATTGAGAGCATCTTCAACTACGGCGGCATCGGGATCCAAACGGTGTACGCCGCCACCACCACCGACGTGCCCACGATCCTTGGCATCACGTTGCTCGTGGCGATTCTGACCCTGCTCGGGAACCTGCTCGCGGACGTTGCACTCGGCATCGTCAATCCGCGCATCCGCATCGAGGGGACGAGCCGATGAGCGAGCAGCAGTTCAAGTCGTCGGAACGCGGCATCACCATGGTCGACATCAATCCAGAGGGAATCCTCGTCGACAGTGCCGATGAGATCGTGCCGATGTGGAGGCAGCGATTCAGGATCTTCGCCCACAACAAGCTCGCCATCGCCTCGGTCATCTTCATCATCCTCGTGAGCGCCGCGTGCTATCTGATTCCCTGGCTGCACCCGACCAATCAGACGAATCAGGCGCTGACCTTCGGCAGCAAGTGGAACGCCGCGCCATCACTCGCCCACCCCCTGGGCACCGACAGTTCGGGCTTTGACGAACTCGGTCGGATCTTCTACGGCGGTGAGTACTCGCTCACCCTTGGATTCCTCGCCGGCTTCATCACCATCGTGGTCGGCACGCTCTACGGGATGATTTCGGGCTTCGTCGGCGGCGTCACCGACACGCTCATGATGCGTCTGCTCGACGCCTTCCTGTCGATCCCCTACCTGTTCTTGCTCATCTCGTTGATCACCATCTTCAACCGCTCGACGATGTTCCTGATCATGGTCATCGGATTCACCGGTTGGTGGGGGAACGCCCGCATCATCCGAGGTGACGCCCTCCTGATTCGAAACCTCGAGTACGCCCAAGCCGCAACGGCTATGGGGGCGAGCAAGTTGCACATCATTCGCCGCCACGTCTTTCCGAACTCGATCAGCAACATCGTGACCGTCGCGACCTTCTCGATCGCCGACGCCATCCTGTTCCTGTCCGCCCTGGGCTTCCTCGGACTCGGCATCCAGACTCCCCAGACCGACTGGGGCACCATGCTGCAGGCCGGTACCTCGCAGATTCAAAACGGGTTCTGGTGGGAGATCTACCCGCTAGCCGCCGTCTTCATCCTGGTGGTCGTCGCGATCAACTACATCGGAGACGCCCTACGCGATGCCTTCGAAGTCCGCCTTCTCGAGCGCTAAGGCGCCGCGGTACCAATCAGCTCAGTCTCGATAGAGGGCCATGCGACATCCGAACGAAGCCGACGACCCGAACGTGGGTTCACGATCACGCCAATTACGCAGATGGAGTCCGGCACCTTGCGCACTGGCACGCGAGGCGAACGACCGGTGACGACATCGCCGCTCGACAACCCGGTGCTCTCCTCATTGGAGGGTCCTCAGCGCCGCTTTGCCCAACGGCACGGCTCGGCTTGGCGCTACGACCCCGAGGTCTCGGTCTTTGCCGCGATTCCCGACGAACCCGATGAGTCGTCGTGGCGTGACCTGAGAGCGCTCGCCGGCGACGAGATGGTGATCCTCTTTCGCGACGAAGTCCGAACGCCGAACGATTGGGCGGACGTCTTCGCCGGCGTGGCACGCCAGTACACCGGCGACGATGTGCCCGGCCAGCTGTTCGACAGGGCCCTACGCCTCGCCGCGCGAGACGTTCCCGAGATGCTCGATCTGGTGGCGCGAACCGAACCCGGTCCGTTTCGCGCGCGAACGATCGAACTCGGTCACTACGTCGGTGTACGTGACGAGGGACGACTGGTGGCCATGGCCGGGCAACGCTTTCATCCGGATGGCCACCGCGAGATCAGCGCGGTCTGCTCCGACCCGAACTACCGCGGCCAGGGTCTCGCCAGTGCCCTCGTCCGGCACCTCATAGCGACGACGACCGCCGAAGGTGAGCGTTCCTTCCTGCACGTGGCCTCGACGAACACGTCGGCGATATCGCTGTACGAATCGCTGGGCTTCAACTTCCGGCGCAACATCGCCGTCGTCGGGCTGCAGCCCAAGTCCCCGTGATTTGATCAACGCCACGCCGGGCCAAGGTCGGGACGAACGACCGGTCGAGCGGAGTTCTACTCCGTCGGGGGACTCGGAACGAACGCCGGCCCGTGCCCGGGAATGATCTTGACCGGGGCGAGCGCCAAGACCTCACGGCGCGACCGCTCCAGAAGCTCCTGGTCGTCGGCGAGAGGGTCAACCTCGGGACCCGCGGCCGACCACCACAGATGCGTGCAGACGACCAGTCCCTCGTCGGTGTGGATGAGCGTGGAGATGTCCTGGGGCGTATGTCCGGGCGTTGAACGCAGCTCCACCGAGGGCGCGACGAAGAACCCATCGGCGGGACGGTCGGTCCAGACGTCGTCCTGGTAGATGGCCCACACGTCATGAAAACGGGCGTGAGTGAAGAGCGCCGCGTTCAGCGTGTGATCGGGATGGTGGTGGCTGAAGATGACGTCAGTGACGTCATCTTCATGGACACCCAGATCGTGCAGCGGATCCAGTATCGCGTCGCGACTCGACACCATGCCCGGGTCGACCACGATGACCGCACCATCCTCACGGATCAGCACCACCGTGCTCGCCACGCGATCACTCGCGTAGCCGTCTGAGAGAACATCAACGCGTACTGACACTGGTGTCACCTTTTCTTCGAAATTGCCGCGCTCGCGCGGCTCTCGACTGCCCTCTCGACGCCACGGCGATCACGCGGTGGCCGCCGGCCCTCGCGCACTCCTACGCTAGCCAACCACGAAGCGGACGGCCCTGTGGGTCAAGGCTCAGGCGGTGCGGGCGCCAAGGGCGACGGGCGTCTTCAACGGGAAGTGGCAGGCCGCCTGCTGGTCCGGGCCGAAGTCCTGAAACACCGGCTCTTGGTTCGCGCAGATGTCCTGGGCCCGTGGACAACGGGTGCGGAAGCGACAGCCCGACGGAGGGTTGACCGGTGAAGGGAGTTCGCCGGTGACCTGGAGACCACGACGCGCGTGGGCCTCGATGGGGTCAGGTACTGGAACCGCGTCGAGGAGTCCCTGGGTGTACGGGTGCGCGGGAGAACGGAAGACCGACTCGGCGTCGCCGATCTCCACGATCTTGCCCAGGTACATGACGCCGATGGAATCGGCCATGTAGTAGACGACCGCGAGGTCATGGCTCACCATGATGTACGAGAGGTTGTGCTCGCGCTGCAGATCCTTCATCAGATTCAGGATCTGCGCTTGAATCGACACGTCCAAGGCGGACACCGGCTCGTCGGCGACGATCAGGCGCGGATTCAACGCCAGCGCGCGCGCGAAGCCGATGCGCTGGCGCTGTCCACCGGAGAACTCGTGCGGGTAGCGGTCGGCGGCCGAGGGCTCGAGACCGACGGACAACAGCAACTGCTTCACGCGGTCCTTTTGTTGCGCCTTCGAGCCATCGCCCTGCACCATCAGCGGCTCGCCCAGGATCTGGGCGACCTTCATTCGCGGGTTGAGCGACGAGTAGGGGTCCTGGAACATCATCTGGCGCTCTCGACGGTCGGCCCGCGATGGCCGGTGGTTCTTCGCTGAGACCACCTTGCCGTCAAAGACGACCTGTCCGGCCGTGGGCCCTTCGAGTCCGACGACCATCCGTCCGATCGTCGTCTTGCCGCATCCCGACTCGCCCACCAGGCCGAAGGTCTCACCCTCGTAGATGGCGAAGTTCACGTTGGACACCGCGCTGATCGAACCAACCTTGTGGCGGATGAAGCCCGCCTTGACGGCGAACTCCTTGACGAGCCCCTCGACGCGCAGCAGCTCCTTGCGAGGGGCGCCGGATGCGGCGGCCACCGTCTCGGC
Organism: Acidimicrobiaceae bacterium; assembly: GCA_003133665.1. GTDB lineage: Bacteria > Actinomycetota > Acidimicrobiia > Acidimicrobiales > RAAP-2 > RAAP-2. Next base: position 18,568 of record PKYK01000029.1, on the reverse strand, counting down.
GACGCGAACCACGACGGGCTTGGGGCCCTCTACCGGATGGAAACAGGCGTAGGCCCGTTCGCCCTGCATCGTGAGCGGCGGTTCCTCGATAAGGCAGCGGTCGGTCGCGTAGGCGCACCGCGGCGCGAAGCGGCAACCCACGATCTCCTTGGTGAGGTCCGGCGGCAGACCGGCAATGGACGCCAGTTCGTGCTTGGACGTGTTCTCGAGATTGGGCATCGAGGCCAGCAGGGCCTGCGCGTAGGGGTGGCGCATGGTGCGAAAGAGGTCAACCGTGGGCGCCTCTTCCGCCTTCTTGCCGCCGTACATCACGACGACACGGTCAGTGCGACCGGCGATGACACCCATGTCGTGGGTGATGAGCAGCACGCCCATATTCAGTTGGGTCCGCAGACTATCGATGATGTCGAGAATCTGGGCCTGAATCGTCACGTCGAGCGCCGTCGTCGGCTCGTCGGCGATCAGGAGTTTGGGCTCACAGACGAGGCCCATCGCGATGATGACGCGTTGGCGAAGTCCTCCGGAGAGCTCGAACGGGTACTGGTCGAGACGCTCCGCCGGTCGTGGCATCTCCACCATGTCGAGGACTTCGAGTGCGCGCTTGCGGGCTTCGGCCTCGGTGGCCCCATGGTGGATTCGCAGGCCCTCCCCGATCTGACGACCGATGCGCATGGTCGGGTTGAGCGAACTCATCGGGTCTTGGGGAATCAGAGCAACGGTGCGACCCCGCTGCTTCTGCATTTCGGCCTCGGAGAGCGTCGCCATGTCGACGCCGTCGAGCACCACGGAACCGGCCGCGATCTTGCCGTTGCCGGGCAGGAGCCTCATCACCGCGAGGCCTGTTGTCGTCTTGCCACAGCCCGATTCACCGACCAGACCAACGCTCTCGCCAGGATTGATCGTCAGCGAGAAGTCGTCCACCGCCGTCACGAAGGTCTTACGAGTAGAGAATTGAACCTTCAGATTGTTTACCGAGAGCAGCGAGGACATAATCGCTCAATCTTACTCTTCCGGGTCCAAAAGACTGTTCTCTCGGGCGTTTAACCGCAGTCGTGTGTTCCGCACCTACAAGGCACTTCGTACGGGAAGTTGCCAGGATTGACGGTGATAGTCCGTAGGACCGTGCCGACGTAGAGCCTCCATATGATCGGGCGCCCCGTACCCCTTGTTGTGAGCCCAGCCGAAGACCCGGAACTCTTCATGCAGGCCCACCATCACGTCGTCGCGATGGACTTTCGCGAGGACGGCCGCCGCGGCGATGGTCGCGCTCTGCTGGTCCCCCTTCACGATGGTCACGTGCGCCAGCGAAGCGTAGTGAAGGGTCGGAGGTGGTTGCACGCCAAAGGCCACGTCGAGGGGGGCGGCCAAGAGATTGAAGGGTCCGTCGAGCAAGGCGATCGTCGGCTGGAGTGACAGCCCCTCGATGGCCCGCGTCGCGGCGACCGCGAGCGCCACGCGCAGTCCCCAGGCGTCGATCTCCGCCGAACTCGCGGAGCCGAGCGACCAATCGGCCGCCCAGGCGCGCAGCGGTGCGACCAGCGCTTCACGGCGAGCGGGGGTCAGCAGTTTCGAATCGTCGAGACCCGCGGGCGGCGGCGCATCACTGGTCACGACGACCGCCCCCACCGTAAGCGGTCCCGCGAGGGCTCCCCGGCCGACTTCATCGATTCCCACCACCATCTCGCCCCGAGCCAACAGGGGCCGCTCGTAGGCGAGGAGGTCAATGATCGGGCGCGCCACGACAACAGGGTACCGACGACTTCGCCACGTAGCATTCATCAATGACGCGTGACGCCTTCATCGTGCCCCTCAAGCGCTTCGACATCGCCAAAGATCGGCTCCGCAGTGCGGGCACCACCGACGTCACCGCCCTGGCTGAGGAACTCGCGCTCGGTGTCCTGCGCAGCTGTGCACCGCGCCCGGTGATCGTGCTGAGCGAGAGTGACGAGATCTCGGCCTTCGCCAGGCAAAATTACGCCGAGGTGTGGTTCTCCGGCGCCGAGGACCTCAACCAGGCGGTGCAGGGGGCCTACGAGGGCCTCCGGGAACGCTTTGACCGGTTGTTCATCGCGCATGGCGATCTGCGCATCCCCTATGGACTTGGTCAGTTCGAGCCAGATTCGCAGGTGACCATCGTGACGGATCATCACCAGCAGGGCACGAACGTGCTGGTGGTTCCGACCGGTCTAGCCTTTCGTTTCGCCTACGGGGCCGATTCCGCGCGACGCCACCAACAAGAAGCCGAACGACTGGGTCTCACCTGTCGGTTGGTGACCGATAGTCCCTGGCGCTTCGACGTCGACGAGCCCGGGGACCTGGAAAGCCGTCCGCACAGCATTTGAGGGGGCCCTTAGGCCCCCTCAAACACAATTTCCCCGAAGGGACTGAAACTACTTAGCCTTGGCTACGCGCTTCACGGCCTTCTTCGCAGCAGGACGCTTCTTCACGGCCTTCTTCGCAGCAGGACGCTTCTTCGCAACCTTCTTCGCAGCAGGACGCTTCTTCGCGGCCTTCTTCGCAGCAGGACGCTTCTTCGCGGCCTTCTTCGCAGGAGCCTTCTTGGCCGGAGCCTTCTTAGCTACCTTCTTGGCGGCGGCCTTCTTGGCCGGAGCCTTCTTAGCTGCCTTCTTGGCCGGAGCCTTCTTGGCTGGGGCCTTCTTGGCTGGGGCCTTCTTCTTCGCGGCTGGTGCCACTTTCCCTCCTTGGGACTCAACGTTGAATCAATTTAGGACCTCGAGCTCACCACCGTGGTGTCCTCGAATCTAGGTACCGCATTGATGAACGTGTACTCGCCCGTGTATCACCCAGCTTCACAGCTGTGCGGCGACCGGTCGCAGTGCACGGCCCAAACGCGAAGAAGCAATTTACGAAAGTGATGCGAACAACACTTTCGTAAAGCGTTCACCTCCTCCGCAGAAGGACAATCAAAAGTTCACTCGCTTTAGACACCAATGTCAAGCATTTCGAAGTTTTTTGCGACAATTGTTTTTCTGTGAATAATGATCGCGGCATCTACTTAGGTCGCGGCCACAACGGTGACGCGACGAGTGGATCGGAACGTTCAACACTCGTACTTGGACCAAGTCGCAGTGGAAAAACTTCTTCGATAATCATTCCAAATCTCCTGATGACAGCGCGCTCTTGTGTCGTGACATCAACGAAGAATGATGTCGTATCACTCATGGCCCGCACGCGCACCGACGGCGCAACACTGCTCTTCGATCCATCGGGAACAGTGAGCACGCCACCGGGTGTGCATCGAATCGGCTACTCGCCGATAACACAATCTTCATATTGGGACGGCGCGATATTGGCAACCCGAAGCCTCATCGACGTTGCTCGGCGAGGTCGCGTTGATCGAAGTGACGATCACTGGACCGAGCGAGCCGGTGCACTCGTCGCACCTTTGTTGCACGCAGCGGCTCTTCGCTGCGAGTCACTAGGGCAGTTGGCGTCGCGCGTTGACGAACGGCGCAGCGACGATGTACTGCACGAACTTCATGAACGTTACGGCGACCATCATCCTGCGGTGACCCTCTTGCGTGGGGTGTTGGCGACCGAAGAACGCGAGCGTTCGGGCATCTGGTCAACGGCGTCGGGCCTCTTCGCGGGCGTGCGCACCGACGCAGCGCGCGCCTCGGCGCGCGAGGCGCCGCTCGACGTCGACGCCTTTCTCGCGGGTCCCCACCAACTCCACATCGTCGCTCCCAGCCGCCACCAGATGGTCACGACACCCCTGGTGGTCGGTCTCCTCGAAGAACTCGTCCACGCGACCTACGACCGCCACGAACGGGGCGCGCGACTCCTCCTGGCGCTCGATGAACTGGCCAACGTGGCGCCGCTCCCGCGCCTGGCGAGCATCATCTCCGAAGGGGGCGGACAGGGGGTCCTGACGCTCGCCTGTCTCCAAGATCTCAGCCAAGCCAGAAGTCGCTGGGGCACCTCGGCGGACGGCTTCCTCTCCCTCTTTCCCACCACCGTCGTCCTGCCCGGCATTGCCGACCGGCCCACGCTGGAGCTCCTCCACCAACTCGCCGGACGCACGCTGGTCCCCTCGCCCACCCACCAACGCGGAGCGCGAGGCAAAGCCGCCGGCTACTCCACCTCGTGGATCGAGCGGGACCGCGCCACGGTCTCAGAACTGGCCCGCGGGCGCGCCGGCTACGGACTGGGTCTGGCGACCGACAAGTCGATGAAGTGGATTGAGCTCACGCCTGCGCATCGCGACCTACGGCTCCGGGCCTACCTGGACAGGTCCGACCGCGAGCGCTCGCGCGAGCGCTGAGTCCACTGGGCCAAGTCGTCCGCCCGCAGCGGTCGGGGCCCGTGTTCGCGAACGTTCGCGGTCATGCGTGCGCGCCCGACGCCAATCGTCGTTTCGCGGACTCCGCGCGACAGTGCCAACTCCGGATACAGCCGGTCGACGGTCTTGGCCACTTCACCGGGCGACTCGCCGAAGACCGCGGCGTTGGCCCACGCTGCGACCAGGTGGCGTCGGGCCACGTCGTTGCGTCCCTCCAGAGCCGCCGCGAAGGAGTGCTCGTCGAGTTCATCCCTGCTCCGCCGCGGTGTCGCGACCGTGCCCTCGGGTTCGAAGCGCAACCGGTCACCACGCCAGGCATTCAACGCGTCGTCTCGTTCCCAGTGAAGCTTCTCTCCGCGCGTGTCGTGATGACCTCCCCAGAGTGAGCGATAGCCCTCATCGAGGCCCCCGACGTGCTCGATCCCCTTGAACGACCGCCACGCCACCCACGGTGTGTGACTCGCGAGTTCATGGCGCAGCGACGAACGGTAGAGCGCGTCGGCGGCGGGCACGTGGACAAAGAGCGAACGACTGTCGAGCACGGTCCGTTCTCCGTCGGGTCGGGCTCCCACGAGCACGTGGTCGTGGAGATGGGGCTCACCGTGGCGATTGACGCCGTGGGTGAAGCTGACGATCCGCTCCCACCGCGCCGGCTCGTCATGGTGCTCGTCGCCGCTTTGGCGCCGCACGACGAGTCCGCGCTGCTCGAGGTACTCCATCGATGCCGCCACCGACGTACGGTGAGCGGCCACGATGGCGGGTGCGTTGTCCGGCTCGAGCGCGACCAGTATCGATATCGGTCGCGGCGCCGCCACGACGATGGCGTAGCCCTTGGTCGCGGATCGATCAGTCGTGGCGAGGACGCGTTCGACGTCGTGGGGGTCTCGCAGTTCGCCCGCACCGCGTAGCCACCATCCGGGACCGGCCTCTCGCACGCCGTCGAGTTCACGGGCGGGGTCGTCGGTGAAGTAAGTCAGGTCACTCGAACGGCGGACGAACACTCGAAACACGCGGCACCCCTTTCGAGGTGCCCAACGGTCGCCCTAGAGCAATGCCGCGATCCGTTTGGCGAGCTCGTGGCCGGCCTTGGCGAACTTCGGCGTCGCGATGACCGCTCCGGCCCCCGCCTGGAGCATCAGGTTGTCGAGGAATCCTTCGTCCGAAATACGGAACTTGACCGCGTAACGGCCGTCATCGAGGGCGCACCACTGGGCGTTGGGCAGCGGCTCGAACAGCCAGCGACGGTAGGGCTCGACGATGGCGATCACCTCATCGCCCTCCTCGCCCACCTGCGTCAGCCAGTTGGCCACCGTGTCGGGCGGGCTTTCTTCGGTGACCGGCGATTCCGCGAGGATGCTGTTGATTCGATCGACGCGGAACGTTCGCCACGCCTGTCTCGACGTGCAGTAGGCCCGCACCAGGGTGTGGCCATTCAATACGCGAATCTCCCGGGGTTCGATGGACCGGACCTCTGACGCTTCCTCGACTCCGGGCGTGTACTCGATCTTGATCTGCTCGTCGTTCTCGACGGCGGCGCGCACCTCGTTCAAGAGCGGCTCGTTGGTCGCCGAGTCGACGTGCACGAAGGACTGGATGGCCTTTTCGATCTTCTCGATCGCGGAGAATATGGCGGAATCGGTGTAGACGCGAGACGCCTCGCGTAGCGCGATGTTCAGCTCGAACAGGTCCCGCCACATGAGCGGCGAGGGTTCGTCGTTGCCCAATTCGGTGTCGCTGAAGTCCGCTCGATACGTCGAGTCGTCCGTCGCCTCGTTGTCCCAGTCGTCACACTCCTTCAGCACGTGCGCCGGATAGCCGAGCCGGTCGCCCATGGGCTGGAGCGACACGAGTCGGTCCATGATGAGCCGCACGTGCGCCGGATCGAGGGAGAACCGAGACGCCAGCTCGCTGACGCGCAGTCCGTCCTCGGCCATATAGACCGCGTGCAAGAGCTGCAGGGTCTGACCCAGCACGTCGTTCGTCGGCGGTCCCGAGAACTTCAAGTCTTCTGCGTCGGGTGTCTTGCCTCGGTTCACCTCCTTCAACCACTGCGCGAGCTCCAGCTTCAGCGACTTCGGACTCTTCAGCGTCACGCGATCGGCCGCCTCGAGGACGAAGCGAAGCGCGGCCCACTGGCTGTCGAAGGTGATTCCGATCTCGACGAGCCCCGCCTTCTTGCTGGCCGCCAGCGCGTGAGGGAACTGGCGCAGCAGGAGGTCGCGATAGTTCTCGGTCGTGGTGACCACCACGTCAATCGGGGTCGGCGACTTCGAGTACTCGGGCCGCCAGGACTTGGCGATGTCGAGCGTGGTGTCGTCCACCTCAAAGGTGTCGGGCAAGACCACCGGCATCGACGTCATCCGCGAGAAACGGTAGCCCTTGACTTCCTCGGTCCCGTGCACCCGCGCGACCAGGTAGGGAACGCCGTGAAAGACCTCGATGGCGAGTGGTTCGACCGTTCGCGACTTGTTCGCCGACGATCGGTAGTCAAAGACCAGCGCCCGGCGCAGATTGAGGGCGCGCAGCACCGGCGTGTAGTAATTGGAGAACTCGAGCCCCCCATCCCCCGCGGGCCCCTCGCTGAAGATGCTGAAGGCGCCCGTCGCCCCGAAGCCACAGAGGCGCAGTGCCAAGCGCACGACGCGTGATTCCTCCTCGTCGAAGTAGATCGACGGTGCGTAGGCGCTCTGGGGGTCGATCCAGTAGCCCGCGCCGCCGTCATCGAGGGGCACGGTCTCGATCTGGAAACCGAGCTCGCGGATGCTCGCCTTGTCCCGTTCGAACTTCTGACGCACCGCCGTGTCGCTGCCTTCGTAGGCCCGAATCTTGCGGGGTCCCTTGGAGGGAACCGGGTACTCGTCGATCAGCAGATCGCGAACGATTTCCTCTTGGGTGATCGGCTGTGCCTTGGAGGCACTCTGCAACAACAGGACCAGCGCAATGAGACGCTCTCGGCGTCCCTCGACCTCACCACGAATACTGCTCATTACGCTCCTTCGTCACTCCGAGGGTACCGTCGGCGCGCGACACCCGCGCACGAGAGGCTCCGGGGCTACCTCGGGCCCTTTTCCCCGTCCACCAGGCCGAGCGCCTCTTCTCGGCGCCACGTCCCCGAACGACCACCGGACTTCTCCCACAGGGCCACCTCTTCGATCGTCATCGTGCGGTCATCGGACTTGCACATGTCGTAGATAGTTAGAGCCGCGATCGTCACCGCGATCAGTGCTTCCATCTCGACACCGGTCCGGTCGACCGTGTCGACGCTCGCCTCGACGTCGATGTGGGTGTCGACGATGTTGAAGTTCACGTGGACGTTGCCGACCAGCACGGGATGCGACATCGGCAGGAGCAACGCCGCCTGCTTGGCCGCCTGAATGCCCGCGACGCGGGCCGTCGCGAGCACGTCGCCCTTGTTCATGGCGTTGGCCGCGACGCTGGCGGTGGTGACCGGAAGCATGTTGATGCGGCACCGCGCCAGGGCGCGGCGCGCGCTGACCTCCCCCGGCCCCAGATCGCGCGGGAAGGTCCCTTCTCGAGCCGACATTCGTAGTTGGTGGAAGTCGTCCACGGCGCCATGCTACCGAGGTCGCGACTGGGCGATCGACGCCGGGCGTTACACTGCTCACGTCGCTTTTGCGTACAGGAGTTTGCCATGCCGACCTACGAATACGAATGCCAGTCTTGCCACGAGCGGGTCGAGGCCGTGCAGAAGTTCTCCGATCCGTCGCTCACGACCTGTGCGATCTGTGGCGGTGAACTGCGCAAGGTCTTCTCGGCGGTCGGCATCGTCTTCAAGGGCAGCGGTTTCTACAAGACCGACAGTCGCGGCACCAAGTCGTCCACGACCCCACCGGCCCCGAGCACGACGGGCACCCCCAGCACACCGGCCGCCCCGGCCAGTAGCGGCTCCGAGTCGAAGACCGCCGCGAAGTCCGCGGACTAGGAGCCCGACACCGCGATTCCGTCGATGGCGAGTGACTGTCCCGCGGCGCTGCCCGGGAGCCACTCGAGGTCATTGCCGACGTAGCGTACGTCGAGCAACATCCGCTGCAGCGTCGAGGCGACGGTGATTTCGCGCACCGGCTCGGCCATCTCGCCACCTCGGATCATCAGGCCGGTGATACCGACCGAGAAGTCGCCCGAGATCGGGTTGACGCCCGAATGCACGCCGGTCACGGACTCGACGTAGATGCCGTCACCGACGCGACGGAAGATCTCCGCCTGGTCAATGTCACCCGGTACGAGTTGCAGTGCCCGACAGCCCGCCGAGGGCGAGCCCGCGATGCCTCCGCGCACGGCGCTGCCGGTGGAACTCGTTCCGGCCCGTCGCGCGGACACGGTGTCATACACGAAGCCCAGCAGCCGACCCTTCTCGATGAGGATGTTGCGCCGACACGCCAGTCCCTCGCCGTCAAAGACACTCGCCGCGAAGTGACGCGGGTCCGTCGGGTCGTCGATCAACGTGAACAGTGATGACGCCACGTCTTCGCCCACCCGGTTCGCGAAGAACGACCGCCCGTAGACGACCGCCTCGCCGCTCAACGCACCGCCGATGATGGCGAGCAGCGTCGCCGCGGTGCGGGGATCAAAGACCGCGGTGCAGCGCATCGACGCGGGCTTCACCGCCCCCAGCATGCGCGTCGCGCGACGAATCGCGTCGTTCGCCGCCTCGTGGATGTCGAGTTCACGCGGTGCCCGGCCGGCCGAGAGCCCCCAACCGGTCTGGTCGCCGTGGCCATCGGTCGCAATCGCCTCGACCGACACGTAGGCGCCCGAACGCGCGTAAGTCGCCTGAATGCCCGTGCTCGACACGATCGCGGCTTCGGCGACGTAGTCCGAGTAGTTGGCCGAATCGACCTGGCGAATTCGCGAATCACCATCTCGCACGAGTCGCTCGAGTTCGATCGCCATCGCGATCTTCTCGTCCAGTGGCGTCGTCAGGACCGTCTCGTCGGTCAGTTCCAGCGAGGCCGGGGCAACGCCGTCGGGTCGGGCGAAGGACACGAACTCGTCCTCGGTCGCGAAGCGCGCGTTGTCCCTCGCCTCGCGCAGCGTGTCGCTCACTGCCGACTCGTCGAGCGAACCGGCCCAGGCGGTACCCACCCGCGCGCCAGCCGGCCCGTCGGTCAGGACACGGATGCCGATGCCGCTCGACGTCGCGCTCGACAGCTGTTCGACCGCACCCTGGTAGGCCTGCACCTCATTGTCGACGCCAGTCGAGAGATAGACCTCGATCTCCTCGGTGCCCTTCGCGGAATCGAGGATCCGCTGCGCCCGCTCGAGAAGTTCACTCATGACGCGGTCCCCCCGATGGTGACGCTGCTGAGACGCATCGTGGCCTGACCGGTGCCGACCGGCACCTGCTGGCCGTCCTTGCCGCACGTGCCGGGCATCATCGAGAAGTCGGTGGCAACGGCGTCGACACGCTGCAGGACGTCGGGACCGTTGCCGATGAGGTTGCAGTCGCGCAGCGGTGCCGTGATCTTGCCGTTTTCGATCAGGAACGCCGCCGTCATGCCGAAGACGAAGTCTCCAGTCGCGGTGTTGACCTGGCCACCACCGAGTTGGGCGACGTACACGCCCCTCGGGGTCTGGGCAACGATCTCGTCGGCGACGGCGTCACCCTCGAGCAGGTACGTGTTGGTCATGCGCACCATCGGCAGATGCTGGTAACTCTGGCGACGACCGTTGCCCGACGACGCCCGGCCCTCCTTTCTCGCGCGCAGGAGGTCCCACATGTAGTCGGTCAGGATGCCGTTCTCAATCAGGACGTTGCGCGTTCCCGGACGCCCTTCATCGTCGACGGCGAGGTAGCCCCATTCGCCGACGACCGTGCCGTCGTCGACCAGGGTCACCAGCGGACTGGCGACCCGTTGACCGACCTTGCCGGCGTAGACCGACGCCTGCTTCAGGATCGCGTCGGCCTCGAGGCCGTGGCCGCAGGCCTCGTGGAACAGAATGCCACCCGAGCCACCGGCCAGTACGACCGGTAGGTCGCCCGACGGCGCCGGCCGGGCGGCCAGCTTGGTGAGGGCCTGACGCGCCGCGCCGCGCGCCGCCTCGCCGACCGTGTCGGGCGTCAGGAGTTCGAAGCCGCGCGTACCCGCGACCGGCCGGTAGCCCGTCTGCATGCCGGTGTCGCCCGTCGCCACGCACGAGATGTTGAAGCGCGTGCGAACCTGATGATCGGCGGCGAAGACGCCGTCGGAGTTCGCGACGACGAAGCGTCGCGTCGAGTCGCCGAGCGCCACCTGGACCTGGGTGATCGACGAACCTTCCGAACGCGCCACGTCGTCAGCGTGTCGCAGCAGTTCGATCTTCTTGGCCTTGTCGACGTCGCCGGGCAGTATCGTCGCGTGCGTCGGGTAGTTGGCCAGTGGTCCGAGCGCAATCTCCCGCACGCCGCCGCCACCCTCGCGCGCCACCGAGGCGGCCGCTTGCGCGGCGCCCATCAGGCCCCGCTCGGAGAGGTCCGTCGTGTGGGCGAATCCGGTGGTGTCACCGACGACGACGCGAATCCCCGCGCCCCGATCGCGACCCGAACTCAGCTCCTCGACCCGTCGCTGGTCGAGCACGGCCGACGAGGTCGTGCGGTCCTCGACGAAGATCTCGGCGAACTCACCGCCGCGCTCGAGGGCGGACCCGATGACGCGCTGGAGCACGTCGCGTTCTACGAGGGTGTTAGTCATGGTGGTCAGCGTACTGGCCGGCTCCTCGATCCCCGGCCGCTCCGGGCGCGGCTCAACTGGTGGGGCGACCAGGAAGGATGCGCTCGGCGTCGCCAGGGTCGCAGCGATCGGCCCCGAAGTCGTTGACGGACTGTCGGGGCCGAGCCGCTAGATCGAGAAGTCTTCGCCCGACCAGACGCCCGACGCCGAGGGTCGGACGTCGCCTTCGCTGCGCTCACCCTTCACAAGCGTCTCGAGATCGTCGACCCGGCGAAGCAGCGACTGGAGGCTGAGTCCGACCAGGTCGGGCATGAGCGTGTCCTGCAGGTCGAGCGGCGTCGATTCGCGTCGCGTACTGCTGCGCGCGATGATCTGTCCCGGAACGCCAACGACCACGGAGTTGGGGGGCACCGACTTCACGACGACCGCATTGGCCCCGATCCGACTGTCGTCGCCGATGGTGATGGGCCCGAGGATCTTGGCCCCCGCGCCGATCGTCACGCGATCACCGATCGTGGGGTGGCGCTTGCCGTGCTCGAGATTCGTTCCCCCGAGTGTGACGCCCTGGTAAATCGTCACGTCATCGCCGACTTCGGCGGTCTCGCCAATGACCACGCCGGTGGCGTGGTCGATGAAGATCCCCGACCCGAGCGAAGCCCCGGGGTGGATGTCGACTCCGGTCAGCACCTGAGCGATCGAGGAGCCCCAACGGGCGAGGAGGCGCAGGTCGTGCCCCCAGAGCCGGTGGTTTATCCGGTAGGCCCAGATGGCGTGAACCCCCGGATACGCGAGGACGATCTCGAGCGAGGAGCGGGCGGCCGGATCCCGGCTGCGCGCCGCCTCGAGGTCACGGCGTAGTTGCGCGAACACTTAGTCGGCGAGTCCGGCGAAGAGCGCCGTCGAAAGGTAGCGCTCGCCGAACGACGGGATGACGACCACGATCTGCCTGTCGGCGTTCTGCGGCCGAGCGGCCACCTGCATCGCCGCCCACAGCGCGGCGCCCGAGGAGATGCCCACCAGCAGGCCCTCTTCGCGAGCGGCCCGGTGGGCCGTTTCGAACGCGTCGTCGTTCTCGACGGTGATGACCTCATCGATCACCGCGGAGTTGAGGTTGTTGGGCACGAAGCCGGCCCCGATGCCCTGGATCGGGTGCGGTCCCTTCTGTCCACCCGAAAGCACCGGGGACGCCGCCGGCTCGACGGCGATGACCTGAACCGACGGCTTGCGCTCCTTCAGCACCTCGCCGACGCCGGTGATCGTCCCTCCGGTTCCGACGCCGGCAATGAAGATGTCGACCTTGCCGTCGGTGTCGTTCCAGATCTCCTCCGCGGTCGTCACGCGGTGAATGGCGGGATTCGCGGGGTTATTGAACTGCTGGGGAATGAAGTAGCGGGCGTCGCCGGCCGCCATCTCCTCCGCCTTGGCGATGGCCCCGCCCATGCCGTCGGGTCCCGGCGTCAGGATCAGCTCGGCGCCGTAGGCGCGAAGCAGCGCGCGCCGTTCCTTGCTCATCGTCTCAGGCATCGTGAAGGCGCACCGGTAGCCGCGAGCGGCAGCCACCATCGCCAGGGCGATTCCCGTATTGCCGCTCGTGGGCTCGAGGATGATCGTGTCGGGTCCGATCAAGCCGGCCTTTTCGGCCGCGTCGATCATGGAGACGCCGATTCGATCCTTGACACTGTGAGCAGGGTTGAAGTATTCGAGTTTGGCGAGGATTTCGGCGCCGGACCCTTCGCCCAGTCGACGAATTCGCACGAGAGGCGTGTTGCCGATCAATTCGGTGATGTCATTTGCGATCTTGGCCATGGCCCGCCTTTGGTCCGGAGGTGCTGCGTGTACCAAGACCCTAAACCCTCAATTCTGAGTGGTCAACTCGCCAATCGCCGTTGGCCACGCAGTATGAGCGCGAAGTGACCGAAGCCGCCGCTTCCTTCAACTCCTTCTACGCTGAACCCATGACCGAGCCCCACGAAGCCAGCGCCGCACTCGCCTTCCTCTCAACTGACCAACTCATTGAACAACTCAACGACGGTCGACTCACGTCTCGTCAGCTCGTCGACACGCTCCTCGATCGCATCGAGGCAATCGACGTGATGGGAACCGAAGTGGCACTCAACTCCATCGCCGCCACGTCCTTGGATGCGCGTGCCATCGCCCAGGTTCGTGACGACGAACGTGCCGGTGGTATCTCGCACGGCGCGCTCCACGGGATTCCCGTCCTCATCAAGGACAACATCGAAGCCCTTGGCCTGCCCGGTACCGCCGGTTCCACCGCCCTGCTCGGACGACCGACCCGCGACGCGCCATTGGTGACGCGTCTGCGTGAGGCAGGGGCTATCGTGCTCGCCAGCACCAATCTGAGCCAGTGGGCCAACATGCGTTCGCTCCGCTCGACCAGCGGGTACTCCGCCACCGCCGGACTCGTCGGCAATCCCTGGGCCCTCGATCGTTCGCCGGGGGGATCCTCCTCGGGTTCAGGGGCCGCCGTCGCCGCAGGACTCGCGCCACTCGCCGTCGGGACCGAAACAGACGGATCGATTGTCTGTCCCGCGTCGGTGAACGGCATCGTGGGCCTGAAGCCGACGGTCGGCGCCGTTCCCGCCACTCACGTCGTTCCCATCAGTGCGAGCCAGGACAGTCCCGGTCCGATGGGCCGGACGGTGAGCGACGTCGCTCGTCTCTACGCCGTCCTGTCGAACACGTCGGCGCCCGACCAGCCCCCCACACCCACCTTCGCGGTCGCGACGAACTGGCGGACGGGGCATCCCGAGGCCGACCGGTTCTTCGACAACACCGTGAGTGAACTGCGCTCGGCGGGTCTGCACATCATCGACCGGGAACTGGCCGTTCCGAGCAGCCCGGAGTACGAGGACGAGTTGGTGGTGTTGCTCGCCGAACTGCAGGACGATCTCTCGGCGTACCTGAAGAACCGTCCCGGCGTCGGGGTCGCCTCGCTCGCTGAGGTGATCGCCTACGAGGACGAACATCGCGACGTCGAACAGATCTACTTCGGTCACGAGTTCTTCACCCAGGCGGTAGACATCGGCGGACGAGCCGGGGGCGCCTACAACCAGGCGAGGAAGCGCAATCTGGAGTGGGCGGTCGCCACCTGCCTTACGCCGGGTCTCGAGGGCGTCGACGTCGTCATCGCCCCCGCCTACGGCCCGTCGTGGAAGAGCGACCTCGCCGTTGGCGGTCATCCCGGCCCGGCCAGTGTCGCGACGATGGCTCCCGCCATTGCGGGCTGGCCGATCATGAGCGTGCCCATCGGTCTGGTACTCGATCTTCCGGTCGGCTTGGCCGTTATCGGACGACCCGAGACTGAGTGGACGATGCTCGAAGCCGGCCGCCTCGTCGAAGCAACCGTCAACCAGCTCCATCCATTGCCACGACCACTGTGGGGAGCCCCGCGTCGGGGATGAAGGACCGAGTCGTTCGACTCTGCCCAGCTGGATGCGACGAGCCATGTCGGATCGGCAACTGTCAACTCTCAAGTCTGCCGGGCCCCGTTGACGCGGTTCGCACATCTGCATGATCCACCTCTGGTGTTCCCGGCATCGTCAGGTGGCCGAGTCCGGATGTGCCGTCATCGCACGCCTCTTCTGCACGCCTAGGCTTGGCAACGACTAGCTTGCGTTGTGCCCGATGCGAATGCAGGCACTTCGCTGGCGGAAGAGAATGGGGGCTCACTTGGGAACCCAAGAAGAAGAGAATGAAGCTGGTCCGCCAGCCGAGACCGCCCAAGGGGGCTTGCCCGTTGAAGGTGCGGTGCCCGAACCCATTGCCCCTACCGCGATTCAATCGACGCGAACCTCAAGGGCATTGGTGCGGGTCCTCCCCGCCTTAGTCGTCTTGGCCGTCATCCTCGTGTTCGTGTTCCAGAACCACAAGGACGTCAAGGTCAGCTTCTTCACCCTCTCCGGCACGCTCCCGCTGTCGGTAGCGTTGCTAGGCAGCGCCGCACTCGGTGCGCTCTTGATGCTGGCTCTCGGATCGGTCCGCATCCTTCAACTTCGCCGCCAGGTCCGCCGACTATCCAAAGGGTCAGACGACAACGGTGCCTAGTGGCCGAACCCGTCTTTGCGGCTCCGTTTTCGCGCGGTCCGTGAAGCGTCGAGAGACCATTCCTGAACTCGCAGTTCTCGAAGAGAACGAAACTCCGCTTGCGACGGCGGAATCCCGCGAGTCATACCTCGTTGTCAGCCACTAGGACCGTGACGTCCTCTTCAGTGGCGTGCATTTCACCATCATCGCCAACCAGCGAAACGGTTTCATTGACGATGACGTCGTCATTCGGCGTCAATACCGTGACGATCTCATCGGTGGCGACGATGTTGCCGTCGCCATCCACCAAGGCAAACGTGTCATCGACAACGACATTGCCATACTCGTCGACCCCTTCCGTCTCCACCTCCACCAGATCGAGCGCACTTCCGCTGACCTGTTGGTTGTTGGTCTTACTCTTCACGGCGGTCTTCACTGCAGGTCGCTTCGCGCTAGAAGCCTTCTTGACTGCGACGTTCTTGGTCGCCTTCTTGGCTGCCTTCTTGACTGCGACCTTCTTGGGCGCCTTCTTGACTGCGACCTTCTTGGCTGCCTTCTTGACTGCGACCTTCTTGGGCGCCTTCTTGGCTACGGCCTTCTTGGTTGCCTTCTTGACTGCGACCTTCTTGGCTGCCTTCTTGGCTGCCTTCTTGGCCGACTTCTTGGCTGCGACCTTCTTGGCTGCCTTCTTGGCTACGGCCTTCTTGGCTGCCTTCTTGGCTACGGCCTTCTTGGCTGCCTTCTTGGCTACGGCCTTCTTGGCAACAACTTTCTTGGTTGGTCTCTTGACTGCCTTCTTGCCAACCTTCTTGGCAACAACTTTCTTGGTTGCTTTCTTGGTCGCCTTCTTGGCTACCGTTTTCTTGCTTGACTTCTTCGCAGCGGTCATTTTCGATCCCTCTCCGTTGATCCATTGAGGCGCTGAGCACATTCAATCAGAACTTGGCCACGAGGGAGAAATGGACCAACGATCCAGAGGTCGTCCGCGGAAGTCTCGAATGATCAAGGCGGCGAATTCGCCATCCGCTGGCCGGCATCCAAACCCAATCTCCTGTCCAAGTTCGGAGCAGTTGAAGGAGGGTGGCACAAATTCATGGGGCCTTCTCTTCGAACCTGAACCGGACTTTCCGAGCAACCCCTAGGGATTTGGAACTCGACCGGTAGGCTGAAGGAGTGATTCTGCCGTCTATTGAAACACCCAGCGACCTTGAGGCGCTGTCCCACGACGAGTTGAACCAACTGAGCGCCGAAATCCGGGACTTCATCATCTCGACGGTGACGACGACCGGCGGTCACCTCGGCTCCAACCTCGGCGTCGTCGAACTGACCCTCGCCCTGCACCGAGTATTCCAGTCGCCGAAGGACATCCTCCTCTGGGACACGGGCCACCAGTCCTACGTCCACAAACTCCTGACCGGGCGGCGCTACGGCTTCAAGAACCTGCGCCAGCGCGGCGGCCTCTCGGGGTATCCGAACCGTTCGGAAAGCCAGCACGACTGGATCGAGTCGTCGCACGCGTCGACCGCACTCTCCTACGCCCACGGACTCTCGGTGGCGCTCGAGCAGCGCAAGGAACTCATCGGCCACGGTGGCCTACGCCACGTCGTGGCGGTCGTGGGCGATGGATCGCTCACCGGTGGCATGGCCTACGAGGCGCTCAACAACCTCGGACACTCGAATCAGCGCGTCGTGATCGTCCTGAACGACAACGGACGCAGTTACGCGCCGACGATCTCGAAGCTCTCAGAGTCGCTCACCACGCTGCGCCTGAACAAGACCTACGTCACGATGCGCGAACGGCTGCGTAACCTGGTTCCGCACCTTCCGCGGGTCGGCAAGGCCGCGTACGCGGGCGTGCACGGCTTCACGTCGGTCGTTCGCGAGATGGTGACTCCCCACACGTTCTTCGAGAACCTGGGCGTGCGCTACGTCGGTCCCATCGACGGCCACAACATCGAGTCACTCGAGGCCGCCCTAAGGAGTGCGGCCGAGTGGGACGGACCGATCGTGGTGCACGTGCTCACCGAGAAGGGCCGCGGCTACGAACCGGCGGTGAGCGACAACTTGAAGATGCACGACTTCAAGCTGCCCCCGCGTCTCGATGACGAGGACGTCGCTCCCCAGTCCTTCACCGAAGCGTTCGCCAACTCGCTCACGACGATGGCGGGCGTTGACGACCGCATCGTCGCCATCACCGCCGCGATGGCGGGTCCGACCGGACTGCTCAGTTTCCAGGAGCGGTTCCCGAATCGATTCTTCGACGTCGGCATCGCCGAGCAGCACGCCGTCACCGCCGCCGCCGGCATGGCGATGGGCGGGCTGAAGCCCGTCGTGGCGGTGTACTCGACGTTTTTCTCGCGCGCATTCGATCAGGCCCACCTCGACGTCGGCCTCTTGAACCTGCCGGTCGTCTTCGTCTTCGACCGGGCCGGCATCACCGGCGATGACGGACCGAGTCACCACGGACTGCTCGACATGGCGCTCTGTCTCGCCATCCCCAACATCACCATCTTCGCGCCGGCGACGGCCCAGGAGATACCGGGCATGCTGGCGTGCGCGCTGTCGATGTCGACACCGACCGCGATCCGGTTCCCCAAGACCCTCCCCAAGCCCTTCGACGGAAGGATCGGCGAAGGGCTAAACGCCCGCGAGATCGTTCGCGGCGACGGCTCGCTGTGCGTGCTGGCAGTCGGCAAAATGGCCCCGAACGCCTACCGCGCCCTCGAACTGTTGGGCGAGGACGCCAAGAAGGTCACTCTCTACGACGTTCGCGTCGTGCCGCCCGACGCGCGCATGATCGACGACGCCGTCGAGCACGACCGCATCATCACCATCGAAGACGGCACTCGCCACGGCGGGGCCGGCACGCTGATGGTGTCGGCGATCCGCGGTCGCGCCCAGGAGTTGGCTCGCCCCTTCCCCGTGACTCGAATCCTCGGCGTGCCTAGGGTCTTTCTCGAGCACCACCGACCCGACGCGCTGTTGGCCGAACTCGGACTCGACCCCGAGGGACTGGCCGGAGCGTTCACTCGGATGCTCGCCGACGCACCAGAATTCCCCCGCGTGCTTCCCGAATCCCCGCGCCCGCAGTACTTCTAGGCGGCCGCTCGTGACGACGAGACCGGTACATTGACTTCATGACCTTTGCGATCGACAAGTCCAACGAAGAGTGGCGGCGCGAGCTCCCGGCCGACCGTTACGCCGTGCTGCGAGAGGCCGCGACCGAGGCGCCCTTCACGGGTTCGCTGCTCCAGGTGAATGCCGACGGCGTCTTCACGTGCGGGGGCTGCGGCCAGCACCTGTTCACGACGGCCCAGAAGTTCGACTCGGGGTGCGGCTGGCCCAGTTTTGACGCCTGCGAGCCCGGAACGGTCATCGAGCGGCCCGACCACTCACTGGCCCGCGCGCGCACGGAGATCCTCTGTTCGAAGTGCGGTGGTCACCTCGGCCACGTCTTCAACGACGGGCCGACCGCGACCGGTCTGCGCTACTGCGTGAACTCGCTGGCCATCGACTTCGACGAATCGAAGGACTAGATGTATTGACCAACTAG
>PKYK01000033.1 GCA_003133665.1 Acidimicrobiaceae bacterium | reverse complement strand
ATCGCCGGCATGGACCGCCTGGTGCAGCGCAACGTTCTCGCGATGAGCGGTCGCGCCGTCGAGGCCGCGGGTGACGTGCAGACATTGCTCCTGGACAAGACGGGAACTATCACCTTGGGCAATCGAATGGCCGCCAACTTCTTTCCCGTCGGAGGTCACAGCGAGCAAGAGGTCGCGGACGTGGCCCAACTCGCGTCCCTCGCTGACGAGACACCCGAAGGCCGTTCGGTCGTCGTACTCGCCAAGGAACTCTTTGGCATTCGCGAACGTCAACTCGAAGGGGACCACGCGTTCGTGGCGTTCACCGCAACGACTCGGATGTCCGGACTTGACATCGGACGGCGTCAGATTCGCAAGGGTGCGGCCGAGTCGGTGAAGCGGTGGGCGATCGAGCAGGGCGGTTCCGCGCCCAGTGATCTCGACTCCATCGTGGAGCGGGTTTCTCGCGCGGGGTCCACGCCGTTGGTGGTGGCCGACGGACCGGTCATCCTCGGCGTCATTGAACTGAAGGATGTCGTGAAGCTGGGCATCCGGGAGAAGTTCGATGAGATGCGCCGTATGGGCATTCGCACGGTAATGATCACGGGTGACAATCCACTTACCGCTGCGGCGATTGCCCAAGAGGCTGGCGTTGACGACTTCCTCGCCGAGGCGACGCCCGAAGCGAAGATGGCCCTCATCAAACAGGAACAAGAAGGCGGGAAACTGGTCGCCATGACCGGTGACGGAACCAACGACGCTCCGGCGCTCGCACAGGCCGACGTCGGCGTGGCAATGAACACCGGGACCACCGCCGCAAAAGAGGCGGGCAACATGGTCGACCTCGACTCCAATCCGACCAAGCTGATCGATATCGTCGAAATAGGCAAGCAGCTGCTGATCACCCGCGGATCGCTCACGACGTTTTCCATCGCCAACGATATTGCAAAGTACTTCGCCATCATTCCGGCACTATTCGTGGCGACGTACCCTCAACTCGGTGCGCTCAATATCATGAAACTGCACAGTCCCCAGAGCGCAGTGTTGTCGGCGGTCATCTTCAATGCTCTCGTGATTGTGGCCCTCATTCCGCTGGCCCTGCGAGGAGTGAAGTTCCGCGCGTCCGGTTCGGCCGCAATTCTTCGTCGGAACGTCTGGATATACGGCGTGGGCGGCATCATCGTCCCCTTCGTGTTCATCAAGCTGATCGATCTCCTGCTCGTCGCGCTTCACGCCTACTAAAGAGAGTTTGCATATGCTCCTACATCTCCGTCGCTCCCTGGTCATGGCAGTAATCTGCCTCGTACTCTTTGGATTCGTGTACGCCTTTGCGGGCACCGGTGTGGCCCAACTGTTGTTCAAGAATCAGGCCAACGGCTCACTAACGGCGAACGGCTCAACGCTGATTGGCCAGAACTGGTCAAGTCCGAAGTGGTTCCATGGTCGCCCCGATGACACTGGCCCTTATGCGGCCAACACGAAGGCAAATCGATCCGGCGGTGACAACCCCTTGGTGGCCAATGGTTTCAATGGTGAGTCCGGTGCGACGAGCCTGGGACCAAGGTCCAAGGTCTTGCTGGCCGACACGAAGCAGTTGGTTGCCTATTGGCACAGCCTGGGAGTCAACCCGACGCCGGACCTCGTGACCACGTCGGGCAGCGGCTACGACCCCGATATCTCACCGCAGGACGCGGTCGTGCAGATACCCATGGTTTCCAAGGCCACCGGCATTTCACCGGAGCGACTTCGGACGCTTATTGCGCGCGAGACCAATGGGGCACAGTGGGGGTTTCTCGGTAGTAGCTACATCAATGTGCTGCAGTTGAATCAGGCGCTCGCGCGACTGGGCTAGGTCACCAATGACCGGACATGTTGACTCTTCGTCCGATTGCTTTGGGTTTGGACGATAAACGGAGACCGCAATGGGGCACATCAGAGATCATCGGAATCAACTCGCGATCCTCGCGGCATTCGTCGCGCCGCTGGGACTCGCGGCGGTGCTGGCACCGTTTCGCGGCTCGTTCGTCAACACGGCCGCCGCACTGGTGCTGGTGGCGCTCGTCGTCGCCGTCGCCGTTGTCGGCAATCGATTTGCCGGAATCATTGCGAGCATGTCGGCTGCGTTATGGTTCGACTTCTTCCTGACGGCACCCTATGAGCGCCTGGCGATTAGTCATCGACCCGACATTGAAACAACGATTTGCATTCTGATAGTGGGCATTGCGGTGACCGAATTGGCCGCTCGAAGTCGCTACCATCTGCGAACTGCGAGTGAAGAGTCCGACTACGTGACAATGATCCGCGAGCTGGCCGATCTGGCCTCGGGACCGGGGCCGGAACCGGAGGTCCACGAGCGCGCATCGGCCTTGCTCACGAATCTGCTCGATCTACGCGCGTGTCGGTTCGAGACGGTCATTTCCGGGCTTCCGTTGGCCCGGATTAGATCGAACGGGGAAGTGGTGCACGTTGGACTCCGCTGGCCGGTCCGCGAGATCGGCATTCCGGGACCTGAGGCCGAGATCGTGGTCCAGTGGAGGGGTCGGGTCACGGGCCGTTTCGTGCTCACTCCAACGCCGGGTCTGCCGGTGTCAGTGCAGCGAAGGATCGTCGCGGTGTTGCTGGCGGACATCGTTGGAGCTTCACGGAGTGGTCAGCCTCAAGCAATCCAGGCGGGTTAGCCGATGTGTTGCGATCCCTGCCATGCGGCTGCTCGGGTTGACGGTCTCGCAGGATCTCTCGCCTGGCGCATGGCCCGGCGATCGCAACGGCCGTGTCATGGCCAAGCGCTGTGCGAAGAGTGGACGATACTAGGTCAATGAAGCGGGGCGTACTGCGGGTGTACCTGGGCTCGGCCCCCGGCGTCGGCAAGACCTATCGAATGCTGGACGAGGGTTGGCGTCGTCGTCAACGTGGCACCGACGTCGTCATTGGGTACGTGGAAACCCATGATCGTCCGCTCACCCAGGCGCAGCAGCGCGACCTGGAAGTCGTTCCCCGAATAACTCGCGACTATCGAGGTGCCCGATTCGAGGAGATGGACCTGGCGGCGGTCCTTTTGCGAAATCCGCAGGTGGCGCTCGTCGATGAGTTCGCGCACACCAATGCGCCAGGTGGCCTGCACGAGAAGCGCTGGCAAGACGTCGAGGATCTGCTGGCTGCCGGTATTGACGTCATCACCACGGTCAACATTCAGCATCTGGAATCGGTGAATGACGTCGTGGAGAAGATCACGGGCATCACCCAGCAGGAGACGATTCCCGATGCAGTGGTGCGCCGCTCCGAGCAAATCGAACTGGTCGACATCACGCCCGAGGCGCTGCGGCGACGCATGGCGCACGGCAATATCTACGTCGCGGACAAGATTGATACATCGCTTTCGAATTATTTCCGCGTGGGCAACCTCAGCGCATTGCGAGAACTCGCACTGCTGTGGCTGGCCGATCGGGTGGAGGATGCCCTCCAACGCTACCTGGATGATCACGAGATCAGTGAAGCGTGGGAAACCCGAGAACGGCTCATCGTTGGAGTCACTGGCACGCCAGTCGACGAGGCACTTCTGCACCGTGCCGCACGGATTGCTTCACGCACTGGTGCGAAATTGGTTGCCGTTCATGTCGTGAGCGCTGATGGAGTTCGACCCAGCGGCACTGACACCTCGACAGCCCGGGCTTTAGTGGATGAGTTCGATGGCACGTTTCAAGAGATCGTCGACGACAATATCGCGACGGCCTTGGTGGCGGTTGCGCGTTCGGAGCGCGGCACGCAGATCGTGCTGGGGGCGAGTCGGGAGCGGTCCGTTTTTCGCCGACGAAGCGGCGTGGTGGAGAACGTGCTCCGTCACGCCCGAGACCTTGACGTGCACATCATTGCGGTTGGTGGCGAACGACCGGCCCGCGTGCGCCAACGCCGACAGAAGAAGCAGTTCACCCGTGGACGTCAGGCCTTGGGGCTTGGTATCGCGGCAGTGGTCCTGCCGTTGTTGACGGTGCTGATGACCAGCGCTCGCTCGAACATATCGCTGTCGACTGTCTTCTTGGCGTACCTGGTGGTGGTATTGGCCCTCACGACTTGGAGTGGGGCGTTCGTCGGCATCACTGTGGCGCTCATGGCGTCTGGGCTGGAGAATTACTATTTTGTTCGGCCCCTGCATACCCTGCAAGTTGCGAGGCCTGACGATGTGGTGGCTCTGGTGGCGTTTGTGCTCTTTGCCAGTGGGGCGAGCGTCCTGGTGAGCGAAATCAGAAGGGGCACGATCGAAGCGGACTGGGCCCGTGCCGAAGCCGAAATCCTCACCAACGCGGCCGCCACTGCCGCCATCACGAACGAAGACCTGCTTCCCCTGCTTGATTCACTGCGAGCGGTGTTTGCGGCGACGAGCGTGGCGACCCTCGTTCGGCGGGCCGACCACTGGACTCTCGATCTCGTCAGTGGAGAACCAGTCGAGGATATCGGGTTGGGTGCTCGCTTTGTGATCGATGTGGACCACGCTCTTCTCCTGCAGGGTGCGTCACTCGATACCCAAGATCGGCAATTGGTGGGCGCGTTCGCCGCGCGAATAGCCGCCGCACTTCGCTCGCAGAGCATTGCTCAAGATGCGGCGCAGCTGCGAGCGATTGCCGAGATGGAGGCACTGCGGACCGATCTGCTTCGCGTCGTTTCTCACGATCTCCGCAATCCTCTGGCGGACATCGAGATGAAGGTGTCGTCACTCTTGCATGATGAGGCAAAGTGGTCGACAGATAAGCAGCGCCAGGACTTGGTCTCGATCGAGCGCGAAGCCCAGCGCTTGACCCGACTCGTAGAGAGTTTGAACGAGGTTGGCCGTCTCGAAGCCGGGGTGGTGGTTCCGCGCTCAACCAGTGTCACCGTTGCGCAGCTTCTCGCCGACGCTTTGACGACCATTGACAAGGGTGGAAGGACGTTGGACATCGACCTGCCGGATGATCTTCCGATGCCGTTCACCGATCCGGATCTCGCGGAACGAGTCATCGCCAACGTGGTGGGCAATGCTTGTCGATTCAGTCCGATTGATCGGTCAGTGCGGATCACGTCGGGAGTCGCCGGCGACTACGTGGAACTTCTGGTGATCGACCGTGGCCCCGGAATCCCGCTGGCCCTGCGAACAACCATCTTCACTCCGTTTCACCGCATTGATGACGAGCAATCGGGGGTCGGTCTGGGTCTCTCGGTTGCGTCGGGACTGATTCAGCTCCTGGGAGGGCACCTGCGTCTGGAGGACACGCCCGGCGGAGGTCTCACCGTGGCCATCGAATTTCCAAGGACGCCAGCAGATGAGATTCCCAAAGAAGGGGCAGGTCCGTCTTCGACGGCCACCGAAGGAGGAGCCCCTGACAACGTCACCGGTGAGAAAGAGGCAAATCATGGGTGACGGATCACGGGAAGGTCGGCTATCCCGACGCGGAGTTCGTTCCCGACGAGATCATCGATCGGTTCGGCCGCTTGGGTCTGGGCGAGCGACATCAAGGGCGGCCGGTCGATCTCGACGACTCGGCGTTGGCCAGATCTCGGTGTAGCTCAGGCACGACATTCCAGCGGAGACGATCGCAGCGTGGGACCAGTGATCGGTAGTTGGATTCGTCACGCCACGCAGCTGATGCTGCGAGCGCTGCCAACGCCACGCGGTCAATGCTGCGATGTCAGCCGGACCAGGGCGCGAGGCCATTTGATCCGACACCATGCACTCGTGGGCGTTGAGATCTGGTTCAGTCCCCGGTTCGACTTGAGAAGGGACTTAATCCCCTAATTGCGTCGCCGAGAGGCGGATTACCCTGCGGAAAAGAAGGTGAACCGGCTGAACACCGGCCGCCGTTTGAGGAGCCTGGATGGATCGCTCGGGGGACCCGTCATTGGGTGCGGAGTACAGATGCATCTGGCTGGGATAGCGGCGTGACGGGCAAGTACACGGCGGACGGGAAAATGTCGGGGTTTCTGACCTTGGATCGAAGCATGCCCGTCTATAGAGCGCAACAACCGCGCTGGGCCATTCTGAGCGTGCTCTGCCTGACGGTTCTCATCATGAACCTCGACGGAACGATCCTCAACGTGGCGCTGCCGTCAATTGTTGCGAGTCTGCACGCCACGTCGAGCCAGTTGCAGTGGATCGTCGACGCCTACGTCATTGTCCTCGCGGGACTCTTGCTCATCTTCGGTTCCCTGGGCGACCACGTCGGACGAAAGTGGGTCTTCATCGGCGGACTCGTCGTCTTCGCGGTCGGATCAGCGACGTCGGCGTTCGCCGCGACACCGGACCAGCTGATCGTGGCCCGGGCCTTCATGGGCATCGGCGCGGCGGCGGTCTTGCCCTCCACGCTGTCAATACTCACCAACGTCTTCGCCGAACCCAGGGACCGCGCCCGCGCCATTGGACTGTGGTCGGGTACGAACGGCCTCGGACTCGCCATTGGCCCGGTCGTCGGCGGGTGGCTCCTGTCGCACTACTGGTGGGGATCGGTGTTCCTGATCAACGTGCCGATCGCGGTCGTCACGTGCGTGGCCGCCGTGGTGATTGTTCCGGACTCGAAGAACCCCGCCGCCAAGCGCCCCGATCCAATCGGTGCCGGATGCTCGTTGCTGGGGATCGCGCTGCTGTTGTGGGGCATCATCGAGGCGCCCACCCGGGGATGGGGCTCGCCGATCATCCTCGGAGCCATTGCCGGAGCGGTCGTCATCATCGGTGGCCTCGGTGCGTGGGAACGGCGAACGAGCCATCCACTGCTCGAGATGTCATTCTTCAGGTCGCGACGGTTCTCGATCGCGATGGCGGGGCTCGGGCTCACTATCTTCGCCCTCTCGGGCGGGCTGTTCCTGCTCACCCAGTATCTGCAGTTCTGCCTGGGTTACAGCGCGCTGCAGACCGGGATTCGCATTGCTCCAATCGCCGTCGTGTTGCTGGTGGTGGCGTCGCTTTCCAACAGCGTGGCTCGTTTCTTCGGCACGAAACTCGTCGTATTCGCCGGCATGGTCCTGATCGCCATCGGCCTCGCCATGCTTTCGGCCGTCACGATCCACACCACGTACTCCGACGTGCTTCCGGCGTTCCTCCTGATGGGCATCGGCTCGGGACTCGCCGTCGCACCCTGCACCGAGTCGGTGATGGGCTCGGTTCCGGTGGACCTGGCGGGCGTTGGTTCGGCGACCAACAGCACGGCATTGCAGATAGGCAGCGCTCTTGGTGTCGCCGTGCTCGGCAGTTTGCTGAACACTCGCTATCAGACTGACATGACGACCCTGCTCGGGCACCTCTCGATTTCCGGAACGGTCGCCAAGGCCACCATTGGCTCGCTCGGTGGAGCCCTCGAGGTGGCCGGTCGACTGGGCGGACCACTGGCCGTTCAGTTGACGCAATCGGCCCGCCAGTCGTTCATCGACGGCATGGTCTTTGCCGTCTCGGTGGGCGCGGTCATCGCCGGCATCGCTGCGTTGGTCGTGGCGGCCTTTCTCCCGGCCAGGGCCGACAGCGTCACGGAGATTCAATGAGCGTTCGTAGTTCGGAGAACCGGGCACGCGGGTCCCAGATGGAGTGGGTCCGGGGACTCTCGGTGGCCACGCTGGTGGCGACGTACCTGCTGCTGGTGCTCGGCAGCACCGTGAGGGTCACCAACTCGGGGATGGGCTGTCAGGGATGGCCGCTGTGCTCGGGTCAGCTCAGCCCCATCTCGCACTTCCACCCCCTGATGGAGCAGTCCCACCGCTTCCTGGCGACGCTCGTGACCATCCTCATCGTCGTTCTCGCCATCGTGGTCGTGCGGGCCGGCCCCTCGGCTCGCCACGTGCGCGCTCCGGCATTGGCGTCAGTGGGACTGATCGTGGTGCAGACCGTCCTGGGAGCGGTCACGGTCGTGACCAACAATGCGCCCGTCACCGTCGCGCTCCACCTCCTGGTCGCGGCGCTCTTCCTTGGCGTGGTCACCGTTGCTGCAGTGACGTCGTTCATCGAGCCAGGTCGCACGTGGTCGCTGCTCCACGGACCGGGCCGGCTGGCCTGGGCTGGCGTCGGCGCGCTGTATCTGGTCGTCATCTCGGGCTCGGTGGTCGTCGATGGGGGAGCGCAGTCGGCGTGCCAGTCCTGGCCCCTGTGCTCTTCCAGCAAGGCATCATTGGGGCTGGTGGCAATTCAGGTCGTCCACCGGTCAATGGTCCTTATCGGCTCGGTCCTGATCATCGCGTACCTGGTGACTGTCGTGCGCTCCGCTGCGGTCAGGGGTGCACAGCGCAAACTGGCCGCGTTCGCGTTGATACTGCTCGGCCTCCAGATCGCGGTGGGGGCGCTCAGTGCTCTCGACAGTGCCCGGGCCGGAACGGCTGACGTGCATCTGGCGCTGGCCTCGGCACTGTGGTCCGTTGTCGTCGCCGTCTTCACGTTGGACTCGAGAGGCGCGCCCATCGACGTCGAATCGTCGGATCATCCAGTTCTCGTCGACTGAGACGCCATTTTCGACGCGGTTCTTCGCGCCAGATCGAGATCAGGCGGCGCAACTCGTCGGCTCGGAATCCCTCCCGGGATCTTCGGCCACGGCCGGCCCGCCAGTGGTGGCGCCGGGTGTAGAAGAATCGGCTCACGGGGTGGGGCGGCTGATGCACAATGGACCAACTGTCCGGTGTCGACGACAAGGGAGGAACCAGGATGAATTCTGCACTGCGAATTGAAGAGCCAACGGAAAGCGACGCGGTGGGGGCCCTCGGGACCCTGACGTGGTTGGGTCACGCCACCGTGCTGCTCACCACGCTGTCGCGAACACGGATCATCTTCGACCCGTGGCTCGAAGGGAATCCGAAGAGCCCGGTCGGCGTCAGTGACCTCGGCGCGCTCGATGCCATTGCGGTGACCCACGGGCACTTCGACCATATGGGGTCGGTGATACCCCTCGCCGCGGCCACCGGGGCCACCGTCATCTGCGTGCCCGAGATGGCGGCGTACTTCTCATCGGTTGGCGTGTCCAACATCGTTGACATGAACAAGGGCGGCACGGTCACGGTCAATGAGGTGTCGCTCACCATGGTCACGGCCGACCACTCCTGTGGTGTCGACGTCGGGGAGAACCTGCCCAACGCGTACGGCGGCAATCCGGTCGGGTTCATCGTGGGTCTGCCCGAGGGTGAAGGCGGTCCCATCTACCTCACGGGCGATACCAACGTGTTCGGGGACATGTCGTTGATTCGAGACCTCTACGCTCCCGAGGTCGGACTGATGCCCATTGACGGCCACTACAACATGGGTCCGCGCGAAGCCGCCCACGCGGTGAAACTGCTCGGACTGGACCGCGTCGTCCCCATTCACTACGGGACGTTTCCGATACTGACCGGAACCCCCGACGAGTTGCGCTCGCACCTCGAGTTGGCCAAAGCCGGGGCCGCGGCGATTGTGATCGAGCCGGGCCAGTCCGTACCGATCAAGGCGTAGTCGTGGTGGCCGCGTGTCACCGTCACCGTCACCCTGCGTCGAACGGGCCGCTGACCTGCGGCTGAACTACGGGAGGATCAGGACTGGTGCCGCTCGACGGTGACCGGCCGCAAGTGCCCGATGACGTCCGTGGCCCCGTAATCGATGTTCACTGACAGGAGGGTGCGAATGTCATCGATGCAGTCGCCGCTGGTGACGATCGGCGGCTCGCGGCGACCGTCGCTGCGAACCTGGCCCAAGCCGCACGTCGACATCAGCCCATTGCAGAGGCAGGTGCATCCGACCGTGTCTTCGACCGAACCACCCTTCTTGACGTAGGCGGCGATGGGTTCCGCCGGGCAGCGGTAGCCGAAGGCTCCATCGGACTTGACGAAGACCTCGCGCAGGAAGCCGAGATCGCACTTGCGCTCCCTCGAATCAAACACCGCTGGATCCGAAATCGTCCCTTCGACCGACGCCACCTTGAACGGGTAGCCGGTGGGTGAGGCCCGCATTGACGTTGCGATCGATATCGAATCGCTTTGAACGTGTTTGATTATCTGTTCACGCACCGCCGGGTCCATGCCCGATTCATGGCAGTACGCGAAGAGCGTCCCGACCTGGACGCCCGCCGCGCCGAGCGAGAACGCCTCTTCGACGTGGCGAGGAGAGGTGACGCCACCGCCAATCCAGAAGGGCACGCCCAGGTTGCGGAGTACCTCGTAGTCGATGCGATCTCGTTCGCCGTAGACGGGGTTGCCGTCTTCATCCAGCGTGATCTGACCACGAGGCGGCGCATTGTGACCGCCGGCGGAGGGGCGTTCGACGACGAAGCCGTCGACCGGTCCATTGCTGCGCTTCGCGAGCGCCGTTGCCAGGACGTGTGACGAGACGATCCCGACGAATTTGGGACGCTGCAGTACTTGATTCGAAAGGTACCGTGCGGGGTCGAAGTGAAGCGACGGCGCTGGACTGCCTGACGCGCTGCCCGTGATCTGCAGAGGGAGTTCGGCCGCCTGTCCGGAGGTCAGCTGCTCCAGGATGCCGGGAATGTGGGTGGGCACCCCGGCGCCCATGAGGACGTAGTCGGCATTGGCAAGGATCGCGCCAAAGAGGGTGGGCAGGGTTGGGATTTGAACCTTGGTGAGCAGGTTGATGCCCACGATGCCGTCGTGTCCTTCCTTTGCCAACGCCACTTCGACGAAGGTGGCAAGGACGAGCAAGTCGTCAGACCGTTGTGAGCTGCGAAGCGTCAACATCGGGATGTTCCGATAGGGAGACGATGACTCTCGACGTTTTGAGGCGAATTGGGCGACCACGTCCTTCACCACGGATTGCAGTGGGAATCGATCGAGTACCGCCTGCAGTGATTCGTCAACACCGAAGTCCTGCAATCGACGAACGAACACGCTGTTGATGGCGGTGCCCGATACCACTCCGAGCTGACCGGCCTGGGAAACCGCGCGAGCCAGTGGCCAACTTGAGATCGCGATTCCCATCCCACCCTGGATGAGCCATGGCACGTTGGTCACGCGTTCGGAGCTCGACCCTTTCGAGTGGTAATCGCGATCTTTAGCGGCAGGACGTAATTCATTACTTTCGATTGACCCATTCTACGGGCCTGGTGATTCGGATTCACCAAAAATCGCCTAATAGGGTATTAGGTCACTGTTGGCGACCGCGAGTTCGTCTGTCGACGTTTTGTCAAGTGGGAGGATCTGGCGCCTCACGTAGTAGTACGGCAACGTTTCTCCGTGAGGTGCGTGACCTTCACTGGGTCGTGCCGATGCTGGCACCGAAGGTCGTCGCTCGAACAGTTCATCGCGACCGTAGGGCATAAAGTCACAAAGAAGATTTCGAGCGCAGCGACTCGGGA
The DNA here is from genome assembly GCA_003133665.1 of Acidimicrobiaceae bacterium. GTDB lineage: Bacteria > Actinomycetota > Acidimicrobiia > Acidimicrobiales > RAAP-2 > RAAP-2. The sequence continues at coordinate 58,889 of PKYK01000033.1, read as the reverse complement.
ATGGTGAGTTCACCGCATTTGACGCGGAGTAGGTTGTTATTTGGACCTTGCCCATCGTGCATGCTCGACTGGCAAGATTGAACTGAGGATTGTCGAAAGAGAGCGCTGCGTGGAACCTACGAACGACCAGGATCCCAACTATTACCACAAGGTCGTCGACTGTCAGTGGGCCTGTCCCGCCCATACTGACGTGCCCGGGTACATCCGACTGATTGCCCAAGGTCAGTTCGATGACGCGTACATGCTCAATCGCGAATCCAACGTCTTCCCCGGAATCCTCGGGCGAACCTGTGACCGGCCGTGCGAGCCCGCCTGTCGCCGCGACCGAGTCGACGGAAGCCCCGTCGCAATATGTCGATTGAAGCGAGTCGCGGCTGACCTGAAGGGCGACATCAGTGGTCGCCTCCCCGCGATTCCGGCGGAGAAGAATGGCCATCGCGTGGCGTGCATCGGCGCGGGACCTTCGGCGCTCACCGTGGCCAATGATCTCATGCCCCTCGGTTACGACGTCGTCATGTTCGAGCAGTTCGACCGACCGGGCGGTCTCATGCGTTCGAACATCCCCGAGTTTCGCCTCCCGGACCGAGTGCTGAACGACGAGACCCAGATCATCCTGGACATGGGCGTGGACATCCGTTACAACAGTCCGGTCACGAGTCTTCGCACGCTGCTCGATGAGGAGTTCGATGCGATCTTCGTCGGTGTGGGTGCGCCGCGCGGCAAGGAGCTCGACCTGCCCGGACGCCACGATGAGGTCGAATCGCATATTCACATTGGAATCGACTGGCTCGAGTCGGTGGCCTTCGGCCACGTGAAGTCCATTGGCGAGCGGGTGCTCATCATCGGGGTGGGTAACACCGCGATGGACTGCTGTCGTTCCTCTCGCCGCCTCGGTGGCACCGACATCAAGGTCATGGCTCGACGTCCGCGCGAGTTCTTCAAGGCTTCGACATGGGAGCTCGAGGATGCCGAAGAGGAGGGCGTCTCGATCATCGTGAATCACGCGCCCACACGATTCGTCATCGAGGACGGCAAGCTAGTGGGGATGGAGTTCGACGTCCTGACGTGGGACGAGGGTGCGCGCCACTCGACGACGATCGACACCGTGACGGTTCCCTGCGACGACGTCATCCTCGCCATCGGCCAGGAGAACGCGTTCCCGTGGATAGAGCGCGACCTCGGCATGGAGTTCGGCGAGTGGGACACGCCCGTGGTCGACGAAGTGACCATGCAGTCGACGCTGCCCGGCGTCTTCTTCGGGGGCGACGCCGCGTGGGGACCGAAGAACATCATCTGGGCGGTCGCCCACGGGCATCAAGCGGCGATTTCGATTCACAACCACTGTTCGGGCGTGCCGTTGACCAACCGGCCACCGCTCGGCATGACCCTCGTCAGCCAGAAGATGGGTATGAGCGAGTGGAGTTACCACAATGACTACAACCCGTCGCCCCGCCAGAAGATGACCCACGTCGAACTCACGAAGCGATTCCAGTCACTCGACTTGGAGGTCGAACTTGGTTTCAGCGCGGAACAGACCGCTCGAGAGGTCCAACGGTGCCTCAACTGTGATGTGCAGACCGCATTCAAGGCCCCGCTGTGCATCGAATGCGATGCCTGCATCGATATCTGTCCCGTGCAGTGCCTGACGATCACGAGCAACGGCGACGAATCAGAGCTTCGCGAGCGGCTGTCGGCCCCGGCGCTCAACCTGCATCAGTCGCTGTACGTGTCCGCGCCACTGCCCCAGACGGGTCGGGTCATGGTCAAGGACGAGAATGTCTGCGTGCACTGTGGACTATGCGCCGAGCGGTGTCCGACCGCGGCGTGGGACATGGAAGAGTTTGTATTGAATATCCCCTACGCCTCCACATCGGGTGTCCTGCACATTCCGGTGAGGTCGGCGAGCGGTTCCAAATCAGAGGTGAGGACAAGAGATGGCGATTGATACCGCCCCGGACGCCAGCGTCAGGGTCAACGACTTTTCGGTGAAGCTCGCCAATGTCAACGGGACGGGGTCGGCGAGCGCGAACAGCCTCTTGATGCAGGCGATCTTCCGGATGGGGATTCCGGTCTCGGGCAAGAACCTGTTCCCGTCCAATATTCAAGGCCTCCCCACGTGGTATGAGATCCGGGTCAACAAGTTGGGCTACACGGCGCGCGCGCTGGACTACGACCTGATGGTCGCCATGAACTCCCAGACCTACGCCGAAGACATCGACGACGTTCGTCACGGCGGCTACGTCCTCTACGACTCGTCGTGGCCCCTCGACGAAGCCATCCTCCGTGAGGACGTCACGTTTCTCGGTGTGCCGCTGGCCCGGATGTGCATCGAGAACTTCCAGGCTCCACGGGAACGGATCTTGATGAAGAACATCGCCTACGCCGGCGTCGTGGTCGCGCTGCTCGGCATCGACGTCGAACTCGTGGCGGACCTCCTCTCCGAGACCTTCGCACGCAACGAGCACCTGCGGGCGTCCAATCAGACGGCCTTGCACCTCGGCTACGACTACGCGCTGGAGAACTTCGCCTGTCCGCTGCCGTTTCACGTTGAGGGCATGGATGCGAACAGCGACTCGATTCTGATCGACGGCAACACCGCCAGTGCATTGGGCTGCCTGTACGCCGGGGCAACGGTCGCGGGGTGGTACCCGATCACGCCAGCCACGGCCGTCATGGACAACTTCATCAAGTTGTGCGCCAAGTACCGGCGCGAACCGGTGGAGGGCGGCAAACCCGGGGAGTTCAAGAACAACTACCTCGTGCTGCAAGCCGAAGACGAAATCGCGGCCATCGGCATGGTCCTGGGGGCGTCGTGGAGTGGGGCGCGGGCCTTCACTTCAACCTCCGGACCAGGAATCTCGCTCATGAATGAACTGCTCGGACTCGCGTACTACACCGAGATCCCCGCGGTCGTCATCGACGTTCAACGAACCGGTCCTTCGACGGGGATGCCGACGCGGACCCAGCAGGCGGACCTACTGCTGTGCGCCTACGCCTCGCACGGGGACACCAAACACATACTGCTCTTTCCGGCGAATCCGGCGGAGTGTTTCGAGTTCGCGGTGCAGTCGTTCGATATCGCCGAGCGTTTCCAGACGCCGGTGTTCATGTTGTCGGACCTCGACATCGGCATGAACGACTGGGTCGTCCCCAGACTCACGTGGGACGACTCGTACGTTCCGGACCGGGGGCGAGTCTTGGATGACGCGGACCTTCAAGGTATTGCCGAGTTCTTCCGCTACACCGGCGAGGACGCGGAGTTCGTCACGCCAAGAACGTTGCCCGGCTCGGACTCCAAGGGTGCCTACTTCATTCGCGGATCGGGCCATGACAAGTTCGGGCAGTACACCGAGAATCCGGTCGAGTACCAAGAGGTCGTCGACCGGCTGAAGAAGAAGCACGCCGCTTCGGCCGAACACGTGCCGGCCCCGATTGTGCAGCGACGCGCCGGAGCGACCATTGGCGTCATCACCCTCGGCAGCTGCGACCTCGCCGTGCGCGAGGCACTCGATCAACTCGCTCAGTCCGGGGTGAACGCGGACTTCATGCGGGTCAGAGGGTTCCCCTTCGTCGGTGAGGTACGCCGTTTCGTCGACGAACACGACTACTGCTTTGTTGTCGAGCAGAACCGTGACGCGCAGTTGCGGTCCCTGATCTCTCTCGAAACCGGGGTCGCCATAGAGAAGATGCAACCGATTCTCGCGTATGGGGGATTCCCACTCAGCGCGAGCTTCGTGGTGGATCGCATTACCAGCCAGTTGGAGAACTAACGATGCCCTCAATCACCAAACCCCGCATTCCGCTCGCCCCGCTGCCCAAGAACGAGCTCGGTCTGACCATTCGTGACTACGAAGGAGCGATGTCGACGCTCTGCGCGGGCTGCGGGCACGACTCGGTGACCGCCGCCATCGCCCACGCGTTCTGGGAACTGTCCACTCCACCCCACACGATCGCCAAGTTGAGTGGCATCGGATGTTCCTCCAAGACGCCGACCTATTTCGTTCGCGGCGCTCACGGATTCAACTCGGCGCACGGGCGCATGGCGACCATCGCAACCGGCGCCAACGCCGCGAATCGTGAACTCACCTACATCGGCATCTCCGGGGACGGCGACTCGCTCTCCATCGGGCTGGGACATCTCGCCCACGCCATTCGCCGAAACGTGAAGATGGTCTACGTCATCGAGAACAACGGGGTGTACGGGCTCACGAAGGGCCAGATGTCGGCGTCGGCCGACATCGGCTCGCGACCGAAGCGCGGTGAGCCCAACGCCATCGCTCCCATCGATCCCATCATGCTCGGGCTCAGCATGGGCGCGACCTTCCTCGCCCGCAGCTTCTCGGGGGACAAGGCGCAGTTGGTCCCGATCCTGAAGGCGGCGGTTGCCCACAACGGGCTCGCGCTCATCGACGTTATTTCACCGTGCGTGACCTTCAACGACCATGAGGGTTCGACGAAGAGCTACCGATTCATGCGTGAACACGAAGTGAAGGAGATCGAGACGGACTTCGTGCCGCTGCGCGACGAGATCCAGGCCTCGATCCCCGCCGACGGCGCCACCGAGGTTGCCATGCACGACGGAAGTGTCGTGCGGTTCCGATCAGTTCCCACCGGCTACGACCCGCACGACCGTCAAAAGGTTGAGGAGTACATTCGCGAACGCCACACCCGCGGTGAGATTGTCACGGGACTGCTCTACGTGGACGAGACCGCCCTTGACGTGCACGAAATGAACCACACGCCCGCCGAGGGACTCAACAGAGTTGCGTACGAGAAGCTCTGCCCCGGAGCCGCCGCACTGGCAGAACTGCAGGAGGACTTCCGTTAGCGTCCGAAAGGTTGTCATTCCGCAGTAGGCGTCTTCGGGAGTCGTGGAACGGCGCATCGAGGCGAATGCGGTGATGCCCGTCTCCGGGCAACGCCCGTTTCAGACCGAGAGCAGCCGGGAGACCTCTTGAAGGCGCTCGGGCACGACGCGCCACCACATCCATCGCCCCCGCTTCTCTCCGGCAATCAGGCCGGCTTCGGCGAGAATCCTGGTGTGGTGCGAGATCGTCGGCTGGCTCTTCGCCAAGGGCCCCTCGAGAGAGCAGCTGCACACCTCTGGCTCCGAGGCGATCAGCGAGAGCATCCGCAAGCGGGCCGGGTCACTCAGGGCCCCGAAGATCTGTGCCAAGTCGTGCGCCTGCTCCTCGGAAAGCGTTTCGGTGACGATCGGGCTGCAGCAACTGACCACCGATTCGTCGACCGTGATGGTCTTTCGCTGCGACATGAACCCGACCTTACTATTGACAAACGTCGATGAATCAACAATAGTGTTCATTGACGATCATCAATCTACCGGAGGTAGCGATGTCACGGATCCAACTGGCCCTCAATGTCTCGAAGCTCGACGAGGCGATCGACTTCTACTCCAAACTGTTCCGCACCGCGCCGGCCAAGGTCCGTCCCGGCTACGCGAATTTCGCCATTGACGAGCCGCCCCTCAAGCTGGTCCTCATCGAGGGTGGCGGCGTTCCCGGTTCAATCAACCACCTGGGCGTCGAGGTCTTCACGACCGCGGAAGTCCGCGATGCGACCAAGTACCTCTCGGGCGTCGGGCTTGCTACTGACGTCGAAGAACAGACCACCTGTTGCTTCGCGGTTCAGGACAAGGTGTGGGTTGACGGGCCTGACGGCGCGCGATGGGAGGTCTACACGGTGCTCGCTGATGCTCCCAAAGAGAGCTCGCTCGGTTCGGTGTCGACCACGGGGGTCCAATGCTGTACCCCGCCAGCGCTAGAAACGACTGGATCCACTCCATGCTGCTGACTTCTCATCGGACCGTCACTGAAGACCTGCCATGAGTGACCAGGTATTCGAACATCCGGTGAGCGACGAAACCCACGTCGCCCCGGTTGTGGCACGGCTCTCGTTTCTCGATCGGTTCCTGCCGGTGTGGATCATTCTGGCGATGATCGCTGGCATCTGGCTTGGCAGGGCGATCCCCAGTCTCAACTCGCATCTCAATGCGATCCAGGTGACGTCGGGTACGCCGTTGCCCATCTTCGTCGGTCTGCTCGTCATGATGTACCCGGTTCTCGCGAAAGTCCGCTTCGACCGGCTCGGTTCGGTCACTCGAGACCGGCGGATGCTGGTCTCCTCCCTGGTGCTCAACTGGGTCGTTGGTCCGGCCGTCATGTTCGCGCTGGCGTGGCTGCTGTTGCCCGACCTGCCCACGTACCGGACCGGTCTGATCATTGTCGGGCTTGCCCGATGCATCGCGATGGTCCTGATCTGGAACGACCTGTCGGGCGGCGACCGGGAAGCCGCAGCGGTACTGGTCGCGCTCAACTCGCTGTTTCAGATATTCGCCTTCGCGCTCCTCGGCTACTTCTACCTGAAAGTGCTGCCGGGGTGGCTCGGCCTCAGCACGGTTGGGTTGCATCTGTCCATCGGGCGCATCGCCGAAACCGTCGCCATTTTCCTCGGCATCCCGCTCGTTGCCGGGTACCTCACCCGCACGATCGGCGAAAGGGTCCGGGGACGTGAATGGTACGAGTCCTTCCTGCTGCCCCGGATCGCCCCCTTCGCTCTCTACGGCCTGCTCTACACGATCGTCATCCTGTTCGCGCTCCAAGGCCACACGATCACCTCGCGTCCCGCGGACGTCGCTCGCATCGCCCTTCCGCTGCTGTGCTACTTCGCGATCATGTGGTTCGGGTCGTTCGCCCTCGGCAGGGCGATCGGACTGCCGTACGAGCGGACCGCGACCTTGGCGTTCACCGCAGCCGGCAACAACTTCGAACTGGCGATCGCGGTCGCCATCGGAGTCTTTGGCGTGACGAGCGGGGAGGCCCTCGCCGGCGTCGTCGGCCCGCTCATCGAGGTACCGGTCCTCGTCGCCTTGGTGTACGTGTCGCTATGGGCCAAACGACGTCTCTATCCGGCCCCCATGGCATCCACTGATCAATTGGAGCGCCGTGACTGACACTCCCGTCGTGTTGTTTCTCTGTACACACAACGCCGGCCGCAGCCTGGCAGCGCGGGTCCTGCTCGAGCATTACGCGAACGGCCGGGTCGATGTTCGCTCCGCTGGATCCGAGCCGGCATCTCAACTCAACCCGTCGGTCGTCCAGATCCTGCACGAGCGGGGGCTCGACGCGTCTCAGGAATTCCCGAAGCCCCTCACTGACGAAACCGCCCGCATCGCGGACGTGATCGTCACGATGGGGTGCGGGGATACGTGCCCGGTCTTTCCGGGCAAGCGCTACGTCGATTGGGACCTTGCAGACCCTGCAGGCGGATCAGTGGAACAGGTTCGGCCGATCGTCAACGAGATCGACCGAAGGGTGCAGACACTCCTCACAGAACTGACATCCAGTACGGGCTGATTACCGCTTTGGACGAAGGGCCGCCCGACGGGTCGAGACCACCACCGTGCACCCCGGAAGAAACCGCGAGCACCCCTCTTCTGAGTAGCCTCGAGTCGTGGCACCGAGTTCAAGAGAAGCCAGGTTTTTCCACTTGCGTTGTGAGCCACGCAGACCCTTCACGCAACACGAGCGTGCGCCGAGTGCGCCGGCAATGATGCGAGGAGAGGGCACGTGATCCCAATCCTCTCCGTCGAGAAGATGCGCGAGGCCGACGCGGTCGCGGTGTCCCAGCGGGGCACGGACGCGCTGGTCCACGCCGCGGGCACCGCAGTCGGTCTCGAGGCGAAACGTCTGCTGGGTTCCTGCTACGGTGCGCGCGTCGCGGTGCTCGCCGGACCCGGCCTCAATGGCGCTGACGGCCGCGTCGCGGCCGAATGGCTGGTGTCGCGCGGCGCCCGAGTCGACGTCATCGAAGTAGCGCACCAGCCGTCGTCACTCGACGGGTACGGCATGGTCATCGACGCGGCGTTCGGCGTCGGCTGTTCGCGCCCCTACGTGGCACCGGGCGTCGCCGCCGGCACGAAGGTGCTGGCCGTCGACCTTCCCTCGGGCGTGGACAGCGACTCCGGCGAGATCCTCGGCTCGCCACTGCGCGCTGACGTGACGCTCGCGATTGGTGCGTTGAAGCCTGCGCACCTGAGCGGCCCCTCGGCGGCTCTGGTGGGGGAGCTCCGATTCGCGGGCCTCGGCATCGTGCGGGCCTTCGACGACGGCCTGATGGAGGACGGCGATCTCGCGACGCTGGTCGAGAGCAGTCCGAACGATCACAAGTGGGCGCACGCGGTCCAGGTGCTCGTCGGTTCGCCACTGATGCCGGGCGCCGCCGAATTGGTGGTGCGTGGCGCATTGGCGGGCGGCGCCTCGATGATCCGCCTGGTCAGTCGCGGTGACGTTGCCGGCCTCGTCCGACTGCCCCCAGAGGTGGTGCACAGCGTTGAGTTGGCGGTGGATCCGCGGTGCCGCGCCGTCGTAGCGGGTCCGGGACTCGGTGCCGACGCGGGGTCATGGCTTCGCGACCGGCTGGCCGACGTCCACGTGCCCGTCGTCCTCGACGCCGACGGACTCGACAGAACACTGTTGCCGCTCGAGTCGACGCCGGCGAGTCGCTGGATCCTCACTCCTCACGAGGGCGAGTTCGCTCGATTCACCGGCCGGGCCCTCCCCCCGAACCGCATCGACGCCGTGCGGGATCTGGCCCGCGAGACGGGCTGCGTCGTGCTGTTGAAGGGGCCGACGACGGTGCTGGCCGATCCGGCGGGCACCGTGCGGGTCGTGCGGTCCGGGACCGCGGCCCTCGCCACGGCCGGGTCCGGTGACGTGTTGTCCGGTCTCATCGCCGCGACCATCGCCCGTGGTCACGACCCCCTGTCCGGCGCCGCCCTCGCCGCGCACCTGCACGGCCGTGCGGGCGCTCGACTGGCGACCTACGCTCCCGCTTCGGCGCTGCTCGAGACGATTGCGGCGGTTCTCACGGAACTGAACGAAGGTTCCGAGTGATTCGGATCGCCGGTCTCGACAACGTCGAGTGAACGCCGCGGAACCGACCCAGGGAGACGTCGGATGATGGCGCTCGTGACGGCCGTCGACAACCTGTTGGGAAGCGCAGCAACGCGGGGCTCGATCTCCAACGGTAACTTGAAGTGAACGCGAAGAGTACCGAGGAGGGTCGTTGAGGATGTCGGGAGTGACGATCGATGTCGCCGCGGTGCAACTGACGTCGGGTTCGGACCCGACGAAGAACGTGGACGCCGCGATCGAACTGGTCGTCAGCGCGGCGGACCGGGGAGCGAAGTACATCCAGCTGCCCGAGTACTTCAACTACTTGGGGCCGGCGAAGGGCTTTGCGGCAGTCTGTGAAACCATTCCCGGACCGACGACCTCGCGTTTCGCCGAAGTCGCGAAAGCCAGAGGGGTCACCGTCCACATTGGCAGCATGTTGGAGCGATCACCGGAAGAGGGAAGGTGCTACAACACGGGCGTCATCCTCGACGGGAACGGACTGATCGCGGCGACGTACCGCAAGGCGCACCTCTTCGACATCGATGTCCCCGGCGAGGTGGTCCAGCGCGAGTCCGACGCGATCGTCCCCGGTGAGCAATTGGTCGTGGTGGATCTGCCGGGGTTCCGACTCGGCATGTCGATCTGCTTCGACCTCCGTTTTCCCGAGTTGTACCGAAGGCTGGCCGTCCACGGCGCGTCCGTGTTGGCGATCCCCGCCGCCTTCAACGCGGTGACGGGGCGGGCCCATTGGGACGTGTTGGTCAAGGCGCGGGCGATCGAGAATCACGCCTTCGTCGTGGCGGCCGCCCAGGCGGGAACGACCGCGGAGGGGATCGCCACGTACGGGCACTCAATGATCGTCGGACCGTGGGGCGAAGTGCTGGCCGAGTCCTTCGCCGATGGCCCGGACGTGCTGGTGGCGACCCTCGACCTGGCGGAGGTCGCGCGGAGAAGGTCCCAGATCGCGGTGCTGGACCTTCGGCGTCCCGAGGTGTACGACTCGTTGGCGGACCCCGGCGTTCAGCGTTGAGCCATTCGTCACCCGATCCGGGCGATCGGTGGTGTCAGCTCCACGTAGGCCCGTTCGGTCACGAGCTCCAGGTGCTCGCCGGCGTCGAGCAACGACGCCTCGGCGCCCCAGGGGGCGAGGAGCTGCAGCCCGAGAGGCAGGCCGCTCGAGTGCAGTCCAACCGGGAGTGAGACTCCCGGCACGCCGCACAGGTTCGCAATCGACGCTTGGCGCAGGTTGGCGGTGTCGGCCAGCGTTCGACCCGAGGGCAGACTCACCCAGGGATCCGCCAGGGCCGGTGCCGGTGTAGGCGCGCACGGCCAGGCGAGCAGGTCAACCGACGTGAAGGCCTCCGCCAGTGACCGGCGAACGGCCGCCCGGACGCGATCGGCGCGCGGCACCAATCGGGCCGGTGCGAGCAGGCTGGCGAGCAACAGGCCACGGGTGGGTCGACTCAACGTCGCCAGCACCGAGGATGGCGGAATGCCGGTTTCGGCGATCAGCCGGCACAGCACGGCGGCACCGACCAGTTCCAGGTGCTCGATCTGCAGTTCGACGACCGTCCAACCGGCGTCGCGCAGGGCGGAGTCGGCGGCCGACGCCACTTCGAGGTCGACGTCGCTCCAGAATGGATCTCGCACGACGCCGACGCGCAGCTCGGCGCCGCTGTGGCGCGCGAGTGGGCGGTCCAGCAGGGTCTCGGCGAGCAGGCGCGCGTCGGCGCCGTCACGGGCGACTACGCCCGGTGCGCTGAACGACGTGCCCGCGCCGAAGTACCGGTCGTAGGGCAGCGATCCGTAGGTCAGTTTGAGTCCGACCACGCCGCAGTAGGCCGCGGGCAGCCGGGCCGAGCCGCCACTGTCGCTGCCGAGGCTTCCCGCCACGAGCCGCGCCGAGACGCCGGCGGCCGAGCCGCCCGACGACCCCCCGGCGCAGTGGTCCGGGTTCCAAGGATTGCCCGTCGGTCCGTAGGCTGAGATCGACCCGGTCGTGCCCATGCCGAGCTCGTGTTGATTGGCGACGCCCACCACCACCGCGCCGGCGTCGCGCAGGCGGCGAAACGGACCCGAGGCCGCGGCGGGGATCAGTTCACTCGGGGTGCCGTTGCGCGCGGCGCGCCACGGCAGCGCGAACATGTCCTTCATCGTGATCGGCACGCCGTGGAGCGGTCCGCGGGGTGCGTCGGCGAGCATCGTTCGACTGGACGCTTCGAAAAGGACGGGGGTTGAGTTGATGGGTCCGTCGCGCTCTTCAATGCGCGCGAGCGTCATCGTCAGCAGCTCTCCCGCGTCGAGGTCGCCGCGGCGCACGGCCGAGGCCTGTTCGCGAAGGGAGAGATCCTGGGGGTGGCTCACGGCTATTCGGGTGCGTGGCTAGGGTCGATCGCCCGGACGGGGAACTCATCTGGATCGATCTGGTCGAGTACGTGGAGTTGGGCAATGGCGGCGGCGTAGATCAACTGCACGAAGGCCACGTCGTCGTCGTCAACGTCGAGGTGCGCCTGGCGAAATGCGGCGCGGGCCCAGTTCTCGACTTCGTCCATCAATCGGTCCTCGCTGAGACCAACTTCGTGTCTGGCTTCAGTCCGATGCTACCCACGAAGGCGGGCCGACCCGCTGGTTCTTGGTGCTCGCGGATTCACCCCGACCTCGCGGGCCGGCCCGCGCTCATTGCTCGCTTGCACGGCGCGCATCGAGCCCGCGAAGGATTTCGCGGTCCCGGATCCGAAGTCGGCGTGGTCGAAGGGAGACGGGAAACCCTTCGACGCCGGCGAACGCCCTACAGGTCGTTGCCGGCGTAGGACAGGTTGAAACTCTTGTTGACTAGGGGAAAGTCCGGGACAATCGTGTCGGCGAGCGCGACGGCGAGGGCCGGCCAGGTCAGGAACGACGGATCGACGATCTTCACGCGCGACAGTGTTGCCGCGGCATCGAATTCGACCCGGTGGACGACCGCGCCGCGCCAACCTTCGACGATGCCGGTTCCGTGGTGAGTGGACTCGCCCGTGTGTTCGAACGAGACCACGCTGAGCGCACCGGTCCGCGACACGTAGTCGGCCAGCATGTCGAGTGAAGCGTCGACTTCGTCGCAGCGCACCTGGAATCGCGCGAGCACGTCCCCGGCGTCGGCGCAGGCCATCATGAACGTGTCGGGGGACTGGACGAACGGGTGCGAGTACCGAGCGTCGCGGGCGAGACCCGACGCTCGTGCGGCGACGCCGAGCACGCCGATCTCGCGGGCCTGGGTGGCGCTCAAGACGCCGGTGCCGGTGAAACGGTCCATCACGATGGTGTTGGAGCGAGCCAGATTGACAATCTCGTGAAATCGCTGCCCGATCTCTCGGAGATCGTTCAGGGTGGGCAGTGAGCGAAGCACCGCGCCGCCGTACTGGACCCCGCCGCGCGCCAAGCGGTGACCGGTGACCTGCTCGTTCAACCGCAAGAGGCGTTCGCGCAGGGTCAGGGCGTGCGCATTGGCCAGACCGAAACCGGCGTCGTTGCAGAGCGCGCCGACGTCGGCCACGTGGTTGTACAGGCGTTCGAGCTCAAGCAGGATGGCGCGCAGCTCGGCCGTTCGCGGCGCCACGGCAATGCCGAGAGCCTCCTCGACGGCCATGCAGAAGGCCAGGGAGTGACCCACCGCGCTGTCGCCCGATATCCGCTCGGAGAGGTGCAGCGCCGACTCCAGGTCCCGGCCTTCGAAGAGCCGTTCCACTCCCTTGTGGGTGAACCAGAGTCGGGCCTTCATCTTGACGATGGTCTCGCCGACCACCCAGAAACGGAAGTGTCCGGGCTCAATCACGCCCGCGTGCACCGGTCCGACCGGAATCTCGTAGATCCCGGGACCTTCGACGGCGACGAAGGGGTAGGGCTTGGCGTCGGGGTTCATCGGTGGCTGGGTTTCGGCATCCTTGCGCATCGGGTGCCAAGCGGCCGGCCAGTGTTGGTGCAGCACGAGCGGCCGGGGCTGGGGGTGTCCGACCGGCTCGATGCCGAAGAGGTCGCGCAGCTCCCTTTCGAAGCGGCCCGCGGGAAACGAGAGGTGGGCGAGCGACGCAATTCGGGGCTCGAGCCGGCTGATCCGCACGTGGAGCTCGAAGCGTTGGTCGGGCGGACCGCCGACGAAGAGGTACACGATCCTGAGCGTGGCGTCGTCGTCGTCGTGACCGGCAACCAGGGCGAGGCGGAAGCCGCTCGAGAGCAGCAGGGCGGCGGCCTCGACCAGTTCGTCGGCGCCGACGTCGACCACGGCCCGGCTCGGCCGCTCGATCAACAGCAGTTCGGTTCGGGTGAGGCTCTCGGTCATCAGACCACCACCCGGGCGGCGGCGTGCAACAGGGCGCCGAGGGGCCACGCCAGCACGCCGAGGGCCGCGCACGCGATGAGGGCGCCGACCAGGGGAACGGTGACGATCGCCGGCGTCGCCTGAACCGGCTCGTGCGCTTCGCGAGCGCCGAGCAGCATGCGGCGTCCGTGGGTCAGCAGGGCGGCGAAGATCACCGCCATGCACACGAGCGAGAACACCGCGACCCACCCGAGACCGACCCGGGTCTCGGCGCGGATCATGTTGAGTTCGCTCACGAAGAGGCTGAAGGGAGGCAGACCGAGCAGTGCCGCGAGTCCGAAGGCGAACAGTCCACCGAGTGCCGGGCGCCGGACCAGCAGCGCCCTGATCTGGTCGATGTCGCTCGTCCCTTCGACGTGGAGCAGTTCGCCCGAAGTGAGAAAGAGCACTCCCTTGGCGAGTCCGTGGCCGAGGATGTGCAACAGGACGGCCGCGATGGCCAGTGGCGTCCCGGCGGCGGCCCCGAGGGCGAGTAGGCCCATGTGCTCCATGCTCGAGTAGGCGAGCATTCGCTTGTAGTCGCGCTGCTTGATCAGCAAGGAGGTGGCGACGATCAGTGTCAGCAGTCCCGCCGCCAGGAGCAGCCCCCGGGGGAACGCGACGCCGAGTGCGCCATCGGCGATGCTCTTGAACCGCAAGAGCGCGTAGAACGCCACGGACAGCAGGACGCCCGACATCAGCGCCGAGACCGGGGCCGGCGCCTGGCCGTGGGCGTCGGGGAGCCAACTGTGCATCGGGGCGAGGCCCACCTTCGTGCCGTAGCCGAGCACCAGTAGGGCGAAGGCGATGCGCATGACCCCGGGGTTGAGGTGATGCGACACGGTCAGTAGCGAGGTCCAGGTGAGCGTGGCGTGGCCGTGGCCGACGTGCTGCTCGGCGAGGTACACGAGCACAGTGCCGAGGAAGGCCACGGCGATTCCCACCGAGCAGATGATGACGTACTTCCACGACGCTTCGAGCGATCCTCGGGTTTGGCGGTGCCCCACGAGGAAGGTCGTGATGATGGTCGTGGCCTCGATCGCCACCCACATGACGCCGACGTTGCCGGCCAGCACCGCGAGCAACATCGCGCTGATGAAGCCTTGGACCAGCACGGCGTAGAGTGACGCGTGGCGAACACTGCAACGCCCGATGCGGATCTCGTTGTCCAGGTAGCGCACACTCTGACACGTCGCGAGAGCACCCACGGCGCCGATCACTATCGCCATGAAGGCGCTGAGGGCGTCGACGCGCAGCACGCTGCCGAAGGCGCCGATCGGCCCCGTGCGAACGACCTGGGTCGACAGCACGACGGCGAGCACCAGCACGGTGACGAGCGACGCGGTGCAGAGCCAGCCCACCCAACGGCGCCACGGCGTCGCCGCTGCGACGAGACCCGCGCCGGCGGGGAAGACGAGCAGGGCGATGGCCAGCATCAGTCGCGCAACTCTCGCAGCTGATCGAGATCGAAGACCCCGAACCTCGACCACAGCTGGGCCGCCAGTACGCGAAGCACGACGACCACGAGCAGCACGTCGAGTGACGCGCCCAGTTCGACGAGCAGCGGCACGCCGGCCGTCGCGAGAAAGGCCACGAGGGCGATGCCGTTGTCGACGAGCAGCAACCCGACAATCTGCGATATCGCCTTGCGCCGGACGATCATCGAGAAGAACCCGATGAGCATGGTGGCGAGGCCCAGGGGGATCAGCTGTCCGGCCGTCGTGGCGACGAGGGCCACGACGGGTCTCGTTGCGCTGTAGGCCAGAACGGTCAGGGCTCCGGCGCCAACGAGCGACGCGGGCACGTTGACCAACGGCGTGGATTCACGGCTGCGCGGATCGCGCGCCAGCACCCGTGCGAGCAGCGTCGGGATCACGGCCCCCTTGGCGGCGATGATCAGACAGGCAACCCCGACCAGCACGCCGTCGTGTTGGTGCAGACCGAGGATCAGGGCAACGGCCCCCAGGGCGACACCCTGCACGGCCAGCGTCTTGACGATGGCCGAGAGTGATCGCCGCCACAGGGTCACGACGGCGCAGACGATGACCAAGCCGGCCGCAATCTCGAGCAGGCTGGCGAAGGGTGAACTGCTCATCGACTCACCACCGCGGTGACGGCGCCCAGCACGGCCAGGATGAAGCCGCCGGCGAGCAACTCGGGCAGACGAAACAGGCGGAGCTTGGCGCTGAAGACCTCGAAGACGGCGATGGCGACGCCGGCGAGGAGGACCTTGCCCACCAGAGCGACCAGGCCGATCACGAAGGCGAGCGCACCGGGTCGGTCGGCCACTCCCCAGGGAACGAGCAGGTTGACCAAGAGCCCGAGCAGGAGAACCAGTCGCATGGATTCGCCCAGCATGGTGAGCCCCAAATCGGGCCCGGCGTACTCGAGGACCATGGCTTCGTGGATCATCGTGAGTTCGAGGTGAGTGCTCGGGTTGTCGACGGGGAGCCGACCACTCTCGGCCAGGATGACGACGAGAAATGACCCCAGGGCCAGGAGTCTGGCCGGACTGGCGATCACCACGGGATGGGCCAGTCCGATGCGCACGAGCGCCGGGAGGTTCGAGGTATGGGCTGGTATGGACATGGCCAGTATCGCGACCAGCAACGCGGGCTCGGCGAGTGCCCCCACCGTCATCGCCCGGCTCGAGCCCATGCCGCCAAAGGGCGTGCCGGTGTCGAGGGCGCCCAGTGCGAGGAACACCGATCCCAGAAGCAGCACGAAGATGATGGCGAAGAAGTCCGAACTCTGCCCGAGCGGCGGACGCGTCGTCGCGAGTGGCGAGATTGCCGCCACCGCCGCCACCGTCGCCACCAGGATCACCGGTCCGAATCCAAAGACCCAACTGGCCTCGAAGGGACGAAGCCGTTGTTTGGTGATGAGTTTTCGCAGATCGAGGAGCGGCTGGTGGATCGGCGCCCCACGCCGCCCCTCAAGGCGGCTTCGGACCTTGCGCATGACGCCCAGGAGCAGCGGTCCACCGACGAGCACGGCGCCAATCTGGACAATCGCCACCAGTCCCGCCACGCACACGCTCTCGACACTGTTCACGCGATCACCACCAGAATCGCCACGAGGGCCACGAGCCCGTAGGCGAGGTAGCGATGCACGCTGCCGTTCTGGAGGGAACGGGCCCTCTCGCCCCACCAATTCGCGGCACCGATGATCGGGCGGTAGAGGTTTTGTTCGACGATGTCGTCACTCGTTGAGCGGTAGGAGATTCGCTCGATGTAGTAGCGCGACTCCATGGCGTGACTCACGTCGAGGTCGCGTGCGGGGCGGATTACGTCGTCAAAGACTCGCTGCAGCGGCTCGGCGAACGATGTCGCGGTGTACTGCATACGCGGAGTCTGCAGCAGGCGGCCCGATCCCCATGGTTCGGCGGGGCGCAGTGCGCGCCACTTGTTTGATCGTCGGTGAGCCAGCCGTCGAAGGCTCGCCACGATGGCGATTGCCGCGACCAGGCCAGCGGCCAACAGCACCGGCGCCAGGACGCCGTGGAGACCAGCGAGGTGGAGCGTGACCCAGCCGTGGACCGACGATGGCGCTGCGCTGCTGGTAGCACTTCGTGCAGCGCGCTCGAGCGCGGGAATCACCAGCATCGGCAACAGCCCGAGCACGACGCATGAGGCGCCAAGCAGGCCGGCGCCGAATCGCATTGAGTACGGCACTTCGACGGCGTCGGCGGCTTCGCCGGAACGAGGTCGACCGAGGAATCCGATACCCACGGCCTTGACGAAGGCGGCGACGGTAAGCCCGCCCGTCAGCGCCAGGGCGCCGACGCCAACCAGCACCGCGAACACCACCACGGTGCTGGTCGTCGGCAATCCGTGCAGCAGGCCCTGGAACAGCAGCCACTCGCCCACGAATCCGTTGAGCGGTGGCAGCGCGGCCACCGAGAGCGCCCCGACCAGGAACACGACGCCGGTCACGGGCATCCGTCGCATCAACCCGCCCATCCGGTCGAGGTTGCGGGTGCCGGTCGCCACCTGCACCGAACCGGCGGCGAGAAAGAGAGCACCCTTGAACATCGAGTGATTCACCAGGAGCAGCAGGGTCGCCACCATGGCGATGGCCGCCGTCGCGTGGCTCCCGGTGGCGGCGAAGAGCCCCGACGCACCGAGTCCGATCAGAACGAGGCCCATGTTGTCGGCCGTTGAATAGGCCAGCAGACGCTTCAGGTCGGTGCTGGTCGCGGCGTACAGCGCTCCGAACAGAGCGGACGCGACGCCGAGGGCGATCACGCAGAGCCACCACCACGCCGGTCCACCCCCGAGCAGTTGGTCGCCGACCAGCACGATGCCGTAGATGCCGAGGTTGACCATGGCGCCCGACATCAGCGCCGACGCCGGACCCGGCGCTTCGGCGTGGGCCTTGGGCAGCCAGACGTGGAAGGGTACGGCTCCGGCCTTCGAACCGAAGCCAACGACCGCGAGTAGGAACGCCGTACTGCGCACGGCGCCGGACAGGTGCTTGGCGTGCGCGGCGATGGCTGCGAAGGTCTGTCCACCGGCGTGGGCCGAGAGCAGCACGAGGGCGAACAGGATCGCGGCCGCGCCGACGTGGGTCATCACTGCGTACCACTGGGCGGCACTGCGCGCCTCCTCTCGACGGGCCTGGTCGTTGAGTACGAGCGCCAGCGATGAGAGCGCCATGAGTTCCCACAGCACGAGAAAGGTCGACACGCTTGCGGCGCAGGGGACCATCAGCATGCTGGTGACGAAGAGCGGCAGTGCGACCGAGGCCGTGCGTGAGTTCAGCCCGTGACTCGCGTATCCCAGCCAGTACAGCGTGGACGCCATCGCGACCACCGCAGTGGTAACCACGAAGACCGCTCCGAGCGGTGTCAACGACAGGGTGACACCGGTGAGAGGCAGCAGCTGAGCCGACTGCAGCTCCAGTGGGTGCCCGCTGTGCAGCACCTCTGCGGCACCGGCGAGAGCCGCGCCGCACGACACCCAGGTGAGCAGCACCGCGCTAGCCACGCGAGTCTTCGATGGCAGGGCGCCGCCGGCGATCGCCGCCCCAAGACCGGCGGATGCTGTCGCGATCAGACTGACGTTGCTCACTGGCCGGTCAGTCCTCTCAGCGCCTCAATGATTGCCGCTGGGTGAGGAGGGCATCCGGGGATCTGCACGTCAACCGGGAGGATGTCACCGACCGCGCCTTCGACCCCGTAGCCACCGCGGAAGATGCCGCAGTCGCGTGCGCAGTCACCCAGGGCAATCACGATGCGCGGCTCGGGCATCGCCAGGAAGGTCTTCTCGAGGGGTCCGACCATGTTCTTCGTGACCGGACCGGTGACCAGCAGGGCGTCGGCGTGTCGGGGCGAGGCGACGAGTCGGGTTCCGAAGCGTTCGACGTCGTAAACCGGGCCGAAGGCTGACGCCACCTCGAGCTCGCAGCCGTTGCACGACCCGGCGTCCACGTGGCGCAGTTGAAGGGAACCGTGGAGAGGCTCGGCGAAGTCCGGTGTGGCCGGGGGAGAGGGCGCCAGGTCCTCGGTCGCGGACCGAGGATGAGTAATTGCCTGCAACACTGATCGAATCGTCATTTCGTTGCGGCTCTCTCGGCAAGCTGAGGTGGAACGATCAAATTGTCCTCAGACGTCCAATTTATCATCTGAAGATTCTTCAATCTGTCTTGACGGCCGGTTGCTCGGCGGAATAATGGCAATTCTCAGAGCGACTGGGGGACCAGTGAGTTGATAATCGACACGATCTGCTCGGCGCTTGCCCCCGGACCGAACACGGCGACCACTCCCGCCTCGCGCAGATCGTCGATGTCGTTGTTCGGCACGATGCCGCCCACGACGACGGGAATGTCAGAGCCCCGGTCGCGCAGTGCGCCCACCACCAGCGGCGCCAGGGTCAGATGGGCCCCGGACAGCATCGAGAGCCCCACGACGTCCACGTCCTCTTGAATGGCGGCCGTCGCCACCATCTCGGGAGTCTGGAAGAGTCCGGTGTAGACGACTTCCATGCCGGCATCGCGCAAGAGGCGCGCCACCACCTTGATTCCCCGGTCGTGACCATCGAGTCCGACTTTCGCGACGAGCACGCGAATGGTCATAACGACGGCACCTCCACGTAACGGCCAAAGACGCCCGCCATCGCCGACATCATCTCGCCCACGGTGACGTACGCCTTGGCGGCGTCGATCAGGGCGGGCATCAGGTTGACCTCGGGCTGAGCGGCTTCGCGGATGAGCCGGTCTATCGCGTCGCGCACACGAGAGTCGTCTCGGTCCCGGCGAACTTGATCGAGGCGGACCAGTTGCTTGGCCTCGTCTTCATTGGTGATGCGCAGTATCGACGGGTCATCCTCGTCGTTGCCTTCGAGAAAGTCGTTGACGCCCACAACGATGCGGTCACCCTGGTTGAACAGCCGTTCCAGTTGGTAGGCCGAGTCGGCGATGCGGCCCTGGAACCAGTTCTCCTCGATGCCCCTGATGCACCCTTCGAGCATCGAACCGTCGCCGAAGCCTCGGATCTCGCCAAAGATGGCTTCGGCCCGGCGCTCCATCTCGTCGGTCAGCTCTTCGACGAACCACGAACCGCCAAGTGGGTCGGCGACGTGGGCCACGTTGGTTTCGTGGGCGATGATCTGTTGGGTGCGCAGGGCGATTCGCGCGGCCTTCTCCGAAGGCAGCGCCAACGCTTCGTCCATTGAGTTGGTGTGGAGTGATTGGGTCCCGCCGAGCACGCCGGCGAGCGCCTCGATGGCGGTGCGGGCAATGTTGTTCTCGGGCTGCTGCGCGGTGAGCGACACGCCGGCGGTCTGGGTGTGGAATCGCAACTGCCACGAACGCTCGTCGGTCGCTCCGTAGTGGTCCTTCAGCCACCGCGCCCAGATTCGCCGCGCGGCGCGGTACTTGGCGATCTCCTCGAAGAAGTCGATGTGGGCGTTGAAGAAGAATGAGAGTCTCGGCGCCACCGCATCCACGGGCAGACCCGCCTCGCGAGCCAGCTCGACGTACGCGAAGCCGTTGGCGAGCGTGAAGGCCAGCTCCTCGGCCGCGGTCGAACCGGCTTCTCGAATGTGGTAGCCCGACACCGAGATGGAATTCCACTTCGGCATCGCGGCCGCGGTGAAGGCCATGGTGTCGCGTACGAGACGCATCGACTGGCGCGGGGGGAAGACGAACTCCTTCTGCGCTTGGTACTCCTTCAGGATGTCGTTCTGGAGGGTGCCGCCGAGGCGGTCTCTCGCGACGCCCGCCTCTTCGGCCTGGGCGATGAAGAGCGCCAGCATGATCGCGGCCGGCGAGTTGATGGTCATCGAGGTGGTGATGGTGGCGAGGTCAATGTCCGCGAAGAGGTCACGCATATCGGCCAACGAGTCGATCGCCACGCCGCAGCGTCCCACCTCGCCGAGGGCCATTGGATCGTCCGAATCGAGACCGAGCAGGGTCGGCATGTCAAAGGCGGTGGAGAGGCCCGTGCCACCGGAGCGAATGATCTCCTTGAAGCGGGTGTTGGTGTCGGTCGCGGTGCCGAATCCAGCGAACATGCGCATGGTCCACAGCCGCGAGCGGTACATCGATGCGTGCGCCCCCCGGGTGTAGGGGTAGATGCCCGGGAACTCGCCGTCGGGGGGCCCGTAGACGGGCTCAAGGGGGATGCCCGACATGGTCGTGAAACTCTTCTGGCGGGTCGTGGCCGCGGTGAATGCCCGGCGCCAACGTTCGTAGGGACTTTCCGCAGTCACGTCGTCACCCCTTCAGGACCATCGGTGCTCTCACCGCAGCATAGAGTCCGACCATTCGACGAGAATGCTGGCTCCGGACCTACTGGGGATCGGCGATCTGCAGCGCCAACAGTGGAGCCGAGGCCTTGTTGATGCACTCTTGGTATTCGAAGTCCGGCTGGCTGTCGGCCACGATGCCACCACCGGCCTGGACCGTTGCGAGACCTCCTCGAAGCGACAGCGTGCGGATCGTTATTGCGAAATCCGCGTTACCCGACAGCGAGAAGTAGCCCACCGCTCCGCCGTAGGGTCCCCGGTACACCGGCTCGAACTCGTCGATGAGCTCCATCGCGCGCACCTTGGGCGCTCCCGTGAGGGTTCCGGCGGGGAAGAGGGCGTTGAAGGCGTCGAACGCGTCGAGACCATCTTGCAGCTGCCCCGTCACCTGCGAGACCAGGTGCATCAGATGACTGAACCGCTCCACGTGGGCCAGTCGTTCGACTCGAACCGTGCCCGGGGCGGCCACTCGACCGACGTCGTTTCGTCCGAGGTCTACGAGCATGACGTGCTCGGCGATTTCCTTCTCGTCGTGGAGGATCTCCTCTTCCAGTGCCCGGTCCTGCTCCTCGGTGGCGCCACGGGGCCGGGTGCCGGCGATGGGCCGGGTGCTGACGAGTCCGTCGTGCACGCGCACCAGCATCTCGGGCGAGGCGCCGACTATCTGACTGTCGCCGGTGTCCAATAGGTACATATAGGGCGAGGGGTTGAGCGAGCGAAGCACGCGATACAGCGTCAGCGGATCCACCGACGTCGGGCGGCGAAACTGCTGACTGGGCACCACCTGGAAGATGTCGCCGGCGTAGATGTACTCCTTGGCCTTCTCCACGACCGCTCCGTACTGCTCGCGGGTGAAGTTGGAGAGCCCCGCGGCGACGGTGCGAATGTCGATCGTCGACTTGGTGTTGGGTGCGGTGGCGACCAGTCGCTCGGTCGCGGCGTCCTGGGCCGGTGGGTCCGACAAGAGGATGTCCACGATGGCGTCCAGACGGTCCGATGCGGCGTGGAAGACGTCGCTCGGGTCGTCGCGCGCGCCGACAATCGCGTTCACGACGACGGTCGTCGAGTGGCGCAGGTGGTCGCAGATCAAGACCGCCCCGGGGAATGAGAAATCGACGTCGGGCCACATGTCGCCAACCCGTTGTCGCGGCAGTCGCTCGAGCCTCCGCACGTAGTCGTAGGTCACGAATCCCACCGCGCCGCCGAAGAAGTCCGGCAACTCATTGGGCTGGAACGTCCGGTACCGGGCGAGCAGCGCTCGGACCACGTCGAGGGGAGAGTCGCTGTCGATCGGAGGCTGCTCGATGCCTTCGGTGACGGTACGTCCGAACTCGGTGGTGACCCGCCACTGTCGGTCGAGGCCGATGAACGAGTAGCGACCGGTCTCTTCACCGAGGGCCGCGCTCTCGAGCAGGAAGATCGCCCGCCCGCCGCCGAAGCGCTGGTAGAGCGAGACCGGGGTCTCGCGGTCCAGCTGCAACGTGACGTGCAGCGGTATCACGTTGAAGTCGTTGGCGATGAGATCGCGAAATGCGGCGAGGTCGATGTCGGCCATGGAGAAAGGTTAGTGACTGGCGACAAAGTGCCCGTAGGATGCACGCATGGCAGCCGGACCCTCGATCCTCGTCATCGACAACTACGACTCCTTCGTCTACAACCTCGTGCAGTACCTCGGTGAACTGGGGGCGAGGGTGACTGTGGTGCGCAACGACCAAGTGGGCCCCGACGATCTGGTGAAGATGGACATCGACGGCGTGCTGATCTCTCCGGGACCCGGCCACCCGCGAAGCGCGGGAAACTGTATCGCGATCATTCACTACTGCGCCGAGCATTCGCTGCCGATGCTGGGCATCTGCCTCGGCCACCAGGCTCTTGGGGAGGCCTTCGGCGCCAACGTCGTGGCTGCGCCCGAACTGGTCCACGGTCGTTCGAGCCTCGTCGAACACGACGAGGCGGGCGTCTTCGCCGGCCTGCCCCATCCTCTGATTGCCGGGAGGTACCACTCGCTGGTCGTCGACGCGTCGACACTGCCGGCGGTATTCGAGGTAACGGCGCGCAGTGGCGAGTTGATAATGGGAATGCGCCATCGTGAATTCCCCCTCGAGGGCGTCCAGTTCCATCCGGAGTCGGTGCTGACCCAAGACGGCTACTTGTTGCTCGCCAATTGGCTCGAGCGATGCGGCTCGACTGACGCGGTCGAGCGGGCGGGCGTACTCAATCAACGAAGCAACGACGTTCGACGCGCACTCCCGAACCCCGCGGGCGTTAGTTGAAGTTGCTGCCCACACCGCAACGGGTTTCGACGACTTCACTTCCGACCAATTCCACCCGGTACGCGGCCGGACCTTCGTCGGCACAGACAACGGCGTCGCTGACGACGGTGGTGGCCTCGGTGCCTTCGTACCAAACACCGACTCGGTCGTCAGTGGCGTAGGCGAGCGGCGGCAGCACCCGGCGGGCCAGAAGATCGTGCAGCAGCGGGCGCCGTTGGGCTTCGGAGTCGTAGTGCACACCATTGGCGTAGGGCAGCAGGGCGAGACCATCGGTGACGGGCCTCAGCGTGAAACCGAAGGAGTCGGTGGTGCCCCCTACGTGCCAGCAGAGACTGCCCGCCGAGACGCCCCCGAGAATCACCCCTTGCTCCCATGCTTCGCGCATGGCCACGTCGACGCCGTGAAGGCGCCAGAGCGCGAGCAGGTTGGCCACCGACCCACCCCCCACCCACACCAGGTCGCTGCCGCAGAGACGCTCGGCTGGATCGGCGGAAGGCTGGGGAAAGAGTCTGAGTTCGGTCACGTCACAGCCGGCGGTGTTGAAGGCCTCGTAGGAGGCGGCGTAGTAGTCGCTCGGGTCGCCCCCGGCCGTGAGGACCAGGCAGACGCGGGGACGGACCTTGCCGGTAATCGAGAGCGCGTCGAGCAACATGGCGCCGAGGCGAACCGACTGCTGCACCGGGCCGGCCACGAAGCCGCCGGACGTGGCCAGGATCCGTCGTGTCTTCATTATCCATTTTTAGTGCACGGCGTCTGGTCGGGGCGTTCGCCGAGGGTCAGGTACCTCGCTGCCTAGTATTCGTGCAACGATTCTTTTGGTGCACGAGGAGAAGAAGTGGCGACGAGCGAAGCAGCAATCGATGAGCTGATTGACGACCTGGCCACCAAATTCCCGCCGGCGAGCACGGACCCCGTGACCTTTCTCGGCGAGCAGTTTGACCGCGGCCTCGCCTGGGCCCACTTCCCAGTCGGCCACGGCGGGCTCGGCGGCAGCCCGGCGGATCAGCTCTACGCCCTGCGCCGGATCGCCACGCTGGGAGCGCCATCGGCGGCGGGTCGAAACGTGATCGGATACGGCATGGTGGCGCCCACCATCGTGGCCCACGGCACCGACGCGCAGCAGGAGCGTTACCTGCGTCCCCTCTTCACCGGCGAAGAGATCTGGTGCCAGCTGTTCTCAGAGCCCGGCGCCGGTTCGGACGTGGCCACGCTCAGTACGCGGGCCGAGCTTGACGGCGACGAGTGGATCGTGTCGGGTCAAAAGGTGTGGACGACACTGGCCCACGTATCGGCCTTCGGCCTCATCATCGCTCGCACCAACCCCGACGTGCCGAAGCACAAGGGAATCACCGCGTTCCTCGTCGACATGCACGCGCCTGGTGTGGACGTTCGACCGCTCTACCAGGCGACGGGCGAAGCCGAGTTCAACGAGTGTTTCTTCAATGAGGTGCGCATTCCCGACAGCATGCGCTTGGGCGGTGTCGGTGAAGGTTGGCACGTTTCGATCACGACGTTGATGAACGAGCGGGTCTCCATCGGCGGCACCGTGCCCCCGCGCGGCTCGGGTCTCATTGGCGAGGCCGTCAAGATCTGGCTCCAGCGTTGGGCCGGCCGTCGCGACGCCCACGCCATGGCCGTACGCAGTGAGTTGCTCCAGGCGTGGGTGCGCAACGAAACCGGACGGCTCACGAACTGGCGCGCGAGTGATCTGCGCAAAGCCGGCACGCCGGGACCCGAGGGGTCGGTCGCGAAGCTGGCCTTCGCCGAGGAGAATCAGCGCACCAGCGAGCTCTGCGTCAACCTGCTCGGCGCCGAGGGAATGCTGTACGGCTCGGACTACCCCCAGGTCCGCCCGAGCGAGTCGGCGATGAGTGGCGGCGACATGCGCAAGGCCTTCATCCGCATGCGCGCGAATTCCATCGAGGGCGGCACCAGCGAAGTGATGCGCAACATCATTGGCGAGCGGGTCCTCGGACTGCCGGGCGAACCACGCAGCGACAAGGACCTGCCGTGGAAGGACGTTCCGCGCAGCTGACCTACTTCGCGACGAGATTCGCCGCGAAGAACTCGATCGTGCGTCGAGTGGCGTCAGCGGACGCCTCGGCGTTGAAGACCGCCGGGCGACCGTCGCAGTTGAAGCCGTGTTCGGCGTCGGGGTAACGGATGACGTCAGTCGCCAAACCGGACGATGCCGCGGCAACCCGGAGCGCCTCGACCTGCTCGACGGGGATCCCCTTGTCGAGGTCGCCGTAGAGGCCGAGCCACGGGCACTGGAGCGTTGGCGCCAGTGCCAAGAGCGGTGGAAGCCCGAACCGGCCGGTCTCGATGCCGCCACCGTAGAAACTGGCGGCGGCGCCCGCGATGCCGAGCGTCGCGGCGAAAAACGAGACGGATCCACCCATGCAGTAACCGACGATCCCGATCGATGCGGTGGGGAATCCGGCGGCGTTCAGATAGTCGGCGGTGGCCACGAGATCCTCGGAGAGTCCGTCGTGACTCAACGTGCCGAGTGAGGTCATCGCTTCGGGAAAGTTGTCGTAGGGCACTTCGGGCGAGCCAGTGCGGTGGAAGAGTTCGGGGGCCACGGCGTAGTAACCCCGCGCCGCGAATTTCTCCACCATTGAACGGATGTGGTCGTTGACGCCAAAGGCCTCTTGCACGACGATGAGCGCGCGCCGCGCGTTCGCGTCGCCCGCGATCTGCAGTGGCGTGCCGTTGGGAAGTACGTGACGGGTGATCATGTGAATATTGGTCCTTCGGTCCGGGTGCGCTTGAGTTCGTAGAAACCCGGCGTGCCCGCCACCGCGAGTACGCCGTCATAGAGTCTGCCAGCCTGCTCGCCCCTGGGCGCGGGCGTCACGACGGGGCCAAATATCGCGATGTCGCCGACGTGGATGACGGGCGTACCGACCTCAAGACCGACCGGGTCCATACCCTGATGGTGGCTGGCGCGAAGTGCGTCGTCGAAGTCGGTGACCCGGGCCGCCAGCGCCAGGTCCGATTCGAGACCAGCGTCGGCGAGAGCGCCCGCCGTCACAATGTCGAAGTCCTCTTCGCCCTCCACGTGATGACGCCGACCCATGGCGCTGTAGAGCGGTTCGATAACGCGGTTGCCGTGACGTTGCTCGGCGGCGATCAGAACGCGCACCGGTCCCCAGGACTTCTCCAAGAAGTCAACGTAGTGCTCGGGCAGGTCGCGACCCTCATTCAACACGGCGAGGCTCATCACGCGAAAGCGCACATCCAAATCGCGAACCTGGGCGGCCTCGAGAAGCCAGCGTGACGTGATCCACGCCCACGGACACGCGGGGTCGACCCAGAGGTCAACTTGTTGTGGCATGGGGAGCCCTTCTACTTGGCGGCATAGGCAGATAACAGGGTAGTGACCGCGTTGGTGACGCCGACCGCCGTTGGCAGGTCGAGCATCTCGTCAATACCGTGGGCGTTCGAGTCGGGCCCGAGTACGCCGGTGGCGACGAACTGCACCGCGGGGTACCGCTTGGCCAGCGAGGCGAGAAAGGGTATGGACCCGCCCTCGCCAGTGAAGGCCGGCGGGCGGCCGAACGCTTCGATCGACGCGGACTCGAGAGCCTCGCTGAGCCACGGAGCCAGCGGGGGAGCCACCCATCCGTCAGCTGGGTGCATGGTGAGCGTCACCTCAGCCGACGACGGGACGTCGGTGGTGAGCGCACGGAGAACCGCGTTCGCGGCTCGTTCGGAGTTGACCGAAGGAGGAAGACGGAACGACAGCACCGCGGTGGTTGAGGGACGCAACACGTTGCCGGCGATAGCCGGTTCGGGAATGCCGCCCATGCCGACAATCGAGAGGGTGGGGTACCAATTTCGACGCAGAATCTGCTCGTGCGGCGTTGATCCCATGAGCTCGACGCCGGCGAGGACCGGCAGTTCGCGGGCAATCACGTCGCCGAACTCACTGGCGACGGCCTCGGCCGCCCGGATGTGCTCTTCGGGGATATCCGCTCGCAGCTCGTCGAGCAGCACCTCGCCGGTCGTGGAGTCCTCCACCCGGTCGAGGAGTTGGCGAAGGACGCGAAACGACGAAGGGACCACGCCACTGGCCGAGCCGCTGTGTTGTCCGCGGGCCAGTACTCGCACCGTCAGCTCCACATTGAGCACGCCGCGAAGCGACGTCGTGACCCACAGACGGTCGTAGGTGAGCGCTCCCGAATCGAGACAGATCATCAGCTCCACGATCCCCAGATGGTCCGTGAGAGCGTCGAGGTGCGCCTCGAGGTCGGGACTCCCGCTCTCCTCACTCGCTTCAATCAGGACCACGCACCGACTGTGGGGAGTGCCGTTGGCCTCCATCGATTCGAGCGCGAGCAACGCGCTGAACGTCGAGTAGCCGTCGTCGGCCACGCCGCGCGCGTAGAGTCGGTCGCCGCGCCGCACCGGGATGAAGGGGTCGAGGCCTTCGGACCAGTCACCGAGCGGCGGCTGCTTATCGAGATGGCCGTAGAGCACGGCGGTGCCGGAACTGGCTCCCGTCGCTTCGACCGTGATCGTGAGCAGCGGGGTTCGTCCCTCGAGATGGTGAACCTGCACGTCGAAGTCCGCCAGACGACGAGCCCGCGCCCAGTCGGCCAGCAGCGCAACGGCCGCATCGAGATGGCCGTGGTTTGCCCACTCGTCGTCGAACATTGGCGAAAGGCACGGGATGGTCCCGTACCGGGTCAAGGTGTCGAGGGCGTCGCGTTCGAAGTCGGCGAGGGAGAGTGCGGTCATGGCTGCGAGATTAGTTCGCGCTGCGGCCGAAATGAACGGCCTGCCAGCAGTACCACGCGACCGACGAGCGAACGCCCGCGAAGACGTCACCGGCCTCACGGAGTTCTCTCTCACTGATCAGCTCATCCAACCCGTGCGTGATGCTCCACCCGTGACGCACGCCGTAGTCCCCGGCGGGCCAGACGTCCGGACGCGCCAACGTGCCCATTAGGTACATCTGGGCGGTCCACGGCCCGATACCGCGCACGGCGGTCACGTCGCGAACCACTTCAGCGTCACTCATGCGTCCGTGTCGGGCGAGCCGCACGCGTCCCTCGCGCACGTTCTGCGCGAGATCCACCATCGCTTGCGCCTTGGTGAGAGAAAGGCCGGCGGTGCGCAATTGGGCGGCCCCCGCGTCGATGATGGCGTCGATGGTCACCGTGCCGCCGCAGAGTTGGTTGACCCGACCGTGGATGGTGTCCGCCGCCTTCGTGGCGAGGAGCTGCGACGTGATCGAACGAGCCAGCGTTGCGTAGCGATCGGCGACTGGTGCGCTCCGCCTGGTCGGCGGCGGACCGGCCGCCGCGATCACCGACTTGAAGGCGCGGTCGCGACGACGGATATGGGCGGCGATATCGGCGGGGGAAATCGGGGTCGGCACCCCTTGACTATTGCAGAGACGGCGAAGAGGGAAGGTAGACACCGTCGGGCACGTTGACGGGATTTCGCACCACGTCGAACAGCAGCGCCTGGGTGGCGCGCACCGGTGCGGCGGGGAATCCGAAGCGACGCCCCACCAGGACCGCACGACGTTTGGCGATGTTGTCGATGTGCACCGCCACGAACTTCTCGCGCAAGTGTTGCGACAACGTCGTGGCGGGCAGGATTGATGGTCCGTGACCGTCGAAGGTGAGCGAGGCGATGGTGCGCAGTCCGTCGAGCTCGATGAGCGGTCGCAGCTCGACTCCCTGGGCACGACTCGCCTCGTCGATCTCTCTTCGAATCGGGGTACCCGTCAGGGGCAACAACAGTTCGTAGTTGGCGAGCGTGTGGAACGACACTGACCCCCCCGTGCGCGCGAGCGGATGTTGCCGGTCAACGATGAGGACCAGGTCCTCGTTGAAGAGTTCGGACTCGGTGAGCTCGGGCGCGAGCACCGGCCAGGCGAGTACTGCCAGGTCCAGTTGGCCGTTGATGACCTGGGGTTCGAGGGTGGAGTTTGAACCCTCGATTATTCGCAGTGCGATGTGCGGATAGGTCGTGCGCAGGGCTTCGAGAAGGAGCGGAACGATCCACCGTCCGGCGGTGCCGATCATGCCGAGCGACACCTGACCGCGGATATCGGCGTTGAGCTCGGAGACGTCAGAAGCGATGGCGCCCAGCTCGCTCAGGATCCGCCGGGCTCTCAGCACCACGATGTCACCGGATTCGGTGACCGTCCCGCTGGCGCGGTTCACGAGTTCGGTGCCCAGTTCCGCTTCCAAACGGGCAATTCGGTTGGAAATATTGGACTGCACCGTCCCGAGCGCCTCGGCCGCGCTCGAGAAGGTACCGTGGTCGGCAATCCCCAACAGGGCCTCAAGTTGACGAATCTCCATTCATCAATTATACAGATGGGAAGTATCGGTCAAATCTTGTTGCATGATACGTGCTGAGCCGTCATAATTGGTATCGCCGGTTCTACTCAATACCCCCCCTTTTGGGTAGAGCAAAGGTTTTGCAAAAGGACCAACCTCCCCCCGGTTGGTCCTTTTGTGTTTTTGGGTGTTGTTAGCGTGAGAGCAATGACGAACGGCCTTTCACTACGCGCACGCGTCGCGAGCGCCGCTGTGCGTGGCGTGAACTGGCTGTCGCGCGTCAGTGGTCGAGGCACCGGAACGGTCGCCGGAGGCCGGGTGGGGCTCAAGATCTGTCCCGAACTGTTGGGTCGGTTGGCCCGAGGTCGCACCGTGATCGTGGTGAGCGGCACCAATGGCAAGACCACCACCACCGCGATGATCGCCACCGGGTGGGGCGGTGACGTGATCACCAACGCAACCGGATCCAATATGCCGGCCGGCCACGTTGCGGCCCTCGTCGGATCGCCGGGTTCGAGGGTGGTCCTCGAGGTGGACGAAGCGTGGCTGCCCGAAGTCGTTCGGACCACTCAGCCTCGCGTGGTCGTCCTGCTCAACCTCTCGCGCGACCAACTCGACCGGGCGAACGAGGTTCGTCAAATGGCCGAGCGGTGGCGGCGGGTACTGAGTAGCCATCCGGATGATCAACTCGTCGTGGTCGCCAACGCGAACGACCCACTGGTGGTGTTCGCCGCAGCAGGGGCGCGACACGTTCGGTGGTGCGACGTTCCGACGAGCTGGCTCGGCGACGCCTCCTCGTGTCCGCAGTGCACGCGGCCCCTGGTCCACGAGTCAAATTCGTGGCGCTGCTCGTGTGGTTTTGCGAAGCCGCTGGCCATCACGTCGACCCTGGGTGAAGGGCTCGTCGTCGGGAGTTCACCCGCGACCCTCGACCTGTCGATTCCCGGTCACTTCAACGAGGCGAACGCCGCTCTGGCCGTGACGGCGTTGGCCGAGGTGGGGGTCGGAGTCGCTGATTCAGTTGGAAGGATCAACGCGCTACGCGACGTGGCCGGCCGATTCACCTATCGACGGTGGAACCGGCACACGGTGCGGCTCTTGCTCGCGAAGAATCCGTCGGGGTTCACTGCCATTCTCTCCACCATCGACCCCGAGCCCGTGGAAGTCTGGATCGCCATCAACGCCCGGATCGCCGACGGGCGAGATCCGTCGTGGCTCTACGACGTGCCGTTCGAGTCGTTGCGTGGCCATCGGATCTACTGCATGGGCGAACGACGTTTGGATCTGGCGACGCGGCTCGAGTACGCCGACGTCGACTATCGCGTCGTCGACGACGAAGCGTCGCTGCCGGTGGTGGCCGAGCCGGTGGCCCTCGTGGCCAACTACACGGCGTTCAGCGAGTGGTTGGCGAGAACCGCGCCGTGTTGAAGATTGCGGTCCTGTACCCGGATCTGCTGGGCACCTACGGCGACGGGGGCAACGGCCTCGTACTCCTCGAGCGGGCCCGGCGGCGGGGCATCGACGCGTCGCTCGCTGCGGTGGGCCTTCACGAGGACGTGCCGGACGCCTCGATCTACCTGCTGGGCGGAGGGGAGGACGGCCCGCAACGGCTGGCCTGTGACCTGTTGGCCAAGGGCTCATTCTCGTCACGCGTAGAGAGCGGCGCTCACGTTGTCGCGGTCTGTGCGGGGCTACAGATACTGGGACACTCGTTCAGCGTCGAAGGCAACGAGGAGTACGCCGGGCTTGGGCTCGTCGACGTCGTGACCCGACGGGGCTCGAGTCGCTCCGTCGGCGAGTTGGCCGTCAGGGTCGGGGATCGATGGCTCGTGGGGTTCGAGAACCACGGAGGGCGAACCACGCTGGGCTCGGACATCGCCGCACTGGGCGCGGTGGCGCGGGGACGGGGCAACGACGGCGTGGTGGACGGCTACCGCTCGCAGCGGATATGGGCAACGTACGCGCACGGACCGGTGCTCGCGATGAACCCGTGGTTCGCCGACGAAGTGCTCGCGACTGTTCTCGGTGAAGAACTCGAACCCCTCGCGAGCGTGGCCGATCGGCTCTACGCCGAACGGTGCGCGACGCTCAGCCTTCGTCCCCTCGAATAGCGCCGTACGAGGGGTCGGCGCCGACGGCGCGGCCCAGTTGCACGACGGCGCCTTCTATTCGAGTGGAGAACCGGCGAAGATTCTCGCCCTCTGCGCAGCGAAGTGCCGGACCGAAGGCGACGATGACGTGGTGGCGTCGCTGATTGGGTCCGTCGACGTACTTCGGCGCCTTCGCGTATTTGCGGGCCTGCAGGTAACCCGCGCCGTGGATGTACGTGGGGATCACGGGGGCCTTGGCCCGCTCGGCGAGATAGGCGGCGCCACCCTTGAACTCCTGGAGTTGGCCGTCGAGAGTGCGACCGCCCTCAGGGTAGATCAACAGATTCCAGTGATCTTCGATGAGCTCGAGGGCCAGTTGCGCGCTGCGTCGGTTGACACGGTGTCGGTCGATCGGTATCGCGTTGAAGAGCAGCACCGTTCGAAACGCCTTTCGCGAATCCATGAAGAAGTTGTCCATCGCAGCGGCGACGACGGTGCGCTTGCGCTCGGCGGCGGGAAGCGCACTGAGCACGAGGGGAGTGTCCATGTTGCTGGTGTGGTTGGCCGCGAAGATGAATGGCCCCCGTCCGGCGATGTTCTCGACGCCCCGAACTTCCAGCGTGGAGAGGTAGCGGGTGAAGGGCATCAGCACGTAGCCCTGCAGGAGGTTGCGCACGATGCGGGCGCCGTAGCCGCGACCCCACTTCGTCGGATAGTCGAGTCCGAGCTGCGACATCACCTAGCGGCGACGCGATCGCTGTTTTGGCGTGTAGCGCTTGGAAGGCGCCGGAGGCGTTGGTGCCGTTGGCGTCGCCTTGGTCCCTTTCGCCACCTTGGACGGCGAAGGGGAGACGGCGCGCCCTTCCTTCTTGGCTTGGGCCATTTCGCGAGCTCGGCGCGACGACCCCGCGAATGTGGCGTCACCGTACTTCTGCAGGCGCAGGGCTCGGATCACCAGCCATCCGCCCAGGAACAGGAACGGGAGGCCAATGATGCCCAGGGCCAAACCGAGCAGCAGGGCCGCAAAGGCGACCCCGGCTCGCTTGCGGCGATACGCGAAGAAGATCAAGAACAGTCCGACCACGAGTATCTCGAGGAACTGGGGAAGCCAGTCCGAGGGATGCGTGAGGTGTCGGTACTGGCACAGTCCGGTCAACTTGTCGTAGTGATAGAGGGCGGCGCACGACTTGCCGGCCGCTCGTTTCGCCGTGTCGGTAACCCAGGTGTTCTTGAAGAGGTGGGGGCTGATGAGGAGCGTCAACATCATGGCGATGGCGCCGCCAACGAAACTCACAGCTCGTTCAATGTTGTCCATTCCCATCACGACACTTCGAGGCACGGCGGATTCGCGACGTGGGCGACGCCAGCGGGATATGGCGGAATCTAGTTTTTCTGGCACGGATGAAGGCTACAGCGCGAACCAAATGACAGTGAGGCGTTGACACGGTAGGATTCCCAGTCCGGGCGCTTAGCTCAGTTGGTTAGAGCGCAGCCTTCACACGGCTGAGGTCGAGGGTTCGAGTCCCCCAGCGCCCACTAGAAGTCCGATCTTGAAACGTCGACGGCAGAAGCGCCCCGGGGCCGTTGCGTTGCAAGAAGTTCCGTCTCAGATCGGGCCGACCACTCAGGTCGACGATCTTTGAAGAGGCTGCGGGGCGAGCAAGAGCCCACGACACCGCAACCGTCGTGACCGACCCGCCGAGCAGAGCCAATTCGTGCCTAAGACTTGGGTCTTTTAAGGCCGGTTTTTATTTTTTTTTTTTTGGTTGAATCTTCGTCGTCGCCGTCGGTCATTGGTTCTTCAATGCTTGGAGGTTGCTCGCCGAAGAGCTCCGGCCGGCTGGCCATGGCGACTTCGAACTCCTTCAAGTGGTCGAGTCTGAAGACCTCGAAACTCGCGCGCCACTGTTCTGCGCCCTCGAACGACTCGAAAGCTTCGCGAATCCGGCTCGGCGCCACCAATTGACCCATGCCTGGAACTTCGCGGGCGAGAAACCTGATGCGCAGGTAATCCAGATAGGAGATGGCTGGAGCGTGGATCACCAACGTCTCGAATTCGGGAATGCTCTCCCGGATGCGATCGTCCTTCAAGAACGACGACGTCAGGAGAAGAGAGAGCACCTGTTCTTCGGGGCTCTCCGACAGGGCGACCAGGTTCTTGCCAACCGTGTCGTGGCCGCGGCCAGCGCCGGCGTCGCCGTCGTGCATAATCTCGCCAATGCTGGCGATGATGCGCGAGAAGAGAAGGGCGACCGGCCGCGCCGCGGCAATCTGCTCGTCACTGAGTGATTCGACCACTTGAACGTAGGGCAGCGCCACCGCCTCTTGCATGACGTCGAGGGCGCTCCGGGCGGTCGCTTGCGATCCATCCGAATTCGAGGTGTTGTCCGACGTATCGCCGTTGGCCGCATCGAAGAGAGAGACCTCACGCTCTCCCAACACTGAGAAATTCCCTCGAAACAGGTCAATCAGGAGACCGGCAAACTCGAGGTAGATATCCGATCCCTTGCCGAGCCGCTTGCGAACCGACGCCATCGAGGGAACGAGTTTGAGGTGTTGAAAGAACACCTCGTCCAAGATGTCGCGCTCGCCCTCGGCACCCTCTTCAGTGACGGAAGCCGCAGCGGTTTGGCGAATCTCGCCCAATCGGTCGTCCCACCGATTGGCCATCTTCACGAGATAATCACGAATGAGGTCCGGCTCGACGCTCGATCCCTCCCACCACAACCTCCACGCCAGTTCGTCCAACTGCTTCGAGGTCGTCTTCAGCTGGGCAATCCGCAACATCCGTTCAGCGGTCCCGGCGGGATAGATCGTCCGCAAGCCTCGCCCCCCGGTGGGTCCATGGAAGGGCCGATCGATGAGTCGACGTTGGTGGAGGCGCAAGAGCTGGTCACGGGTCAGTTCAAAGCCGGCGAATTTGAGGTAGTCGACAATATCCTGGGCAGTCTCTCGAGGTCCCGACTCCGCGTTCCGACTCACCACAAAACTCTACTGACAGCACCCCCGAAAGGGGGGGATTCCGCCAGTCGTGCGGCTGGGCGACGCGTTCAACCCCTCGACACCGTAATGACGATTCTGGACTCATCGCCGGCATCGTGAAATCTCGCCGCTTGCGCTCGGCCCTCCGTGAAGCGAGTTCGCGAGTCGTGACGCTGAGCGCCCACTCGGGTACCCAGCCCGACCCGCGAAGAGAGCGAACATCGCCCCGAGGACGGACGCTGCGCTGGCTCAGGAAAAGGGCGACGGAGCAACCAAGGGCCATGGACGTTCTCGCTCGGCAATACGCGCGAGGTCCAGCAGCAGTTGCTCCTCATGGTGACGGCCAATGACCTGAAGTCCCACGGGTAGACCATCGATCAGACCCGCTGGAACGCTGACCGCGGGGTTGCCGGTGAGATTGGCGGGAATGGTCAGTGCCCCGTTGTTGCCGAGGGCCCTTTCGAATCCGTACTCGGCGACCAGATCAACGCGGCCAACGGTCGTCGCCATTGGACCAGTTGCGGCGAAAGCGACGTCAGGGTTGGTAGCGGCAAAGATGAAATCCGTTTGTTCGAAGATGTCGGCCACGCATTCGTTGACCTCAATTCGGAACAACTCGGCGGCTCCGGCCGTCGCCAGATTGACACTCTGCGTGGCGAGGCTCATCCCGAGTTGAATCTCGGACGTCAAGTCGTCGTGGCAGGCCGGATACCGTTCGCCGAGGACTCCGGCGAGGCCGATCAGGTTGGCCATCGCCCACTCATGGCTGCCGTGGGGAATCTGGACGGTCACGTCGACCTGCTTCAGATGGGCTTTGGCAATCAGCAGTCCGGCGAGCTCGAGCAACAACGTGGTCTGAGCGGGATTGACGATTGCCGAGCCCAAGTCGATCGAGACCACCGCTCGCTTGCCCGCCAAGTCAAAGGTGTCGAGGCCCGCTTCCCATCCTTCGACTCGAGGCAAGCTCAAGGTGTCGCGAGAATCGAATCCATTGCACACATCGAACCAGCGGGCGGTGTCGCGAACTGAACGAGTCACGCAGCCAACGACCACCGTGAGCGGAGGCTGCATGGCATGGGGGCCCTTCGGGATTCGACCAAACGTTGACTTCAAGCCGAAAAGGCCGGTGAACCCGGCGGGAATACGGATTGAGCCGCCACCGTCGCCACCGGAGGCGATGGGCAGAATGCCACCGGCGACCGCCGCGGCCGAACCGCCCGATGAACCCCCCGGCGTCTTTTCCCGATTCCACGGATTTCGGGTCGTCCCGTGGAGTTTGGTTGTGGTGCAGTTGATCCCTCCGAACTCCGACGCCGTGGTCTGGCCCGTCAGGACCGCTCCCGCGCCCCGAAGACGCATTACCTGGGTGCTGTCGCTGTCGGCGACCTGGTCGCGAAAGACCAATGAGGCCTGGGTGGCGGGCCACCCGTGGACCGACTCCAACTCCTTGATGCCGATCGGCACTCCGCCAAAGGGCTTCGAGATGTCGGCCGACGCCGCAGCGACTCGGGCCGCCTCGGCGTCGACGTGAGAGAAGGCGTTGAGGTCCGATTCTTCGATCGCCGCCAACGATGCCTCGAGCGCCTCGAGAGGGGTCAGGGTGCCAGCTCGAAATGCATCAACGAGCGAACAGGCGTCGGACAACCAAGGTTTGCTCTCCACGAAATCAGACACTAACCAAAGAGTCAGGGCCGCTCTTGATCAGCCGCCGGCAAGGAGTCCAGTCGGGTCTCGAGGCGCAGCACCTTCCTTCCGGTGGATGGAAGAACCCTTCTCGAAGGGCCTGGTGGGGAGCTCGGCCAGGCCGCCTGAGCGAAATGCCGCAATCTGCCGAGGCCGGTTCCGTCTTGAGTGACGACCGGCTTCGACTGAAAAACCTCGTGAAATCTGTCGCCTCAGGTGGAATACTGCGGGGATGCCGCTGCTTGACTCTCACCCGTCTGGAATGCCCGTTTGGATTGACGTCATGGTAAAGACCTCCGAGCAGCGCGAGCGGTTGATGTCGTTCTACTCGTCGCTCTTCGAATGGACCTGGGACGTGGGGGCCGAAGAGATTGGTTTCTACTCGATCGCTCAACACGCGGGGCGGCCGGTGATGGGGCTCGGCCAGAGCCCCGCCGGCGAAGGGCACATGGTCACCTATTTCTCGACCGATGACATCGAGGCCTCCGCGAAGAAGGCGACCGAGCTCGGTGGCAACGTTTTCATGCCGCCTATGCAGGTGATGGATCTGGGATCGATGTCGCTGGCGCTCGACCCCACGGGCGCCGTGCACGGTCTCTGGCAGCCGAAATCATTCGCTGGTTTCGGTGTTGTCTACGAAGCGAATTCGCCGGGCTGGTTCGACCACGTGTCCAAGGATCCCGATCTCGCGGCCAGCTACTACAGCGGACTCACCGGTCACCCCGTCATCGAACCTGAACCGGGGATGAAGATACTGCAGGCCGGAGACCAGTGGTTCGCCAGTATTTCGTACGATCAGCTAGAGGATCGTCCATCGCAGTGGAACCCCATCTATGTCGCCGATTCGCTCCAGCGGATTCGCGACCTCGTCTCCGAAATGGGTGGCACGGTTGTCTTGGAGGAGATGCCGGTGCCCGGCAGCGCAATCACGGTGGTCGTGGAGCCGGTCATGGGTACTTTCGTCACTGTCATGAAGGCCGGCGAAGCCCCGTCCTAGAACCCGCCAGCCTCGCGACAGCCAGACCGGCGATTTGGTTGCGTGTGGCATGCGGAGTCTGTTTGGGTGTGAAAGGTCTGGGACGAAGGATGCTGCGCCGGTGTTGCAGCGTGGGCGTCGGCGTCGTCTCGCGTCATCTCGCAAATCCGGTCCATCGCTGGCAAATTGAGCAGTTGACGAAATGCTCGAGACCGCTGTTTTCATGGCGAAGGACAATTTGTCGTGCGATTAAGGGTGAAGGGCGTAAGTTAGGGGTGGTGAGCAAGGGAGTCTTATGACGGACAGTTCGGTCGTAGACCTCAAGAAGTTGGAACGAGAAGGTTCGCTGAAGCCGGTTATCGACGCGATTCCCGAGGCCGCGTACAACAACCCGACGTGGCGGGGCCTCAGTTACTTCTTTCGCGATCTGGCTATCTACGTAGGGGTCATCACACTGCTCGTCTTCGTGACGAACCCGTTGCTGGTGTTGCCGATCGAGATCCTGACGATCCTTGCGGTCACGGGGCTGTTCGTCGTCGCGCACGACTCCGCCCACGGGGCGCTCTTCAACTCCAAGCGCAAGAACGCAGTCATCGGGAAACTGGCGATGCTTCCCTCGTGGCACGTCTACGAGGCGTGGGTCTTGGGTC
Organism: Acidimicrobiaceae bacterium; assembly: GCA_003133665.1. Classification (GTDB taxonomy): domain Bacteria; phylum Actinomycetota; class Acidimicrobiia; order Acidimicrobiales; family RAAP-2; genus RAAP-2. The sequence continues at coordinate 20,934 of PKYK01000033.1, read as the reverse complement.
ACAACCGGATTCATCACGCCTTCACCGTTCGACAGGGCTACGACTTCGTGTGGCACCCGGTCACCGCCGAGGAGTACGCCGCCAAGAGCTGGAACTCGAAGTTGATGCATCGAATCGAGTGGTCGTGGATGGGCACCGGCGCGTACTACCTGATCGAAGTCTGGTGGCACAAGATGATCGCCTTCAAGCCGCCAGCGCGATGGGTGAAGTCCATCCGTCAAGACCGCATCTTCACCGGTTCATTCGTCTTGCTCATGGCCGTTGGTTTTGGGATCCTCGGCTACGCCCGAACGCACTCCGTGCTCGGCGCCCTCTGGCTGGTCGGTCGCGTGGAGATCATTCCGTTCGTTGGATTCTGCATCATGATCGGTTCGGTCGTGCACGTGCACCACGTGCAGACCGACATCCGCTGGTGGAAGCGTGGCGAGTGGACGAAGTTCAAGGGCCAGATGGAGGGCACGACGGTCCTGCGCGTGCCCAAGGGGCTGAATTTCTTCTTCCACTGGATCATGATCCACACTCCCCATCACGTGGATATGCGCATCCCGATGTACAACCTCGAGATGGCGGCGAAGGCAATCGAAAAGGCCTTCCCCAATGTCGTGCACGACGCTCCGTGGCGGTTCGGAGATTTTCGCCGGAGCACCAAGGCCTGCAAGCTGTACGACTTCGAGGCGGGTCGGTGGATGACCTACGCGGACGGGCGTGAGTTCCTCGCGAACCGGGTCGCCTCTGTCGCCTGAGGGCACGAAGGTCGACATCTCGGTGAGTGACTCCGTCGCGTGGCGGACGGCCCCGCTCGTCGTGCCAAGTCGCTGCAACTAGCGTTACTGGGGTCATGAGACTAAGCCACAAGATCCCGGTCACGCCCTGGCGGGCGTCGACAACGTGGGCCTTTCGTCCGCGGATGGTCGCGCCACTCGCGATCGGCCTGACCCTCTTCGGCATCGGCGAGGGTCTTCTCGTCCAGTCGCGTTGGGGCGCAACTCCCTGGACGGTGTTCGCCGAGGGAATCATGCTGCACGCCCACATCTCGCTGGGATGGGCCACCGCGGTTATCAGTTGCGTGGTGCTGCTCGCGTGGTTTCCACTGCGGGAGCGACCGGGGTTCGGCACCATCGCGAATCTGGTCATCATCGCCTACGTGCTCGACATGACGACCAACATCGTGTCCGTTCCGTCGACCACCGTGGTGAAGGCGCTCTTCGTGGTTGGCGCGGTGGTCGCGATCGGGATTGGCAGTTCGCTCTACTTGACGACCGGCCTCGGACCCGGTCCGCGTGATGGACTGATGACGAGTCTTCACCGGCACCTTGGCGTGAGCGTGGTCTACGTTCGCCTGACCCTGGAAGTGATGGTGCTCGTCGCGGGGTGGTTGCTCGGAGGAACGGTCGGCATCGGCACGGCGTTCTTCGCTGCCACCATTGGCTTCAGCATCGGTGCCAACCTTCAGGTGGTGGATCGACTGGTTCGGGTGGTCGAGCGATGATCAGCGGGGGACAGCTGGCCACGTTCTTCGCGGCGTCCATCGCCATCATCATGGTGCCCGGTCCCAGCGTGCTGTTCACGTTGGCCCGGGGGGTTGCGTGGGGACGCGCCGTCGCGGTGCTCACCGTGCTCGGCAACTCCGTCGGAACGCTCTTGCTCTCGATCGTGGTCGCCCTGGGTCTCGGGCCGCTGCTTTCGCGCTCGAAGACCTTCTCGGTGGTCCTTCAGCTCGCCGGTGGCGCCTACCTGCTGTGGTTGGGCATCGAAGCCCTCCGTCACCGCCACGCGCACGCCAGGGCCATGACCCAGCGCGAGGCCGATCGACCCTCCAACCTTCACATCGTGCGTCAGGGATTCACGGTGGGCGTCTTGAACCCCAAGTCGCTCGTGTTCTTCGCGGCGGTCTTTCCCCACTTCGTCGATCGCGCCGAGGGCAACGTCACGGTGCAACTGCTGATCTTCGGTGGGATCTTCAGCGTGATGGCGTTTCTCAGCGACGGCACGTGGGGCTTGATAGCGGGAACGGCCCGTGAGTGGCTCTCGGGTTCACCGTCTCGCCTCGTGGTGCTGCGCGCCATCGGTGGCTGTGTGATGGTGACCCTGGGACTCCTGATAGTGGCGAGCGCACTCACGTCGTAGTGTCGCAGCCCCTTCGTGCGGTGGGTGCATGGGGAGAGTTCACCTGACCGGAGAAGCAACCGGGTCGTCTCCACGGTCGACTCGTTCATTGCGTATCTTCCCGAGATGCTCGGAGCGATGGCCCTCGATTCCCGTTGTCTCGTGGCAATCATTGGTTTCGCGGACGGCCGTTACGTCCAGTTCTGGGTCGAGCCCGACGGCAAGGTTCTTGCCGAGGTGGTGTCGAATATCAGTATCTTCGAGGGCGTCGCCCTCGGCGATCAAGACGAAGCAGCCCTGCGGTCGATGGGCTGGTGCGAACCTGCGCCGGGTCCATCGCCGAATTGGCGTATCGAGACTGGGGACCAAGACGGCATCATCCGGATCGTGACGATGATCCGAAGCGTGGTGTACCGCGTCCGGGGCGAACGACTCGAGAACGAGGTGAATGAGCGCACGTTCGTCGTAACGCCAACGTCGTCAAACCGGTCCGACGCACGTGAGGTCGCTCGGGTGGGTTTCCAGACCGCGCTGGCGGAGATGAAACGAACGCTCGAAGAGAGGGGTAGTCGGCCGTCGCTCCACGGGGCCTCGCTGCTTCCTACACTGCTCTTGGCGGAGGAGTGTTCATGAGCATGCATGGAGGGGGAGCGGGCGGCGCGCGTCTCGCGAGTCGTTCCCTTCGACGCGACCGTGCCCTTCTCGAGCACCGCATCAAGAAGGGCACGCTGCCTCGGATACTCACCTTCGCCAGGCCCTACAAGTCGATTCTCATCACTTTTCTCATCGCCGTGGTGCTGGACGCCGTCGTCAGTTCCATCTCGCCCCTGGTGCTTCGAGAGATCATCGATGTCGGATTCAAGTTCCATCGCGAGGGTCTCATCGTCGGGCTCGCGGCGCTGACCGCCGGTCTCGCGATCATCGCCGCGGTGCTCTCACTCTTCGAACGGCGGATCTCCGCGGTGATTGGCGAGGGCCTGATCTACGACCTGCGGGCCAAGGTCTACAGCCACATCCAGGAGATGCCTATCGCGTTCTTCTCCCGCACCCAGACCGGGGCGCTGATCAGTCGATTGAACAACGACGTCGTCGGTGCCCAACAGGCATTCACCGATCTCTTCTCCAACGTGGTGGGCAACGTCATCCTGGTGGTGCTGATCCTCGGAACCATGTTCATCCTCAGTTGGCAGATCACCCTGGTGGCGCTCGTGCTGTTGCCGGTGTTCTTGTTGCCGGCGCGCTACGTGGGGCGAAGACTCGGGACGCTGTTCCAACGCGGTATGGAACTCAACGCCGAGATGAACATGGTGATGAGCGAGCGATTCAACGTCGCGGGCGCGATGGTCGTGAAGCTCTTCGGTCGTCCGATGGACGAACTCCGCACCTTTGAGAACCGGGCGGGACAGGTGCGCGACATGGGGGTGCGCCAGGCCACGTACCAGCGATTCTTCATCGTCGCGCTCTCGCTCACCGCTTCGCTCGCCACCGCCTTCGCCTACGGCTTCGGCGGCGTGCAGGTCGTGCGCGGGACGCTTGGGGTGGGCACGGTGGTCGCCCTGACGGCCTACCTGACGCGTCTCTACGGGCCTCTCACCCAGCTGTCGAGTCTCAACATCGACTACATGTCGGCGATGGTCAGTTTCGAGCGGCTCTTCGAAGTGCTGGACCTCGAACCGATGATCAAAGAGAGCGCGGCGGCGCGGCCAATACCCGAGGGCCCCGCCGACCTGCGTTTCGATCACGTCGCCTTCTCCTACCCCGGCGCGGAGGAGGTCTCACTGGCGTCACTCGAGGCGGTCGCCACCCTCGACGACACGCCGCGCACTGCGGTGTTGCACGACGTCTCTTTCACGGTGAAGCCCGGAACGATGACGGCCCTCGTCGGTCCGAGCGGTGCGGGCAAGACCACGATCTCGTTGTTGGTGTCGCGTCTCTACGACGTGGACGCCGGCGAGGTGAGCATCAACGGCGTGGATGTCCGCGAGGCGACGCGGACGTCGCTCAGCGCCACGGTGGGGGTGGTCACCCAGGATCCCCATCTCTTTCACGACACCCTGCGGGCCAATCTGGCCTTCGCCAAGCCCGACGCGACCAACGAAGACATCGAGACGGCGCTGCGCGCCGCGCAGATCTGGAGCCTGGTCGCGTCGTTGCCGCTCGGCCTCGACACTGTGGTGGGGGAGCGGGGCTACCGGCTCTCGGGCGGTGAGAAGCAGCGCGTCGCTCTGGCCCGGCTTCTGTTGAAGTCGCCGCGCCTCGTCGTGCTCGATGAGGCGACGGCCCACCTCGACGCGGAGAGCGAGGCCGCCGTGCAGCGTGCCCTCGACGAGACGATGTCGTCGAGGACGTCGCTCGTCATTGCGCACCGGCTCTCCACGATCCGCAACGCCGACCAGATTCTGGTCGTGGACGAAGGCACCATCGTCCAGCGTGGATCGCACGCGGAACTGCTCGCGGCCGGCGGGCTGTATCGCGATCTGTACGAGACGCAGTTCGCCCAGCAGGAACGCTAACCCATCGCGTGAGCGCCGCCGTCGACGTGGATCACCGACGCGGTGGTGCCGCGAAACAGCGGCGACAGGAGAGCGATGGCGGTGTCGGCGACCGCACTCGAGTCGTACACGTCCCAGCCGAGCGGCGCCCGTTCGGCCCACGTGTCCTCGAAGAGCGCGAAGCCCGGAATCGACTTGGCCGCAACCGTTCGAATCGGGCCGGCGGCCAACATGTTGACGCGGATCTTGTCGGGACCGACCTCGCGCGCGAGGTAGCGGCCCAGAGACTCGAGCCCGGCCTTCATCACGCCCATCCAGTCGTACTTGGGATAGGCCCTCGAACCGTCGAAGTCAAGGGAGACAACCGAAGCGCCGCCGCTGGCCTCGCTCTTCTGTAGGAGGGGGCGAAACGCGCCCACGAGTGCGGCCAGTGAGTAGGTCGAGATTTGCATGGCGATGGCGACGTCCTCGAAGGGCGCGACGAACATGCCACTGCCGAGGCAGGTCTGCGGGGCGTAGCCAATGGCGTGCACCAGTCCATCGAGGCGGCCAAAGCGCCGGTCCAACTCGATCGCGGCCTCGGCGATCTGAGCGGGATCGGTGACGTCGAGTTCAATGATTTCCCCCACATCACCGAGCTTGCGGGCGGTGCGCCTCGTAATCGACGTGCCTCGACCCGCACCCGAAAGGGCGATGGTCGCGCCTTCTTCGAGCGCCCGCTTAGCGATGCCGAACGCCAGCGAGTCATCGGTCAAGACGCCGGTAATCAGGATTCGATGATTCGTCAGTAGTCCCATCTTGTTAGCGTACTTCTCGACATCTATTTCAATGAGGACGATGATGGGAACAGTGGGCATTCTCGGAGGAACCGGACCTGCGGGTCGCGGTGTGGCAGTGCGACTCGCGAGCGCCGGTTACAGCGTGGTGCTGGGTTCGCGTGACGGCGATCGCGCCGCCACGGTCGCCGCGGGAATCGCACCGCGCGGACAGGGTACCGTCCGGGGCGCGACGAACGAAGAGGCCGCGAACTGCGATCTGGTCGTGGTCGCGACCCCGTGGGACTCGGCCGTGGCGACGGTGAGCGCCCTTCGCACGCAGCTCGCGGGCAAGACGGTCATCTCGATGGTGAACGCGCTCGCGCGCGAGGGACGTGAACTCGTCCCCCTGTACCCCCCCCGAGGATCGATGGCGGCGCAGATCGCCTTCGCGCTTCCGGCGAGCACGATCGTGGGGGCGTTCCACCATCTGCCCGCCGCGCAGATGGAGGACCTCGACAGCGGTCTTAACGCCGACGTCGTGATTTTCGCCGATGATGACGCGGCGCGAGAGTCCGTCGCGGGCATCGTCAACGAGATGCCCGGACTGCGGGGCGTCGTGGCGGGGTCGCTCTCGCTCGCCGGCGCCATCGAGGCGTTCACCGCAGTGTGCATCTCGATCAACATCCGTCACAAGGCGCACAGCTACGTGAAGTTGGCCGGACTGACGCACTGATGCAGCTCTACGACACCGCCAGGCGTGGGGTGTTCGCTCTTGACGCGGGCCCGATCGTGACGATGTACAGCTGCGGCATCACGCCGTACGACGCGGCGCACCTGGGTCACGCCTACGTCTATCTGACGTTCGACGTGCTGCAGCGCCGACTGCGTGACGCCGGGCACGAGACGCGTTGCGTGCGAAACGTCACCGACGTGGACGACGACATGTTGCGCAAGGCCCGCGAACTCGGGGTGAACTACCTCGATTTGGCGGCTCAGGAGATGGCGAAGTTCGAGCGGGACATGCAACTGCTGAATCTCCTGCCGGTGTACGGCGAGCCGCGCGCCACGGGGGCAATTCCCGAGATCCTGACCTTGATCGGTGAAACCTTCGACCTGGGACTCGCCTACGAGGTCGAAGGTTGGGTCTACTTCGAGGTCTCGAAGTTCCCCCGGTTCGGCCAGGTCAGTCACGAGAGCCGCGACTCGATGCTCGAGCTCGCCGCGATCCACGGCGGCCGGCCGGACGATCTGCGAAAGCGCGACCCCTTGGATTTCGTGCTGTGGCAGCCATCGCTCGAGGATGAACCGGCCTGGGAGTCGCGCTGGGGCGCGGGACGTCCCGGATGGCACATCGAGTGTTCGGCTCTCGCACTGCGCGACCTCGGCGAGACCCTGGACGTCCACGGCGGGGGACGCGATCTGGCGTTCCCGCACCACGAGTGTGAAGCGGCCCAGAGCGAGTCGGTCACCGGAGCGCCCTTCGCGAAGCACTGGCTGCACGTGGGACTCGTCGGTCTGGACGGGACCAAGATGTCCAAGTCTCTTGGCAATCTCGTCTTCGTGTCCGAGCTCGTGGAGCGCGCGGAACCCGCGGCCGTTCGTCTCGCTCTCCTCGACCAGCACTACCGCGAGGATTGGGAGTGGCGCGATGAGTTGCTGTCGCGGGCTCAGTCGCGTCTGGCCACCTGGCGCTCCACGTTGACCACGGAGCGCGCGAGTTCGGTGATCGACGACGTGCGCGGCGCTCTGGATGACAATCTCGACAGTCCCGCGGCGCTGATGGCCGTCGATGAAGCGGCCCACGCGGGCTACAACGTAGCTCCAGGCGCGGCTTTGCTCGGCATTACGCTGTAGGCAACGAAAGGTCACGATGCCGGATATCGAAGTACTTCTGCCTGACGGCAGTGCTCGCACGCTGCCCGAGGGGTCGACGGCATTGGACCTCGCGGCGGTCATTGGCAAGCGACTGGCCAAGGACGCCCTGGCCGCAGAGGTCAACGGCCAGTTGACGGACCTCTCGGCCCCCCTGACCGCGGGGGCCAGGGTCTCCATCGTCACTCCCGCCAGTGAACACGGTCGCGAAGTGCTTCGCCACTCGACCGCCCACGTTCTGGCCCAGGCGGTGACTCGACTCTGGCCCGGGGCGCACTACGCCATCGGGCCGGCGATTCGTGACGGGTTCTACTACGACTTCTCCCTGCCCGGTGGGGACCACTTCAGTGATGACGATCTCGTGCGGATCGAAGCCGAGATGCGAAAGATCGTGGCCGAAGACCAGCCCTTCACCCGTTCCGAATTCTCGATTGAGGAGGGCCTCGAGATCTTCAAGGACCAGCCGTTCAAGGTCGAGATCATCAAGGCGGTGTTATCGGGCGGCACGCAGGAAGACCTCGCCGAAGCGGGCAGCGCCACGGTCGTCTCCACCTACGAGAACTCGTCGTCGTTCCGCGACCTCTGTCGGGGCCCCCACGTGCCGTCGACGTCGCGTCTCGGCCACTTCAAACTGATGCGGGTCGCGGGTGCCTACTGGCGTGGCGACGAGAAGAATCCGCAGTTGCAGCGCATCTACGGCACGGCCTGGGAGTCGAAGGACGCGCTGGCCGCGCATCTGCACCAACTCGCCGAGGCCGAACTGCGCGACCACCGCCGACTGGGCCAGGAGCTCGACCTGTTCTCGTTCCCTTCGGAGATCGGATCGGGGCTCGCGGTCTTCCACCCCAAGGGCGGCATCATGCGCCGCGTGATGGAGGAGTACTCGCGCGGCCGCCACGTGGCGGGAGACTATGAATTCGTCTACACGCCCCACATCTCCAAGTCCGAACTCTTCGAGACCTCGGGGCACCTTGAGTGGTTCGCCGAGGGCATGTACCCGCCCATGGAACTCGACGAAGGTCAGCGTTACTACCTGAAGCCGATGAACTGCCCGTTCCACGTCCTGATCTTCAAGTCGCGCCAGCGCAGCTACCGAGAGTTGCCGCTGCGCATGTTCGAGTTCGGGTCGGTCTACCGCTACGAGAAGTCCGGCGTCGTGCACGGCCTGACCCGCGTGCGCGGCATGACCCAGGACGACGCGCACATCTTCTGCACGAAAGAGCAGATGGCCGATGAGTTGGCCAGTCTGTTGAAGTTCGTCCTCGCTCTGTTGCGCGACTTCGGCCTGAACGACTTCTACTTGGAGCTCTCGACTCGCCCCGAGGGCAAGGCCGTCGGCACCGACGAAGAGTGGGCCGAAGCCGAAGTCACCCTCGCCACGGTGGCCGGAGCGGCCGGACTGGAGTTGGTGCTCGACGAGGGTGGCGGCGCCTTCTACGGTCCGAAGATCTCCGTGCAGGCGCGCGACGCCATTGGTCGAACGCATCAGATGTCGACGATTCAACTGGACTTCCAGACGCCCCAGCGATTCGACGCGACGTACATCGCGGCGGACAATGCGCGCCACCAGCCGATCATGATCCACCGGGCGTTGTTCGGATCCGTCGAGCGCTTCATGGCCGTTCTCATCGAGCACTACGCCGGCAACATGCCGACCTGGCTCAATCCCGAACAGGTTCGGGTGCTCGGGGTGCGAGACGATCACGACAGCTACGCCTATGAGATCGCGGCGGCTCTGCGTCTCGACGGCGTGCGCGTGCAGGTCGAGGCCGCGTCCGAGCCCCTGGGCGCACGAATCCGCAAGGCGAAGATGGAGAAGGTCCCCTACATCCTCGTGGTCGGCGACGAGGATGTCGCGAGTGGCACGGTGGGCATCAACGCCCGCGGATCGAACGATCCCGAGCGCGGCGTGACGCTGGCGCAGTTTCGTGAACACCTGCTGGTCGAGATCGCCGGTCACGGTTCTCCCGAGGCGTCGTAGTGCCCCTCGAGCGCTTCTCGGCGGCGTGGCGAGAGCAGTACGTGTCGAGTACCGGCGCGAGCGAGAACGCGCTCGACGCTGGCGAGTGCGTGTTCTGCACTCTGGCCGAAGCCGAGGTGGCGCAGTCCTCGGGGGTGCTGTGGCGCAGCGAGTTGTCGTACGTCGCGTTGAATGCGTACCCGTACGGCTCTGGTCACCTCTTGGTGCTGCCCCGCCGTCACGTGGCCGGTCTCGGGGAACTCTCCCTCCCCGAGTACGAGGACTTCTTCCTGGCGATTCGCCTGGTCGTGACGGCGTTGGAGGCGGCGTACGAGCCCGACGGCATGAATGTCGGGATGAATCTTGGCCAGGCCGCCGGGGCGGGAATCCCGAAGCACCTGCACGGCCACGTGCTGCCCCGGTGGATCGGCGACACGAATTTCATGACGTCAATCGCCGAAACCCGTGTATTGCCCGAATCGCTCGCATCGACCTGGGACAAGGTTCATGCCCATATTGGAGCCTAAAACCGCCGGGCAGTACCGTTAGACTCTGCAACAAGGGTCCGGAGGATCAATGTTCGACGGAAAGTTTCGACAGTCGCTAGACGCGACTACCGCGCCGGTTGGCCGCTGGTTGGTGCGCATTGGCTTCTCCGCCGACGTACTCACTGCTTCGGGATTGGTCTTCGCCTGCGCGACGGGCTGGGCCATCGCGGTTGGTCACCACCACTTGGCGATCTTCCTGCTCACCGCGACGGGCTTCCACGACATGTTCGACGGGCCGGTGGCGAAGGCATCGCACCGCACGAGTCAACGCGGGAGTTTCTTCGACTCGGTGGTGGATCGATTGTCGGACGCCGTACTGCTCGGGGGCGCCGCGTACTACCTGACGGCTCACCACCACGGCCAACTGGTGCTGCTGCCCTTTGGCATCGTGACCACGACCTTCATGATCTCCTACCAGCGTTCCAAGGCGGAGAGCCTCGGCCTGGCCGCCAAGGGCGGTCTCATGGAGCGCGCCGAACGGATGATCCTGCTCGGCGTCGGTCTCCTCGCCACCCAGATCTTCATCCCGGTGCTGTGGCTGTTGTTGGTCCTGACGGCGATGACCGCGATGGGCCGATTCTGGCGGGTGTGGCAGATCGCGGCCCGTCCCGCGCCGCCGATTCCCCTGGTCGAGCGGGCGCACTATCACACCAATCGTTTGCGTCGAGGGCTTAGTCGCACGTCGCGTCACTAGCCGTGGCCGGAACTGCGCGCTTCGCGCTCTTCAAGACGTTGGGCGCGGTGATCGAAGCGCTGCCCGAACGGCTTGACGTGTGGCTCGGGCGACATGTCGCTCGCGCGGTGGGGCGTCGCACGCGGGGTCTGCGCGCGAACCTGACGACGAATCTTCGTCACGCCCTCGCCCCGCCGGGCGGCGACGTCGATCAGCAGTTGCTCGAGCGGTTTGTCGATCGCGGCTTCGAAGGCTACGGCCAGTACTGGGCCGAAGGGGCCAAGTTGCCGGCGCTAGAGCGAGGTACCGTGTACGACCGGTTCCGAATCTGCGAGGGACTCGAATACCTGACCGACGCCCAGGAGCGTGGGGCCGGCACGGTCATCGCGCTGCCGCACGTGGGCAGTTGGGAGTGGGGTGGATCATTCCTCGCACATCTCGGCATGCCGATGACCGCCGTCGCCGAGGACCTGGAGCCTCCCGCGCTCTTCGAGTGGATTCGCGAGAAGCGTCATTCGATCGGCATCAACATCGAGCCGTTGAATGAACGCGCGGGCACGGTGTTGCTGCAGACGCTCAAGAATGGCGGCGTCGTGGGCCTCCTGTGCGATCGCGACATCCAGGACAACGGCATCGAAGTCGAATTCTTCGGCGATCGGGTGACGATGCCGGCCGGCCCGGCCACGCTGGCCCTGCGCACGGGGGCGACCCTGGTGGCGGCCGGGTGCTACGCCGGCCCGGGCCGCGACCACTTCGCCGTCATCACTCCTCCGATTGACGCCGTGCGGACCGGTCGGCTGCGCGAGGACGTGACGAGGGTCACCCAGTTGATCGCCTACGAACTCGAAGGGCTGATCCGACGGGCGCCCGAACAGTGGCACGTGCTCCAACCGCTGTTCCCTGAACCGTGAGCACCCGCGTCGCGCTGATCTCGCCCTACGCCCTCGGGGTCTTTGGCGGGGTGCAGGAGCAGGTCGTAGCGATGAGCCGCGAGCTCGAGCGGCGCGGGCACGAGGTCCTGATCGTGGCTCCGGACGGCCGTGACGTCTCGACCGTTGACTCGCTCGCGTCGGTTGCTCGATTCGGCCGTCTCCTCTCGCTGCCGGCCAACGGATCTCGCGCACCGCTGACGCTCTCGCCTCTCGCCGCGCTGCGCGCCCGCCAGGCCGTTCGAGCGTTTCGTCCCGACGTCGTTCACTTCCACGAACCGTTCGCCCCACTCGTGGGCTGGGGCGTGCTGAGCGACCACGGCGCCGCGGCGGTGGCCACGTTCCATCGCAGCGGCAACGGACCGGCCCTGCGGCTCACCGGACCCCTGCTGCGATTCCTCTCGTCGCACATCGACGCCAGCGTCGCGGTGAGCGCTGAGGCGGCGTCAACGATTCGCAGCGCGGCGCGTATCGATGCTCTCGTGCTCTTCAACGGTTTTGAGACCGAACGCTTCGTTGCATCGCCGCGCGTACGAACCGGCGAGACCGTCATCGTCACGGTGGGTCGACTCGAGGAGCGCAAGGGGACCGAACACGCGATTCGGGCGGTCCGGGCCCACAACGCGCGCGACGTCGACCGGTGGCGACTGGTGATCGTCGGCGACGGGCCGCAGCGCCGCAGGCTGGAGGCACTGGCGGCGAACGACGAGCGGATCCTCTTCGCGGGAGCCTTGGGTGATGCCCAGAAGCGTGAGTGGCTGCGTCGGGCCAACGTCGTGGTGGCACCCGCGACGCGCGGCGAGAGCTTCGGCTTGGTGCTACTCGAGGCGATGGCGAGCGAGTCCGTCGTGGTCGCGAGCGACATCGCCGGCTACCGCGAGGCCACGGGTGGCTTCGCGGTGCTGTTCGCGCCTGGCGACTCGTCAGCCCTCGAGCAGGCCATTGCGACGGCCCTGTCGAGCGAGACCCCCGAGCGGGTGGCCGCCGCCAGGGCGCACGCGCAGCACTGGTCGATGCGCAGCCTGATGGACGCGTACGAGCCGGTGTACGCAACGGCACGCGAGCATTTTCAGTCGGCACGGTAGCCTTGCGTCGTGGCAACTAAGCAACGTTCGCGTTCACGCCGGCCCAACTCCTCGCGAGACCGCGAGCCGCGCTACGTCGCGCCGGTGCTCGATCCGACGTGGCAGAGCCCCTACGTCCCATCGGCCGCCGAGCGCCACGAGAATCAGCACATCGTTCGTCGGATTGCGGTTCGTCGCAAGCTGCCCCAGACCATCGTCGTGGCCGCCGTCGTCGTGGCGCTGATCGTGGGCGTCGTGGTGGTGCCGTGGTTGCCGGCGGTGGGTGTCGCGGTCGCGGCCCTCTACGCGTGGGACCTGCGCCGTTCCCTCGTCAAGTTCGAGCACCAGGGGCTCCTCCTTGGCGCCGCCATGGTTGATCAGTTCAAGGCCGACGGCACCTCGAAGGACCGGCAGCGTCTCGTCACCGTGCTGGACCGGTTGGCGGCGACCTTTGGCGCCGCCGACGTCAGCGCCTTCATCATCGACGACCCCGGATACAACGCCGCGTTGGTCCCCGACGGGACCCGACACTCGTTGTTCGTGACCAGCGCCATGATGCGTGACTTCGAACTCATTGAACTCGAAGGCGTGGTGGCGCACTGCCTCGCCCGTCAGCGGCTGGGCCTCTTGACCCGCGAGAGCGTGGCCTGCGTGGCGAACCTCAGTGACGAATCTCGCGGAGTTCTCGCGGGAAGCGGGATGGCGTACCGCGCCGACGAAGTCGCCGCCGCGTCGATTCGCTACCCACTCGGACTCGCGGGTGCTCTGCGCAAGTGCTCTCGCCAGGTGGTGCCCGCCGATTCGTTCTTCGCCGGCGCCAAGTACGCCAACTGGCGCTGGATCTGGTTCGACATCTGGAGTGACCGTCGCGAGGCCGAAATGGCCGATCTCGATGACGTCGAACTGCGTGCACGGGCGCTCGAGGAGTGGTGAGCGACCGCTCCAGTTAGGCTGAGAACATGAGTTCTTCGCACAATCCCTCAACCGTCGGTTCAGCCCTGGTCAAGCGCGGCCTCGCCGACATGCTCCGTGGTGGCGTCATCATGGACGTGGTCAATCCCGAGCAGGCCAAGATCGCCGAGGACGCCGGAGCGGTTGCCGTCATGGCACTCGAGCGGGTGCCCTCGGACATTCGCCGCGATGGCGGCGTCGCTCGGATGAGCGACCCGCAGATGATCCAGGAGATCCAGGCCATGGTGACCATTCCGGTCATGGCCAAGGCCCGCATCGGCCATTTCGCCGAGGCGCAGATACTCCAGGCGCTCGACGTTGACTACATCGACGAGTCCGAGGTCTTGACGCCGGCCGATGAGGAGAACCACATCGACAAGTGGGGCTTCACCGTGCCCTTCGTCTGTGGCGCCACCAATCTCGGTGAGGCGCTCCGCCGCATCGGGGAGGGAGCCTGCCTCATTCGCTCCAAGGGCGAAGCCGGTACCGGCAACGTCGTCGAAGCCGTGCGACACCTGCGTACCATCAACGCTCAGTTGCGTCGTCTCCAGAGCGCCGACGCCGCGGAGTTGTTCGCCCTGGCCAAGGATCTCCAGGCGCCACTGGCTCTGGTGCAAGAAGTCGCCTCCACCGGGAAGTTGCCGGTGCCCCTGTTCTGCGCCGGAGGCATCTCGACGCCCGCGGACGCCTCGCTGGTGCTGCAGCTCGGCGCCGAATCGGTGTTCGTGGGTTCGGGCATCTTCAAGAGTGAGGACCCCGTGCGCATGGCGCGGGCCATTGTTGAAGCGACGACGCACTTCGACGAGGCGAGCGTCCTGGCGAAGGTCTCTACCGGACTGGGTGCCGCGATGCCCGGAGCCGAAACGTCCACACTGGAAGTGCGTCTCGCCGAGCGCGGTTGGTAGTGCCACGCGTTGGCGTGCTCGCCCTTCAGGGTGACGTCCGCGAACACGTCGCGAGGCTCGAAGAGATTGGCGCCGAGGTCGTGCGCGTGCGTCACGTCGAGCAACTCGATGGTCTGGCGGGGCTGGTGTTGCCCGGCGGGGAGTCGACGGCGATTGCCCATCTCCTGACGACATCGGGCGTTCGCTCGGGGCTGGACGAGAAGATCCGCCACGGACTGCCCGTGCTCGGGACCTGCGCGGGACTGATCCTGCTGAGCCGCCACGTGCTGGGCGGGCGGGACGATCAATGGAGCTTCGGCGCGCTCGACGTGTCGGTTCGCCGAAACGGCTACGGTCGCCAGATCGCGAGCTTCGAAACCGTGATCGAGGTGAAGGGCATCGGTCCGGTGCCGGGAGTGTTCATCCGGGCCCCGAAGATCGAGTCGTGGACCGAAGAGGTGGAGGTCTTGGCCAGTCACGACCACGGTGACGGCGATCACCCCGTGCTGGTGCGCCAGGCCAACGTCTGGGGGTGTTCGTTCCATCCCGAACTCACGAGTGACGCCCGGGTCCATCGACTCTTCGTCGACACCCTCTGAATTGCCGGTAGCATTGCAACGCCCAAGGGGGCAGGAGGATCCATGTCCGGCCATTCGAAGTGGGCAACAACCAAACACCGCAAAGGCGCGAAGGACAGCGCCCGCGCCAAGGTATTCGCCAAGATAATCCGTCAAGTCGAGGTTGCGGCCCGCGAAGGCGGCGGCGACCAGGCCTCGAACGCCAGCCTGCGCACGATGTTCCAGAAGGCCCGCGAAGCGTCGGTGCCGATCGACACGATCGAGCGGGCCATCAAGCGAGGCACCGGTGAACTCGAAGGTGCGCGTTACGAGGCGGTGAGCTACGAGGGCTACGCGCCCGGTGGCATCGCGGTCATCATCGAAACGCTCACCGACAACCGCAATCGCACGAGTGCCGAGATCAAGCACCTGTTGTCGAAGAACGGCGGCACGATCGCCGAGCCCGGCGCGGTGTCGTGGCAGTTCGACCGCAAGGGCATCGTCGAAGTGCAGGGGCCCATCGACGAGGATCAACTTCTCGAGTGGGTGCTGGAAGCGGGTGGAGAGAACTTCACCAACAATGGCGCGACGATCACCGTCACGACCGAGCCGCACGACGTGGGACTCGTGCGCGACGCCCTCGAGGGGTTCGGCGTCAAGGTCCTGAGCGCGGACCTGACACTGGTCGCCCAGAACGTGATCGAGGTCACCGACGAATCGGATGCCAAGAAGATCCTGCGGCTGATGGACGCCATCGACGACCACGACGACGTGCAGAACGTCTACGCCAATTTCGACATCCCCGACGAAATACTGACCGCTTTCGAGGGATAAAACCCGTTCAGTGTCAGGGTGACGGGATAGTATCGAACATATGTTCGTACTCGGAATCGACCCCGGACTCACCCGATGCGGCTTCGGACTCGTCGAAGGCTCCTTCGAGGGCCTCGAGTCGTTTCGAGCGGTGCGAGCGGGCGTGGTGGAGACGGATCCGAAGGTTCCGGTGGAAACCCGGTTGGGCCAGTTGCTCGTGGAGTTGCGCACCCTGATCGATGAGACCAAGCCGCACGCGGTCGTGGTGGAACGAGTCTTCTATCAGCGAAACGCGAAGACGGCGATTCCGGTTGCGCAGGCCAGCGGTGTCGCGGTCGCGTTGGCCGGCGCCGTTGACCTGCCCGTGCGCCAGTTCACGGCCCAGGAAGTGAAGCTGGCGGTGACGGGCTACGGCGCCGCCAGCAAGTCCCAGGTGCAGGGGATGGTCGCGCGACTCTGCGGGCTCGTGGAGATTCCCAAGCCTGCCGACGCGGCGGACGCCCTCGCCCTTGCCATCACGTACTTCATGACCGCTCGAATGGAGCGGCGCTACCCGGTAGAGAGTCCCGCATGATCGGGTGGCTCGCCGGAACCGCACTGCATCGTCACGCCAACGGGGCCCTGGTGGTCGACGTCCAGGGCGTGGGCTACGAGGTGCATGTCGCGTCCGCCGACGATGTTCGCGCAGGCGACTCCGTGGAACTCTTCGTGTACACCGTCGTGCGCGACGACGCGATCGTGCTGTTCGGCTTCAAGACCTACGAGGACCGTGAGTTCTTCGAGCTTCTCCTCGTGACTCCGGGCGTCGGTCCCTCGACGGCGCTCGGGGCGCTTCGAACGATGTCACGGAATGAACTTGCGGGTGCCATCGAGAGTGGCGACACGAAGCGGATCGTCCAGATTCCCGGCATCGGCGCCAAGACGGCGAGTCGGATCGTTCTCGAACTCAAGGGAAAGGTCGCGGTGGCCGGACCGTACGAGCCAGCGAGCCGCGGGCCGCTGCGTTCGAGTGCCATCGAAGACGCGTTGCGCGGCCTCGGTTACAGCGCCCAGGAGATACGTGGTGCGCTGGCCGACGTGGAACTGCCCGACGATGAACCGGCGGCCCTGCGGGAGGCCCTGCAACTCCTGAGGCGCCAGTGAGCCGGCGCGATATCGACCTCGAGCAGCTCAGCTCGAATGTGGTGGTCCCGGTCGCCGACGAGCAGGAACGTCGCGTCGAGGTGTCACTGCGCCCGAGCACGTTGCGCGACTTCGTCGGCCAGGGCGAACTCGTGCGGCACTTGGAGATCGTTCTGGGTGCGGCGAAATCGCGTGGTCAGGTCGCTGACCATCTCCTCTTCGCGGGTCCACCGGGTCTCGGCAAGACGTCGTTGGCGAGCATTGTG
The DNA here is from genome assembly GCA_003133665.1 of Acidimicrobiaceae bacterium. Lineage (GTDB taxonomy): Bacteria > Actinomycetota > Acidimicrobiia > Acidimicrobiales > RAAP-2 > RAAP-2. The sequence continues at coordinate 3,939 of PKYK01000033.1, read as the reverse complement.
GCGGCCGAGATGGGCTCGGGGCTGCGCATCACGTCGGGCCCCGTGCTGTCGCGTCCGGGTGACCTCGCGGCGCTGCTGACCGACCTCCAGGATGGTGACGTGCTGTTCATCGACGAGATCCACCGCCTCAGCAGGGCCGTCGAAGAGGTCCTGTATCCGGCGATGGAGGATCGTCGGCTCGACGTGATGATCGGTCGAGGACCGTCGGCTCGCTCGATCCGTCTCGATCTGCCGAACTTCACGCTCGTCGGCGCCACCACGCGCACCGGTCTCGTCGCCGCGCCGCTGCGCGACCGTTTCGGTTTCGTTGGTCAACTCGATCTCTACGATCCCGACGAGTTGACCATCATCGTCTCGCGTTCGGCGTCGCTCTTGAATGTGGAGCTGTCGGGTGACGCCGCCGCGATCATCGCCGGCCGGAGCCGCGGCACGCCCCGGATCGCGAATCGATTGCTTCGACGAGTCCGCGACGTCGCCGCCGTGCACGAATTGGGCGTTGTGGACGGCGCGGTCGCGGTGATGGCCCTCGAGCTGTTCGGCGTTGACGAGTACGGTCTCGACAAGATCGACCGGCGGATCCTCGGTCTGTTGTGCGACCAGTTCGCCGCTCAGCCAGTCGGTCTCACGACACTGGCCCACGCCTGTGGCGAGGAGTCGTCGACCATCGAGGACGCCTACGAGCCTTTCTTGCTGCGCGAAGGCCTCCTCATACGAACTCCCCGGGGCCGTGTCGCCACGGAGCGGGCCTATGCGCACCTAGGTCTGAGGCCCCGCGGCGGCGGGCTGGTCTAGAGCGGAGCCTCGGAGCGACTAGGGTTTCTTTGTCTATTGCTGGAGGAAACCTATATGTTCGCAGCTTCGAGCGGTGGCTCGTCGTCTATTCTGATTATCTACGTAGTGGTCTTTGGGGCCCTCTACTTCTTGTACCTGCGCCCGCGAAACCGCAAGCAGAAGGCCGCGCGTTCCCAGGCCCGTCAGGTCGAAGTCGGGGTCCGCGCCCAGACGATCGGTGGCTTCGTAGGAACCGTCGTGAAGAACGGTGACGACCTCATCACGCTTCGTAGCGCCAGCGGAGTCGAGTTGGAGTTCATCCCGACCGCGATCGCTCGCCGATTTGACCCCGTGGTACCCGAGTCCACTGACGACGCAGCGGAGAAGAACCAAGAAGGCGACAAGCAGTAATGGCCTCACCGGTTGGTTCGCGACGGTCACTGATCGTCAGCCTCATATTGACCATTGTCATCTCCTTCGGAGCCCTGTTGACGACGCTGTCGCTCGGGTGGGCCCCCAAGTTGGGTTTGGACCTGGCCGGTGGACTGTCAGTTGTGTACAAGCCGGTAACGCCCACGTCGATCGCCAATATGCAAGAGGTCGTGACGATCCTGAACAACCGGGTCAACGGTCTCGGCGTCTCGGGAGCCCAGGTCAATTTGCAGGGCAAGAACGTGGTGGTGAGCGTTCCCGGCGTCACCAACGCCCGTCAGGTTCTCGCGGCCATTGGCCAAACGGCGCAGTTGCTCTTCCGTCCGGTCGTCTGTCAGACGGCCGCCGCCTCCTCGAAGGCGAAGGTGGTCGCCGCGATCCCCGCCTGCCAAGCGGGCTACGTCATGTCGGCGGCGAATCTCGCGGTCGACCCCACCACGGGGAATCCGACCCACAACATCGGCCTCGACCCGCAGTACGTGAACATCGCCTCGACGCCGCCCGCCAGTGACAACCCGAAAGTGCCGGTGCTGCTGCCGGCCCTGGGCAGCAACAATGTTCGCTACGTACTGGGAAACTCCGAACTGACCGGTCATTCGATCAAGTCGGCCGTCGCCCAGCAGGATCAGGTTGGCGCATGGGTCGTCAACTACACGTTGACGAGTGCCGGAAGCCCCCTGTGGGACAAGGTTGCCCAGCAGAACTTCCACGCCGAGTTGGCGATCGAGCTCGATGGTGTCGTGCAGTCCGCACCCCTCATTCAGCCGAATCAGACCACGTTCACCTCGTTCGCGGGTCAGGGCCAGATCTCCGGCTCCTTCACTGAAGCGTCGGCCAAGAACCTGGCCCTGGCGATGCAGTTCGGTTCGCTGCCGGTGCGCCTCGTGGCGTTGACCACCCAGACCGTCTCGCCGACCCTCGGCCACAGTGCGCTCGTGGCTGGTTTGGGAGCCGGATTCGTGGGTCTCGCGCTCGTTCTCTTGTACACGATCCTCTACTACCGCGCGCTGGGACTGGTCATCGTGCTGGGCCTCGGCGTGACGGCGGCGCTGCTCTGGGCGGTTATCTCGGCCCTCGGGCACACGGCGTTCGCCCCAAGCTTCAACTTGGCGGGCGTCACCGGATTGATCGTGTCGATCGGTATCACGGTGGACAGCTACATCGTTTATTTCGAGCGATTAAAGGACGAAACCCGTGCGGGCCGCTCAATTCGAACCTCGGTTGACCGGGGCTTCCGATCCGCGTGGCGAACGGTGTTGGCCGCTGACACGGTGAGTCTCCTGGCCGCCCTGCTGCTCTACATCATCGCCGTGGGTGACGTGCGAGGGTTCGCGTTCTTCCTCGGTCTGTCCACCATCTTGGACGTCGCGATCACGTGGTACTTCACGAGGCCGCTCGTGATCCTGCTCGGACGTCGTGGTTCACAGAGCACCTCGGCGCTTTCAATGGCCGCCGGGCTCGTTGCCGGAGGCGCGCAGCATGACTGACGAGACCAAGACCCCCGGCCGCATCGGGCGGCTGTATCAGGGCCTCACGACCATCGACTTCGTCGGCCGTCGCCGCACGTGGTTCACGATCTCTGTCATCGTCATCGTGGTCGGCCTGGGGTCTCTAGGCATCCGTGGCTTCAACCTCGGAATCGATTTCAAGGGTGGCAACTCGTGGGAGGTGCTCGCGCCCCACACGTCGATCAGCGCCGTCACCCACGCCGTGCAGCAGGCCGGGCTCAGCCAGCCGACGGTCGAGAAGCTCGGCAATGACACGTACCAGGTCTCCGCGGACCTCAACGCGATGTCGCAGACTCAGCAGCAGACGGTGACCAACAACGTCGTGAACGCGCTCGCGAAAGTTGCGAACGTGAACGCCAACCAGGTCTCGACCAGCAGCGTGGGGCCCACGTGGGGCGGACAGATCACCCGCCGTGCGCTCGAGGCGCTGATTGTCTTCTTCATCGCCGTCGTCGCCTACATCAGCATGCGTTTCGAGCCGAAGATGGCCCTGGCGGCCTTCATCGCGATGGTGCACGACCTCCTGGTCACGGTCGGGGTCTTCTCACTCTTCGGCTTTCAGATCACCCCGGACACCGTCATCGCCCTTCTGACCATTCTCGGTTACTCGCTCTACGACACGGTTGTCGTCTTTGACCGCGTGCGCGACAACACGTCGGGCGTTCTGAAGACGGGCGACTTGAGTTACGGCGAGATGGTCAACCTGTCGATGAACCAGACGCTGGCCCGATCCATCAACACGTCGTTGGTGGCCATCATGCCGGTGCTGTCGGTTCTCATCGTGGGCGCGTACATTCTGGGCGCGACCACGCTGCAGAACTACGGTCTCGCGCTCGTGGTCGGTCTCTTGAGCGGTGCGTACTCGTCGATCTTCATCGCGAGCCCGCTGTTGGCGATGTTCAAGGAGCGCGAGCCGCGGTTCCGTGAATTGGCCGAACGCGTCGCCGCGAGGTCCGAGCGGCGCACGCTGACGCCGGCCGCCGCCGCGCGGCTGGGCAGCGAAGGGCCGCAGCGCTCAGTGGGACGTTCGGGAAGCTCGGCCAACTCCCCGGTCCAGGCCCGAGCTCGTAAGCAGAAGCGGCGGTAGGACGCCGGGCGCCAAATGTGCCCCACGTCTAGAGTTGCCCTTTTCAATTGAGGTTGCTGCTTAGACCCTTGTGCCGTTGCCTTTGAGCGATTAGCCCCGCAACAGCGTGCGGGTTCGGGTCGGAGGCCCGACGCAACAGGT